>JAZUCV010000028.1:0-5795 GCA_045639285.1 Tidjanibacter sp.
CTAATAAACTATCAGAGTAAACTATATTAAATAGTTTCTTAACCTCATTGTTCAAGCAATGGGGTTCTTTTTATAAATATATCATTAAGGATATTTAATGTCAATCTAATTTACAACACTAAAGTATATAATTCCGAAAAAGATAGATACATATAAAGCCTTGGGAGGGCTTTTCAATGCTGATTGTTTGATATTGCCAGAGAATTTAGAGGAAGTTGGCACTGATTTTATGACAGGCTTCGGAGAAAATTTAGAAGAAAAACATTTGTATTTTATTTCTGAGAAATGCCCCAAATTATATGACCCATGGTTTGATAACAGATTTTTTTGGAACCAATCAAGTGTTTTATATGTGCACTATCCCAAAGGCTCTGACTATTCCGAAGTAGAACAAGGTTTAGAAGCATGGCGACAGGAAACAACAAATGGATACAACGACCAAGATACTGATTTTGAATATGTAATGGTAGAAACTTCGTATAACTTGATTCATAATTAAATCGTAAGTTAAATTTAAATAATGGTTGGTGGTTTTCAGCCACCAACCTTAAAATAAACTTATGGTTATCAATTAACTTATTGATATATGAGCATACAAAAAACGGCAGTCGCAATTAAGCGACTGCCGTTGTTTTATTGTCTTAGGGTTCAGTGATTGAAATCAGCCCCAAAGCCACCAATCAGATATCCGCAGGGGCTTTGGCGGTGGGGATGAAGTTGGTGTCGTAGCGGTAGAGTTCGGGGCCGCCATAGGTGCGCAGGGCGTCGTAGAATTTACTATCGTGGGCGGCAGATATTTGGTGGCAGAGTTCGTGGACAATCACAGCGTCGATAGCCAGCGAGGGCAACTTGATAAGGTGTTTCGACAGGTCGATGCGTCTTTTATCGCGATGATAGATGCCCCAGGCATTCGTTTCGCACCCATAGTGGAACTCGTCATAGGGCAGTCCCGTCTGAGCCGAGAGTTGCGCCAGGCGTTGCCCAACATACCGTTCGCCAATCGTATGCATAGCACGTTTGGCATAGCCGATAATCGTTTCTCGCACAGCACGTTGCGCAAAGCAAGTCCCGACCGGAACAGTCACAACACCACAATCTCCCTCTATGCGACAACCCCACTTGGAGCCCTCGACCGACACTCTTAGCCTGCAGTGGTCGTAGTTACGCTCAAACCGTTCATCAATCACTTGTGGCAGGCCATCGTCCTCGCGTCTGCGTTCGCGCTCCGTAAGGCGCAGAGCAACCGCCCCAACCACTCTGTCATACGGATCGCCCACTCTGCCATTAACACTGACAACGCCATCCCGCACCCTGATAGTCAGCGGTTTATCATTTTGCGTATTTACAATCGTGCCAATCTCGCAATCCTCAATCTCTATCTTCTCCCCCACCCCATAGGTCGATTGTGGATTCATCCTCTCCAATAGCGCAAGTCGCTCCGCCACCCAACTGCTCTGCCAATTAGCCGAAGCACCATCGAGCACAAGGCGATACCACTGCATAGCGGTATAGGGGTCGCACTCAACACCCACCCCAATCTCGTGGCAATAAGCAAGATATGACGCAGCACTCCTATCCACCGAGTAGTAACTCACAGCACTACACCGCAGTTGATGCAACAACTCAGGAACTCCCTTACGCTCCCTGATGGCAGTCAGAATTTCGTTTACCTCCACGCCTTATTCTAAAAATATGCCCGAGCGACAGACTCACTCGGGCAATCCATAATATTAATTATCAATCGCTTACTCAAACAGAGCCTCCACCTTCTCAATAACCTCGCCATCGGTAGCGGTAATCGGGAAAACCGCCGCAGGCTTCAGGTAGAAAATCTCGTGGTCGTGCTTGAACTTGCGCTCACCGCCTCCGGTAATATTGAGCATAACAACCTTATCGCGCTCTACCCTGCCCTCGGCAACAGCCTTCTGCAACGAGGCAACAGCCACAGCAGCTGCGGGGTGGATATCGATACCCTCGACCTCCTCAAAGAGGCGTGCCGCCTTACGCAGGTTGGGATTAGTCACCACAAACATCTCGCCATCGGTATCCTTCATCGCGTCGTACAATCCGCCGATAATCCCGTAGGGCGGGCGACGATTCGAGAGCACCTTCGCATCAATAATGCCTGCATCGCGGCGAGCCTTGTTATCTTCGTAGGGCAGCATATGGCGCGAGTCGGCCCTCCACGCATCATACATAGGCACAAAGGGGGCGTTCTGCGACACCATAAGTTTCGCCTTATGGTCGCCAAATCTGCCATCCTCAATCAGTCGGAGGTTCATCTCCCACGCGGCAATAGCACCCGTACCGCTACCCACAGCCTGGAAATAGTAGTCGGGGATACGGCCTATGGTAGTCGCCGCCGAGAGCATTGTGGTACCCATACCGTCACGACGAGCCACATTCTTAGCACCTCCCTCAGCCACAAATCTCTTCGACTTGGTCGCCATATTGCTCAGTCGGATAGCATCAAAATAGTCCGAGCCGTGCTCCGAGCAGATAAGTTTCACACAGTCGTTAAGCGGCGCATCAAACCACAAAGCACTCAGACAATCCTCTGGCACACAGAGCAATAGAGGAATATTATTATCCGAGCACACCTTGGCAAATGCTCTCGCGGTATTACCTGCCGAGGCCACAACCAGCACCTGACCGCACTCGGCATCAAATCTGCCACACACCGAGTAGGCCTCAGTCTCCTTGAACGAGCAGGTCTTCATCCCAGCACCCTTCTCAGGCCAATAACCGTTGAAGGTGATATAGAGATTCTCCAGCCCCAACTCCTTGGCCAAGCCTTCGCTCTTGTAGGTAACAGGGGCAGCCGAGCCTTTGAGAGTGTGGTTTACGGGTAACCAATCTGCAAATTTATACAGACCCATATCATCCTCGCCCACAGTGAGTTGCTTTTTCTCATACTGTGCTCTCACCAGCGAGGGACTCTTACTCTGACGATCGTCAAGCACCCAGCCCTCGTCATCAAACTCTCTGCCTGTTGCCACACAAACAAGTTTATATTGTGTAGCCTCAAATTTCTTATCCATTATTCTTTTGGGTTATCTCTATCAGGACATACGGTCCCTGTAATCTTCAAAACTGAACTTGCGCACCACCTCCAGCTCTCCGTCGGTGTGGAGAATGGCAATCGAGGGATGGGTCACGCCATTGAACATCGTGGTCTTCACCATCGTATAGTGAATCATATCCTCGAAGATAACTCTGTCGCCCACCTTAGGCTCCTCCTCGAAGACCCAATCACCATAAAAGTCGCCCGCCAGACAGCTATTGCCACCCAAACGCCAACCCTGCTCACCCTCCTCGGCATCGCGAGCACCCACAATAGCGGGCTTATAGGGCATCTCCAGACAATCGGGCATATGGCAGGCAAACGACACATTGAGCATAGCCGTAGGCTGACCACCGTGACGCACAACATCCTCAACCGTAGCCACAAGCTCACCCGTGCGCCAAGTGAAGGCACTGCCCGGCTCAAGAATCACTCTCAGGTGAGGGTGACGCTCCCTAAAGCCACGGAGTATCTCTATCAACTCCTGCTCATCATACTCGGCGTGGGTCATCAGGTGTCCACCACCCATATTAAACCACTTCACCTTATCTATCAAGTGGCCGAAACGCTCCTCCACAGCCTGCAACGTACCTCGCAAGTCATCGGGACGCGACTCGCAAAGGGAGTGGAAGTGCAAGCCCTCAATACCCTCGGGCAACTCCTGCAACTCACTCGCAGGTACACCCAGACGGCTTGTGGGACTTGCAGGATTATACAAATCGGTCTCCACGGTGGAGTACTCGGGGTTGATACGCAAACCGCAGGAGATACCATTGAGTATCGCCCTGCCCCCGAAACGCTCAAACTGACTGACGGAGTTGAAGGTGATAAAGTCACTCAGACTCATCAGCTCGTCGAACTCCTCCTCGGTATAGACCGGGGCGTAGGTGTGCGACCTTGCGCCATACTTCTCATAAACCAAACGCGCCTCCGCCAGCGAACTTGCAGTAGCACCGTCTGAGTGCTGAGCCAGGATGGGGAATATGCTCCACATAGCCGAGGCCTTCAGAGCCACGATAATCTCCACCCCCGCCTCCTTGCGGACACGGTCAATCAGAGCAAGATTCTCAAGCAGCTTGCTCTCCTGCAACACATAGCAGGGCGATGGGATGCGACTCAATGCCGCACCCAACGCCTCAAACTCTCTATCTTTCAGAGTATGCACTCTCTCTTACAATTCAAGATTGATATCGTGGAGCTCAACCCAGGGCAGACCCTGCTCACCCAACTCAGCCAAGAAGGGATCGGGATCGAACTCCTCTACATTGTGCACACCGGGCATACGCCAGTAACCCTTGGCAAACATCGCTGCACCAAGCGCTGCGGGAACACCGGTGGTATAACTTACGGCCTGAGTACCGGTCTCCTTGAAGGCCTCCTCGTGGTCGCAGTTGTTATAGATATAATAGGTATGCTCCTCACCGTTCTTCACACCACGGATACGGCAACCGATTGAGGTCTGGCCGGTATAGTTTGCACCAAGGCTCTTGGGATCGGGCAACACAGCCTTCAGGAACTGGATAGGCACAATCTCAACACCATTGTAAATAATGGGGTCGATACGAGCCATACCGATATTCTGAATCACGCGCAGGTGTGTGAGGTACTCCTGACCAAAGGTCATCCAGAAACGAGCACGCTTGATGGTGGGGAAGTTGAGCACAAGGCTCTCCAGCTCCTCGTGGTAGATGAGGTAGGACTCACGCTCTCCAATGCCGGGATAGGTCAGAGGCTGGTGAATCTCGTGGGGCTTGGTAACAACCCACTTACCATCCTCCCAATACTTACCGTTCTGGGTCACCTCGCGGATGTTAATCTCGGGATTGAAGTTGGTGGCAAATGCCATACCGTGGTTACCTGCGTTGCAGTCAACGATATCGAGGTAGTGAATCTCGTCGAAGTGGTGCTTAGCGGCGTGAGCCACAAAGATTGCCGACACACCGGGGTCGAAACCACAACCGAGAATAGCGGTCAGACCTGCCTTCTCGAAACGCTCGCGATAAGCCCACTGCCACGAATACTCAAAGTGAGCCTCATCCTTGGGCTCGTAGTTTGCAGTGTCAAGATAGTTCACACCGCACTGCAAGCAGGCCTCCATAATGGTAAGATCCTGATAAGGAAGAGCCACATTAACACAAATATCGGGCTTAAACGAGTTCATCAGAGCGCACAACTCCTCAACCGAGTCAGCATCCACCTGGGCAGTCTTGACTCTGTCACCACCAATAGCCTTGGCAATATCGTCGCACTTGCTCTTTGTGCGGCTTGCCAGCATAACATCAGTAAAAACAGGGTTAGCGGCTATCTTGTAGGTAGCAACAGTACCTACACCACCCGCTCCAATAATAAGAACCTTACACATTTTTTAGAGTAATTATTGTGGTTAAAAATTAGTTTGCATTTGGACAAAGATATAATTTTTTGATGAGTATCCCAAAACAGAGGAGCACAAAACACCCCGAATATCGAAAAAATAAGAAAACTTTTTGCAGAATCGAAAAAAGACACTATATTTGCACCGCTTTTAAGCACTCGGAGATCTAGTAGCTCAGCAGGTAGAGCACATCCCTTTTAAGGATGGGGTCCTGGGTTCGAGCCCCAGCTGGATCACGGAATTTAACGACAGCCGAAGATTGTATCTTCGGTTGTTTTTTGTATATATGGCATACGCGAGTAAACTCTCGCGCCATATACACAAAAAACACCTGCTATTCAGCAGGCTGTCATTTGT
>JAZUCV010000029.1:0-9982 GCA_045639285.1 Tidjanibacter sp.
TGCTAATAGCAGAATTCGGTGTAGCATTATCACTCACCTCCAAACCCACCTCATCAACGCCACACGAAAATAGGGTAAAAGCACCCACGAATAGAATTAAAACTCTTTTCATAATCGTAAAGTTTTAATGGTTAATAAATGATAATAAGTGGTGGTACTGCAAATATAAGAAAACCAAAGAAATAAAGCAATAGATAGCCACAAATAAAACAACCCAAGATTTCCCAAAAAAACAAAGAAATCTTTGGCTGTAATAACGCTACAATTATGAGCGCAGAGCAGAATATTTGTTACAAAATTACTCCTCGACAGGTCTATTGATATTCAGCCCAACTATAACGGGATAGTGGTCGGAGTAGTTGACATCGGGAGAGATATAGGTGCGAGGGGTAAGGTTGCCGGCTTCGGCAGTGTTATCCTTCTTGCGCTTTTTGTCGGGCTGTGCACCCTCGCCAACAAAGATATAATCGATACGGAAAATGTTCAAAAATCCGTCAAAGGTTGCATTTCTTCCCTCCTTGCGCATAACAAAGGTGTCGGTCATATCCTTAGCCACGCGGTGGTAGACATAGGATATTGGCGTGTCGTTGAAATCACCACAGACAATTGTCGGGTATGGCGAGGCGGCCACAAACTGGGCAAGGCTATCGGCCTGATTGGCGCGGATAGCGTAATTCTTAGCCAGGCGGCCTGCAAGCTCGGTGAGTCGCTCCTCGCGCATCGAGTCGGCCACAATCTGTGGCGTTAGCGTGTGCGCCCTATCCTCCTTGCTAATCGAGGTCGATTGGAGGTGGTTTGCAACAACACGCACAGTATCCGTGCCGATACGCACATCGGCCCAGAGGGAACGCATAAAAGTAGAGTCGCAATCCACAATATCGTGACGCACAATAGGATAGGCACTCATAATCACAATACCCTGTCCGTTATTACCCGCAATGCGTTTATCCATATTATGGAAAACGTTATATTTCAGCCTGGGAGCCTCATCGGCAAAGGTGGAGATATTCTTCTCATTATAGACAAACTCCTGCATACAGAGGATATCCACACGCGCTGAGTCGGCCAGACGAGCCACAAGTTGGACAGTAGATGTTTCGGGTACATCCAACTGTTTATTAAAGCCCAAAACATTGTAGGTCATCACCTTCAAGTCGGTGCGCACCTCCTCCTTGCTCCCATCATAGAGTCGCTTGAACTGAGGGTCGAAGAAGTGTTTAGAGCCTCCGAAGCCGATAACAAGCACCAACAGAGCGAGGAAGAAATGTTTGCGCCAGCGCACAACCCAATAGAGAGCACAGCCAAGACAGATAAGGTAGATAATCGGATATGCCAACCCTAAGAATGAGAGCCACGAGATACTATTTGGATTGACCACCTGCGAGAAGAGAGCCAAGAGCAGCGACAGCGATGCCGCCCAAGTGACAAGCAGCATCAGCAAGTCGAAGAGGCGACCAAAAAAGCCACTCTTGCGACGCTCCTCGCGTGGAGCCGAGCCATAGTATCCGTAGTCTGCCATAGATGTTGGAGGTTTGTCTGATGTTTAGTAAAAAATCTCGCGTTTTTTCTTCCAATAGCGAAGCAGCAGCCATCCAAAGAGCATACCGCCCAGATGGGCAAAGTGAGCCACAGCACCACCTGTGCCTGCCACACCAGCCAAGAGTTCGACAGCACCATATATCACCACAAACCATTTGGCTTTCAGTGCAATAGGCGGGAACATCAGCATAATAACATTGTTGGGATGAATCATACCAAAGGCGAGCAAGATACCAAAGACAGCACCCGAAGCACCAATCGTGGTACTATACATAATACGCATCATCGAGAGGCTCTGGGGCATCACACCCTGAGCGGCAAGCACACCCCACTCGATGCCCTGTACTCCGAGCTGAATCAAGCCCGCACCCATACCGCACACCAGGTAGTAGAGCAAAAAGCGGCGACTACCAAGGTCGTACTCGATAATTCGGCCGAACATCCACAGCGCAAACATATTGAAGAAGAGGTGGCTGATATCGGCGTGCATAAACATATAGGTAAAAATCTGATAGGGGAAGAAGTTGTCATACTTCCAGAAGTGCAGCGCACCGTACTCCAACAGACCCTCGCGCAGAGGGAGAGGCAGGATAGTCTGTGCAAGGAAGACTATCACATTAACAATCAACAAGTTCTTCACCACGGGAGGCATATTGACACTCCCTCTCATTCCCATATTCATATCTCTCAATTTTTATCTCGAAAACATTGTTCGCAACTCCTCGCGACCAACAATCTTAACCACAGCTCGACCATCGGCAGTAAATGAGTAACCCTCGCCACCCTCCATAGCCTCCAGGATGGCAAGTTGCTCACCCTCCGAGAGTTCCTTAGCCTCACCACGCCCTGCAAGCATAGCTGCCATATGTTCCCTGCGCTCGACAGTGGAGAGTTCCACATCGTCCCTCAGTCGGTCGATAATATCGTAGAGGATATCCGACAACTCACCCACACTCACATCGGCAGGCAGAGCGGTAAACTCCAAAGTATTCTCATCAACAGCCGTAAACTCAAAACCGAAACGGCTCAAATCATCAAAGTGCTCACCTGTCAGAGTAACATCGTCGCTCGACAGCACCACACGTTCAGGAAACAAAAGTGCCTGACTGACAGAGCTGTCCGACGAGAGCATCTGCAGGTATCGTTTATACAGAATCGCCTCTCTTGCACGCGCCAGATTGACAATGGCAAGTTCTCCACGCAGAGTGGTTGCCACATAGCCGCCCGACATCGGGAGCATACCTTTATACCCCTTATCCTCAAAGAGTGCGGGCTGCTCCTCCGCACCACTCTCGATAAACTCCATAGTCGAGTTATCGAATCGGCTCATCTCATCGCTCTCGGAGCTCACCTCATAGGGCATCTCAAAATCGGCAAACGATGCGGTAGACGAGGCTCGCGGTGTGGAGTATCGGGGTGAGAATGGGTTGTAGTCGGTGTGCAATGTGGAGCGTGGCTCGACGAGTTCGCGCTGACGCTCACTGCTACCCATAGGGGGAATATAGAACTCTTGCGAGGTGTCAAAATCCATCATTGGCACTGCACCGCGCTTGGCAAGTGCCTCACGGACAGCGGCATTGATAATCTGCCAAATCTCAGCACCACGCAGGAAATGAATCTCGGTCTTTTGGGGCGAGATATTCACATCGACCTCCTCGGTATCGACGGTGAGATACAAGAACCACGAGGGTTGACTACCCGCGGGGATGAGTTTCTCGTAGGCCTGTATGATTGCCTTGCCGAGGTATGAGGAGCGGAAGTAGCGGCCATTGACAAACAAAAATTGCTTGGCACCCTTCTGCACCGCGCCATCGGGAGCACCCACAAAACCCTCAACCTTAACGATAGTGGTCGAGGTATTCACCTCCAACAAATCTTTAGCAAAACGCTTGCCCACCACCCCGACAATACGCTGTTTGAGGTTGGAAGCAGGCAGATTATAGAGTGGCGAATCGTTGCTATACAACGAGAAGGCCACCTCCGGATGGCAGAGTGCCACCCTCTGGAACTCATCGGTCAGAGCACGCGACAGAGCACTGCTACTCTTGGCTTCCAATGCACGACGACGCGCAGGAAGATTATAAAAGAGGTTTTTCACCATAAAGGATGAGCCCTTAGCGCACGCCTTCGGGTGACTCTCAATAAAACGACTACCCTCAATCACCACCTCAGTACCAAGCTCATCCTCCTCTCTGCGGGTGCAGAGTTCCACACGCGCAACCGCCGCAATAGAGGCCAGAGCCTCGCCACGAAACCCGAAGGTGTGCAGACGATAGATATCTTCAGCTGAGGTTATCTTGCTTGTTGCGTGTTTGTCAAATGCCAATCGAGCATCCACAGGCGACATACCCTCGCCATCGTCAATTATCTGCAACAGCTGACGACCGCCATCTCGGAAATTGACAATCACACTCTCTGCTCCAGCATCGACAGAGTTCTCGACCATCTCCTTAACAACAGAAGCGGGACCGAGTACAACCTCGCCCGCTGCTATCTGATTAGCCACCACATCGGGTAGTAGTTTGATTTTCGAGATGTTGGCCATAGTTATCCTATCTCTATCTTGCTATAATTATTGTTTCTCACTATTAGCGTTACAGGCGCTTTTCTTATTTTTTTATCTTACAACCCCAACCCTCACTACCTTAAAAAGTCGTATGGCTGAGGGATTTTTAGGCGGAGTAGTTTTTGGTGAAGCGAAGCATACTTAGCGTATGTGAGCGACACAAAAACTGCTCCAACACCAAAATCACCTGCCAGACGGCTTTTTCGCCCTACATAGCATTATTCAAAATCCAGATCATCGCCAATGAGAGGATAAATATCAACGCAATGGTACGCACATTTCTACGCTTGCGCTGACGCTCCATCTCAGCACGGAACTCTCTGTCAGCACCAAACTTACGTCTGATGATATCGCCCGCACGGGTAGGCTCCTCCTCGTACTCCTTCACCTCGCCACCCTCAGCAGCATCCTCAATATCCTTGCGCAGTTTCATCAATCGACGGCGGCGCTCGCGCTCCTCCTGCTCGGGATCATAATAAAGCGGGCGGTACTCAAACTGCCTCGGCTTGCGATTGTAGTGTCCTCCGAAAAGTGCCATAGTAAATTCTATTTAGTGTTCTAACAATTTTTACAAATATACGAAATCTATCCGAAGAAATTGCGCATTCTGTCAAAAATGTTTTGCTCACCCTTAGGGGTCTCAGCCTTCTGGAAAGAGGGCTGAGCCGCAAGTTTCTCAAGCAACTTCTTCTCCTCGCGCGATAACTTAGTGGGGATTGCCACATCTACAATCGCCAGGATATCGCCACGACCACGACCATTTACATCGGGCAGACCCTTACCCTTCAAGCGCAACACCTTTCCTGGCTGAGTACCCTCAGCAATCTTGATGCGTACACGCGAGTCAACAGTGGGCACCTCCGCCTCACCACCAAGAATAGCAGTCGTTACGGGGATTTTGAGGTTGTGTAGCAGGTCATTACCGTCGCGCACGAGTTCGGGGTTGTGCTCCTCCTCGATAACTACCAGCAAATCGCCATTAATACCACCACGACGAGCAGCATTACCCTTGCCGCTGACGGAGAGTTGCATACCCTCGCCAACACCGGCAGGGATATTAATCTCAATCACCTCCTCGCCACGCACGATACCCTCGCCACGACACTTGGAGCAAGGCGAAGTGATAACCTTACCCTCGCCGCCACAAGTAGGACATACACGCTGGGTCTGTGCTCTGCCAAAGAAGCTGTTTACAATCTCGGTAACGTATCCTGCGCCATTACAGTTGGGGCAAGTGCCCTTCGAGTGAGCATCCTTTGCACCCGAGCCACCGCACTCGTCGCACGATACCATCTTGTTGATTTTGAGTTTCTTCACTGCACCCTCAGCAACCTCTTTCAACGAGAGGCGCACCTTAACTCTCAGGTCGGAGCCACGATTGACTCTTTGGCCACCCTGCTGACCTCCGAAGCCACCAAAACCGCCAAAGCCACCAAAGTGACCACCAAAAATATCGCCAAAGTTGCGGAAGATATCATCCATCGAGAAGCCTCCGCCAAAGCCACCAGCACCACCTGCTGCGCCACCATCCATACCTGCGTGACCAAACTGGTCGTAACGGGCACGTTTGTCGGGGTTGCTCAGCACATCGTAAGCCTCAGCAGCCTCTTTGAACTTCTCCTCGGCCTCTGCATTGCCCGGGTTTTTGTCGGGGTGATATTGGATGGCCGCCTTGCGGTAGGCCTTCTTTATCTCGTCAGCGTTGGCATTACGCTCAACGCCAAGCACCTCGTAGTAATCTCTCTTTGCCATAATAGTATCTTAGCCTATTCACCCACTACAACCTTTGCGTAGCGGATAACCTTATCTTTCAACTTGTAACCCTTCTGAACAACATCGATAATCAAGCCCTTGCGCTCATCCTCAACAGGGAACTTAGCAATAGCCTCGTGCAGGTCAGTATCGAGAGGCAGACCCACCGCCTCAATCTCGCTAACACCCTTGGCACGCATCACCTCCGAGAGTTTGCGGGCAATCAGCTCAACACCCTCGCGGATAGAGTCGATATTGTCCGATGCAGCCATACTTGCCTGCGCACGGTCCATATCGTCAACCACGCCGAGCATCTCCTTGATGACATCCTCACCACCGGCAGCCACCAAATCCATCTTCTCTTTGAGGGTACGCTTGCGGTAGTTGTCGAACTCGGCTTGCAGACGGAGATATTTATCTTTCCACTCTGCCACCTCGGCTGCTACACTACTCTGAGCGTCAGTCTCTGCCGAATTGTCAGTCTGCTGAGCATCATCATCTGCCACATTGTCACACGACTCACCCTCACAGTTGGGATAATTCTCACCTGCATCGAAGCCCTGCTCGGTGCTAAACTTCTCGTTATCAATAGTTTGTTCGGTCTCTTTCTTGTTTTTCATATCTATTTCAGTTTACTCTATACTATATTATGTTCAAAATGCTTGCCAACTGCGCATTTTGTCACGCGCGCGCGAGTAAATAAATGTGCGCCAGGCTCTCTGCGAACACCAATCTGCCATAGGCAAGCACTGCGAAAAGTGCATAAAAAAAACGGAACGCTGTTTAGGCGTTCCGTCGATTGTTGGGCTACACGGACTCGAACCATGAATGACAGGACCAGAATCTGTAGTGTTACCATTACACCATAGCCCAATCGGCTTATCTTTCGAAAAGCACTGCAAATGTAGCGCATTTTTTTAATACTCCAAAAAAAAGGAGCGATTTTTTTCAAAAAAAATCACTCCCTTATTATTATAACACTATTTGCAGGTCAATTTTAATTGATATTTGAGGTTATTCTTATTTCGGATTCGAGGCACATAGCGGGACTATGTAACGAGAATACGGAGTAAGAAGAGCCCAAATAGCATTAAAATTGTTTCTAATTACCCATACGAGCCCTCTCCTCAGCCGCACCACTCTCCACAGTCACAGAGCGGAACTGCTTGCCGGCGCGGAAATTATAGGTAAGCGATAGGGCTGCCGACCACTTAGTAGAACTCGACCATTGCTTGGCATTAGCCACAAAGCCCTCGCCGCGCGAGATAACTATCTGCGGATTATTGCATACAATCTCTGCCGCTGCAGTGAGTCGTCTATCGAGCATCTGTTTCTTGACGCCCAACGACGTTGACCATATACTCTTCACCTCCTGGTTTGCTTGAATAACACCCGACACATAGACGCCCGTTGCCTCGATAGTCCAATTTTTGGGCAGTGTCATCTGGCTGACAAGCTGTGCCTGTCCTACCCACATACGGCGCATATCGTCGGCATCACTCACGCGAGTAGCCATATTAATAGCCGTCAGAGTCGGGTTGAGCAACCACCAGCCCGTCACCTGCAAGGGGGCCGAAACCATCGCATAATACTGCTCGTAGCGACCTACGTTCATCTGCTTGTAGAGGAGCACATTTTCAAAATCGGGATCAACCATAGCCACTTGTTGCACTACATCGCGCTGGAAATCAGCACCCACACTCAGAGTATAGCGATAGCCGAGCACTGTGGTCAGAGCAAACGAAGTAGTATAGGAGGGGCGCAACTCGGGATTGCCCACCGAGGCTGCATACTCGCTGATTAGTGTACGACGGGGACTCATCGAGCCGAAGTAGGGATAACTAACCTTGCGCGAGGCGATCAGCGAGAGGATATTGCTACCCACATCGTTGAGTGGCATACTCATAGCGAGCGTAGGGAAGAGATTGAAAAATTCCTTCTCGAAACTCTCACTCTCCTGACCCAAGCCCTCGTAGGTAGGTTTCATCGAGGTATACTCGCCACGCACACCTGCCGAAAGAGCCACCTTGCCGAGTTGGGTGTTATAGGTGGAGTAGAGGGCAGCCACGCGCTCACGGTAGTCGGTTATCGAGCTGATGTCGGGGAGTTCCACCCAACCATTACTCAGGATAAGTGTCTCATCAAGAGCAGAGTAGATATCTGAGCTATAAATCTTATTGTCGGTAATCTTTGCACCCGCACGCAGCGACGAGCCATTTGCCATACGCTTGTCCCACGCAGCCGAGAGAGCAAAGATGCGGTAGTCCAAATCGGTTGCGTTGCGATAGACCGAATCCTGCTCGATAGCACCCACCTTTTGGCGGTTGATGTAGTCGGTATTGCTGGTATTTACATTGGTCGAGTAGTCGGCGATAATCTTGAAGGTCGAGCCGAGGGGGTCGAGGTTACGCACATAGTTAAAGGTGGCCGCCATATTATCATACTCAGTGATTCCCTGGTATCTGCTATCATTGTCAACCTGCTGAACGCCAACACCCAACAGCGAAGAGGTACTAAGTGTATTCATTTTGGTAGCAGAGGAGGTGTAGTTCACCTCGGCACCAACAGTATTCTTATCGTCAAAGGAGTAGATAGCACCAAACTGACCCGAGGCAACATCGCCAACACCCCTAATATCACCAAACGAGTTCATCTTTGTACCATTGTCATAGTCGGTCACGCTCTCGATATAAGTTGTGGCTGCTTGATCCGAGAAAGATGCACCACCATAAAGATTGAGTTTCTCCCTATTATAGGAGATACGAGCCGAGGGGGTCAAATAATGGAAATCCTTAGGCCCGAAGTTGGCTATCATACCCACCGAGCCCTCAACACCCTGATTGCGCGCGCGTTTGAGGTTGATTTTAATCACACCACCAGAAAAGGAGGCCTCATAGTCGGCACCCGCAATGGGGATAACCTCGATGGATTGCAGATTGTCGGCAGGGATACTGCGGAGGTAGTTTGCCAACTCCTCGGTCGACATATTATTGATAATGCGCTCCCCTATCTGCACCATCACACCACTGCGACCGTTGATAGTGATACCGTTGTCATCGGCCCACACACCAGGCGCACGACGCAACATCTCATAGGTGGTCTGACCTGCCGCTGCGGTAGGATTATTGGCCACGTCGAGAATAAATCGGTCAGCCTCTCGACGCAACAACTGAGCCGAGACCGTAATAACATCAATCTCCTGACTCTCATTGAGAACCACCGCCTCCAACACCATTGGCGCACTGAGGCTCACCTCCAGGCTCTCAACACTATAACCCACATAGCTAATCTCTACTCGGTAGTCGCCTGCGGGGAGCTGCAACTCCCACGCACCCTCTGCATCGGTCATACAGCCACCCGCCTGCTCACTGCCAGCAAAGGCCAAGACGGTAGCAAACTCCAAAGGAGCACCCGCCTCATCAACAACTTTACCGCTCAGGGCATATTTGGAGCCCGTCGACTCCTGCGCCCAAACTGCCGAGGTTGCCAACAAGGCGACAACGACACAAATAATCTGCTTAAAAAAACTCTTCATCTTCATGTTTTGTTTATTAATAAATATTAAATAATAATATCTTGTTTTTAATGATATTATTTTGATATCACAAAAGTAAAGACAAAATCTTAATTTCCAAATTTTTGCTAAAATAATTTTTCGCACCACATCACAAACTCTCGGCAAGAAAAATCAGACTTCAAAATTCACCCCCCCCCGTGTATTAGTTTGGTAGTACACCACAAAAGTATATAAAATTTCTCTATTTGCAACACTAAACACAGAAAAAAATCACACCTTTATATAATAGACGACTAACCACCCCCAAACGCAACAAGCAACCGCAAAAAATAAGGTGCCCAACTTTTTTGGACACCTTATAAATAAAATATTGTAGTAGACTACTACTCGTCAATCTCGGCAGACTCTACACTCTCTGCATTTACCTCCGCACTCTCTGCGCTCACGCGGGGATCCTCAGTGAAGAAATTCTCTACAAAGGCATCTTCATCAAATAAATCTTAAAATATTCTTGCAAACAGCATCAACATAGTTGCTTAGGGATACCCTCGTAGAGGGTACGATGGAAAAGAGATATGGAGTTGTCAAGTTTACTTGAACAAACTCCA
>JAZUCV010000030.1:0-42166 GCA_045639285.1 Tidjanibacter sp.
GTGCATAGTGTACCTCAGAGGTGATGTTCTGGGCCTCGTCAGAAAGGATGTATTTCAAGAGGTCGAGAGTAGCAACAGCCTGTTCCTTGCTGCGGTCAGAGTAGTTCTGCTCCTTGTAGATAATCATCCAAGTGAAGGTTGAGATAGGGTACGCACCTGCTGCGTCGGCATTGGTAATCGAGCAACGTGTGTCGGCAGGAATCTCACCCGAAGCTGCTGCCGAGATACTTACTGTAGTTGGCTCCACAAACTCACCTCGAAGGTTCTGGATTCTTGCGTAGGGAATCTTCTGAGCAAAGGCATACTCCGAACCAACATAACCGATGGAGTTCTTGGTCTGCTTGATGACACCTGCAACACCAGGATTACCCTTTGCTGCCTGACCCGAAGGGAAGTTGACAGACTTGCCTGCACCGAAATTGGATGCCCACATCGGGCTTACCTTTGTCAGATAGTCTGTGAACACGAATGTTGTACCAGAGCCATCTCAACGGAATACAGGGATGATAGCCTCTGCAGGGAGCGTTACATCGGGATTGAGTGCCGCCAGACGCTCATCGTTCCACATCTTGATATTACCCGCAAAGATATCGGCAATCACCTCACCCGAGAGCTTTAGTTCGCTGACACCGTCAAGGTTATATGCCAGAACCACAGCACCCATACAGGTTGGGATATGTACCACGGGAGCCATATCAGCCATCTCCTTGTCGGTAAGAAATGCATCGCTACCGGCAAAATCCACAATCTTGTCGCGCAAGTTGCGAACACCGCCACCTGAGCCGATACCACCATACGCAACCACATCACCATTTACCTGCGAGAAATTCTCAAAGACCACATTGTAGAACGGAAGAGGGAATGTCGCACCAGCACCCGAGAGTTCCTGAGCCTCACGGCTGCCATTTGTTGTCTTACCGCCACAAGATACCATAGCAAGGGCAACTGCCAATGTCATAACTGACGAAAAAATCTTTTTCATAAATCTATCTCTATTAAATAGTTACTAATTAAAAACCGAAATAACAATTGATATATGCTGAGTATCCAGTATCCGCTCCATCAGCCTTTGGCATACTCATCCTGAAGTTTGGAGCTATCTTTACGTATTTGCCGAGTTTGAACTGAGCACCGACTATTGTTGCGCACTCGTCCTTGGCAATGTTCCAATCATTGTGTGAGTATAGGTCGTCAAAACGGGCATATAACTCTGTGTTGTCTGCTACCTTAACCGAGCCGAATACCGAGAAACCGGATTGGTCCTTGCCATCAGTATATGCTGCGTTTAGCATTTGGTTGTACTCAGCACCAATAGTGAAGTTATCGCTCTTATATCCTGCAAAGGCTGCCAGGTTTACTATATCGGCTTTGCCCTCTTGTCCACTCTCGTTCACTCCGCCGTAAAAGCGTACCTGGAAACCTGTTGCAGGGGTAAGCGTTACACCCAGGCCATAGTTCAGACCTACGTTGCTCTGTATCTTCTTATACCCTTCACCATTTACCACAATTGCATCTGCTGAAATCCAATCGGCAAATTTGTATGAGGCAGACAGACCTAAATCGGCACTATTACCGAACTTATATTGGTCTTGGAATGACTTCATAATGTAACGGTATCCCCAAAACTTCTCCTGAAAGTTGAATTGTGTGGTTGAGATAAGACCGCCATTGAGTGTCAGTCCGCCCTGCTTCCACGACAGCATCGCATTCTTTATGTAAGCAATACGCTGATAGTCGGAAACATCGCTCGATTTACCTATATCCATTACGGCTTTGGCCGAAAGACCATTGCCGAAGTTGTATTCATAACCGAAATAACTGCGCTCCAACTCAAAGCCCAGATCATCATTTTTTGCGCCAAACCCTGTGTGGAAGTTTCCGAACGCCTGTACAATTGCTTTGCCCTTAGGCTCCTCCATTGTGGCATCCTGCGCCTGTGCAGTGATACCGATGCAGGCTAACATACCTGCTAAGATTACTTTTGTTTTCATTCTCTTTTGTCTTCTTAAATTTGACACCGCAAAAGTATCGGGATAACATTTCATAAATGTTTCAAAAAGATTAGGCTTTTGTGAAATGCGATTAGTGGATAATATTACATTTTTATTAAATCTTATTTTGGGCGTTCCGCCATTTGCCAAATCTCTGTACTTTTGTGGAGTGATTATATATTTGGTATATGGCAACAAATCGTATATTGATTGTAGATGACGAGGAGACTCTGTGTGAGGTCCTGAAACTAAATCTTGAGAATGAGGGGTATGATGTGGATATTGCTTTTAGTGCAGAGGAGGCACTCGGCTACGATTTGAAACCCTACTCGCTTATCCTGCTTGATATAATGATGGGCGACATTAGCGGTATAAAGATGGCAAAGATGCTGAAAGCCGATATTGCCACTGCCGATATTCCTATCATCTTTTGTACGGCTCGAGATACTGAGGATGATATGATTATGGGACTGAACCTCGGTGCCGATGACTATATTATGAAACCTTATACTGTTCGTAATGTGATTGCACGCGTGAAGAGTGTCCTGCGCAGAACAAGCAGCCATAAGAGTAGTGCGACACCTGCCGAAAAACCGAACACGCTTCAGGTGGATGGGTTGCAACTCGATTTGGAGTTTAAGCGTTGCACAGTCGATGGCGTGGAGATTAAGCTTGCAAGAAAAGAGTTTGAACTTCTGGTTTACCTTGTTTCGCATCGTGGCAAGATACTCTCGCGAGAACAGATATTGAGCCACGTGTGGAGCGATGAGGTGGTTGTGTTAGACCGCACCATTGATGTAAACATCACACGCGTACGCTCGAAGATTGGAGCATACGGCTCATATATTGTAACCCGTTCAGGATTTGGTTATGGCTTCAGAGAGTAAAAAATCGTATCATAAACGACTATTTTTGCAACTCATTGTCTTCTCGTGGGCAATGGTGCTATGTTTTATCACTTTTCAATACATCAGAGAGAAAGAGTATAAGTCGGAGTTCTTGAATGCTCAACTGCAACAATACAATCGCCATCTGCTCACTGCTGTCGAGGATGGTGAGCAGTTTGAGGAGTATATCGCCACGCACGACAAGCCGTTTGACGAGTTGCGAATATCCATTATTACTCTCTCGGGTGCTGTGATATATGACAATGCCATATCGCTCGACTCGCTCGATAATCACCGAAATCGTCCGGAGGTTGCCGAGGCATTGGTCAGAGGCGAGGGGTATAATATCAGCAGACAATCCACAAGCAATGGGCAAGAGTATTTCTACTCTGCGACCCGTGGAGAGAGAGCCATTGTGCGTACCGCCATCCCCTACTCCAGCACCCTGCAAGACCTCCTCGAAGCAGATTGGTCGTTTCTTGTTGTGATGATATCGATTACACTCGCAATGAGCGTAGTGGCATACTTCACCACTCGTAAACTTGGTAAGGATATCGAACGTGTGAATCGCTATGAGGCTGAGCAGGAGCGCAATCGCCTCAAACGACAGCTGACAAATAATATTAACCACGAGCTGAAAACTCCCGTAGCCTCGATTCAAGTGTGCCTCGAGACCCTACTTTCGGGTATCAGCCTCAGCGACGAGAAGCGACAAGAGCTCATCGAAAGATGCTACACGCATAACGAGCGCCTGCGACGACTGCTTAACGACGTATCACTCATTACACGAATGGAGGATGGAAGCGGACTCATTAGCCGAGAGAGGGTGGTAATCAACGAAATAATCAACGAGGTTGCCGAGGAGTTGACCGTACTGCCTGAGAATGAGCGAATGACACTGCATACAGATTTTGATGAGGTGATTACAATTGAGGGTAATACCTCGTTGATAGGCTCCATCTTCAGTAACCTCACAGAGAACGCCATCGCCTATTCCGAGGGTGAAAACATCTATATCTCATTACTTGAGAACAACGAGAGGGAGTGCCGTATTCGTTTCGAAGATGATGGCAAAGGTGTTCAGCAGGAGCAACTATCTCATCTTTTCGAGCGATTCTATCGTGTGGATAAAGGTCGCTCCCGCCAAAAAGGGGGAACAGGACTCGGATTGGCAATCGTTAAACACGCTGTTCAGTTCCACGGTGGCACAATCACCGTTACCAACCGTCCAAGCGGTGGCCTGCGACTTGAATTCACACTACGGAAAAATCACAATTGAGAATTTAACCGCAAAACTCGTATCATTTTGAATTGTATATACACTCCTTGTGTACTACTTTACTCTGACAATATTGATTCCGTCACGCAGGGGGATAATCACATTTTCCACTCGTGGGTCGTCCTGCACCATACGGTTAAACTCGATAATGCCCTGTGTGTGCCTATCGCCGCTATGCACCTCCTCGACCACCTTGCCATACCATAAGATATTGTCAGCCAGCATATAAGAGCCACTATGCACCTTAGCCTCTCCCCCACCGTCGCCCATCAGCAGTCGGTAGTAGTCGGGGTATTGGCGTTTGTCGCCATCGATAAAGACAAGGTCGTACTCCCCCTCTAAAGTGGGGATAATATCTAGTGCCGAGCCGATATGTTGGCGAATCCTACCCCCGTAGGGCGACCGCTCGAAAAACGAGGCGGCAAACTCCTCTATCTCCTCCTCAATCTCGATGGTGTCAATCACCCCACCCTCTTCCAAGCCCTCGGCCATACAGAGTGCCGAGTAGCCTGTGTAGGTGCCTATCTCCAAGATGCGCCTTGGGCGCAACATCTGCACAAGCAGTTTCAGAAACCTACCCTGGATATGCCCCGAGAGCATCTGAGGCTGGGTAATCTGCAAGTTGGTCTCGCGCTCCAACTCGGCCAGCAACTCCGACTCGGGCGAGGTATGCGCATTGATATATCGTTCAAGTTCAGTCATATACTATCTATAAACAAGCGTCGAAAGATTTTTGAACATCTCGGTCGCCACATCTACTAACTCCATTGCACTGAGCGAATTAACCCTCTCGGCAATCTCCTGTTGGCTATCCACAGTGCCAAATGCCAGATAACTACGCCCAACACCCAGCATATACCCCTCGGCATTCTCGCCCGATATGGTAAACTGCCCGAGGAACTGACGCTTGGCAATTTGCAATCTGCGAGGGGTGAGCGGTTTCTCGCACAACTCCTGCAACTGTCTGGCAACCAACTGCTGACACTTCTCCGTACGCTCCTTGTCCGAACTGAAATAGATAGTGAAGTTACCGCAATCGCTCATCGGTGTATATGCCGCCTCAACAGCATACGACAGGGCGTTCTTCTCTCGGAGCAACACATTTAGCAGCGAGTTAGCCGAAGGGCCTCCGAGGATATTGGTGAGCAGCACCATAGGCAATCTCTTCTCCGAGCGCAGGTCATAGCCACGACCACCAATGATGCAGTGCGATTGGTGTGTGCCACGCTGACGCGTTGTCTGAAATGGCTCGACAATGGTTGGTGCTGTGCGCTCAAATGTACGCAGGTTGGCACTCTCAGGGGCGATATAGCGCTCAATTGTCCTCACGAATTGGCTCTCGCTGATATTTCCCGTCACCGAGAATACCATCTGGTCGGTATTATAAGTACGTGATACAAAACTACTTAACTCCTTGCTGTGAATTCTGCGGAGTGTCGCTTTACTGCCAAGTATGTTGTGTCCCAACTCCGAGCCCGCAAAGAGCAAATCCTCCCAATCATCAAATATTCGTTCGGCAGGAGTATCCTTATAGAGGTTAATCTCATCAAAAATCACCTCCTTCTCCATCTCCACTTCGTGTTCAGGAAAAGTAGAGTGAAATATCACATCTACAAGCAGTTCCACAGCCTTTGAAAAGTCGCGTTTGAGGCTGGTGGCATAGATTACCGTCTCCTCCTTTGCGGTGTAGGCATTCAGCTCGCCACCCAGATTCTCCAGTCGGCAATTGATGTGGTGCGCCTTACGACGGGTTGTCCCCTTGAAGATGTTATGCTCCACCATATGGGCAATACCAAACTCTCCGCTACGTTCATCGCGTGTGCCGGTATTGATGGTCATAGCGCAGTGTACGACGGGTGACGAGGTGCGTTTGAGGATGGCACGCACACCGTTAGGCAGGGTATATGTAAAAAACTCTCCCGACATAATCTCGCTACTCTACACTTCCTTTTAGCCTCTCCCTCAGGAACTTACCCGTATAACTATCCTTGCACTCTGTTGCTCCTAATGGCACACCCTCATATACCAATTGACCGCCGCTATCGCCCGCCTCGGGGCCAAGGTCGATAAGCCAATCGGCACACTTGATAACATCGAGGTTGTGTTCCACCACGACAATAGTGTGTCCCTTCTCAATCAACGCATTAAAGGCACTGAGCAGTTTCTGGATATCGTGCATATGCAGACCTGTGGTCGGCTCGTCAAAGATAAACATCGTGCTCTCCGTGCGTCCCTCTTTGAGCAGGAATGATGCAAGTTTGATTCGTTGCAACTCACCTCCCGAAAGAGTTGATGTCGATTGACCTAACTTTATGTATCCCAAACCGATACTCTGCAAAACAGAGAGTATCTCAACGATATTTCGGTTTGTCGAACTATTATCCTGACCGAAGAACTCAGCTGCCTCATCCACAGTCATCTCCAGCACCTCGTAGATATTCTTATTGCGATATCGCACCTCCAGGACCTCCTCCTTGAAACGCTTACCTCCGCAATGCTCGCAAGTGAGCACCACATCTGCCATAAACTGCATCTCAACCTTGATAACTCCCTCACCTGCACACTCTTCGCATCGGCCACCTGCCGAGTTGAACGAGAAGTGTCCCTGCGAAAGACCGTTATGGACAGCATAGGGCTGTGAGGCATAGAGTTTACGAATCTCGTTATAGACCTTGGTATATGTCGCAGGGTTGGAACGCATAGATTTGCTGATAGGATTCTGGTCTATCAACTCCACTCGCTTCACAAGTGAAACATCACCCACCAGCGACTCATAATCACCAGGCTTCAGACCCGTTTCGTCAATGGCACGTTTGAGCGCAGGATAGAGGATAGAGTTTACCAATGAGGACTTGCCACTACCGCTAACTCCTGTAACACAGGTCATTACCCCGAGAGGGAAACGGATATTTACACCTTTAAGGTTGTTCTCTCGCGCTCCTCGCACCTCGACAAAACTACTCCACCCACGCGGGCTCTTGGGAGGTGCAATCTCTCTGCGACCACAGAGATAGTCAGCCGTAAGGCTCTCACTCTCAGCGAGTAGCCCATCGGGCGTACCTGCAAAGACAATCTCTCCGCCCTTGCTGCCAGCTCTCGGGCCAACATCGACAATATAGTCTGCCGCACGGATAACCTCCTCCTCGTGCTCCACCACAATCACCGTATTCCCCAAATCGCGCAACTCTTTGAGTACCTTAATCAGTCTGTGGGTATCTCTCGGGTGCAGACCGATACTCGGCTCATCGAGGATATAGAGCGACCCCGTAAGCGTACTACCGAGCGATGTCGCCAGATTGATGCGCTGGCTCTCGCCACCCGAAAGGGTTGCCGACAGGCGGTCGAGGGTAAGATATCCCAACCCCACATCCGCCAGGTATTTCAGACGGCTACGCACCTCGGCAAGGATCCTGCGCGAGGCCTCATTATCATAGCGGTCGAGAGCGACACTATCGAAAAATTCAATCAGCTCATCAACGGGCATAGTTACCAACTCGGCGATACTCTTCCCACCCACCTTCACGCAGAGTGCCTCAGGACGCAGACGAGTGCCACCACACTTGGGGCAGATAGTCTTGCCCGTATAGCGCGAGAGCATAACTCTATATTGTACCTTGTAGCGCTCCTTCTCCAGGTGAGCAAAGAAGGCATTCAGACCCTCGAAGTACTCATTACCGGTCCAGAGCAGTCGTTTCTCTTGTTGCGACAGGTCGTGATATGGTGTGTGAATCGGGAAACCGAAACGATGCGAAGAGTTGATAAGCTGCTCCTTCCACCAACTCATTGTCTCACCACGCCAGCAGGCAATAGCACCCTCAAAGATGCTCTTGCACTTGTCGGGGACAACCAGGTCTTCGTCAATGCCCACTACCCTGCCGTAGCCCTCGCATTCGGGACAGGCACCAATAGGGTTGTTGAATGAGAAGAGGTGTTCGGTGGGCGGAGTGAACTCGATTCCATCCATCACAAAATGGGTGGAGAACTCCACAACCCTGTCACCATCACTGCCAACCACCACTACTCGGCAGGTGCCATCACCCTCATTCACCGCACGCTCAATCGAGGAGCGCATACGGCTCATATTGTCGCTCTGGTCATCAACCACAAGTCGGTCGATAATGGCTGTCAGCTCCTCCGCTGGGATGGTGTCAGCCGTGGGGATAATATCCTCAATAAACTTGGTTTGTCCGTTATGATATATTCGCTGAATACCATCCTTGAGCATCAGCGTCAATTTCTCTATCAGTGATTGGCCTGCATTTACCACCACGGGAGCACCAATCATCACTCTTGTACCAAAGCCGAGCTTATCTATCTCGGCAGCAATCTCCTCCACTCGGTAACACTTCACCTCCCTGCCCGACACAGGCGAAAAGGTGCGACCAATTCGGGCAAAGAGTAGTTTCAGGTAGTCGTAAATCTCTGTCGAAGTACCGACCGTAGAGCGAGCATTGCGCGAAGTAACCTTCTGCTCAATGGCAATAGCGGGCGCAATACCGCTGATATCATCAACATCGGGCTTATCTATTCGGCCGAGGAACTGACGAGCATAGGCACTAAGGCTCTCCACATAGCGACGCTGACCCTCGGCAAAGATGGTATCAAATGCCAGGGTAGATTTGCCCGAGCCCGACAGACCCGTAACAACAACCAGTGCGTTATGTGGAATCGAGAGCGAGACGTTTTTCAGATTGTGTACTCTCGCACCCTTAATTCGGATATACTCCTGCTCTTTTCTCTCTTTCATCCTCTGTTACTCCTCCGAGTTTTTGATGATGATACTAATGCCCGATACATCTTTCATTTTGCCCATTAGTGCCGCCTCTTTACTCAGACGCACAGAGAGTTCGATGCGACAAGTGTTGTCGAAGATCTGCTCCCTGATCTTGGGCTTCTCATCTTTCAGCACCTTCATCACCTCGCCAATCGATGCATAGGGGAAGGTGATGGTTATCTCACGGTCGATTGTGCGCTCCACAATGTCAGCCTCGTCGAGCACCATAGCTGTAGAGGCCTTGTAGGCGTCAATCAATCCCGATACTCCCAACTTTGTGCCACCAAAGTAGCGCACCACAACCACCAGGCAGTTGGTCACATCACGCGACAGGAGCTGTCCGAGTATCGGCTTGCCGGCAGTTCCCGATGGCTCGCCATCGTCGTTTGCGCGGAACTGCTCTCCGTAGTAGCCTATGCGGTAGGCGTAGCAGTGGTGAGTAGCGTCGTAGTGCTGTTTATAGAGTCCTTCGAGCAACTCTTTAACCTCATCAACACTCTCCACGTGCCAAGCATAGGTGAGGAACTTACTGCTCTTCTCCTTGTAGATAATCTCGGCTGGTGCTGAGAGGGTTAGATATGTATCTTTCTGCTGCTCCACTACTTCGGGGGTATTTACTCTTTAAGCGAACGGAACATATGGTCCCAGCGAATATTCTTCGGGAACTTCTTGTCCTTATCTATTGACAACCACACAAACGATGGACGACCGACAACGTGGTCCTCGGGCACAAAGCCCCAGAAACGAGAGTCGGCGGAGTTATGGCGATTGTCGCCCATCATAAAGTAGTAGTCCATCTTGAAGGTATAACTTGTCGTCTCCTTGCCGTTGATATAGATTTTGCCATCGCGCTCTTCGAGGTCGTTTGCTTCATAGACATCGATAATACGACGATAGAGCGGGAGATTCTCGGCACTCAACTCCACGGTTGCACCTCTCTTGGGAATCCACAGCGGCCCGAAGTTATCCTCTGTCCAGCCGAAGTTACCCTCGTTGGGGAAGATGTAGTGCATAGGCTGAGTGGACTCATACTTCTCCACAGACACCACATTGCTCATACTCTGAATGGTACGCAAGTTTTTGTCGGTGAGTGGCAGCTGATAACGCTGACTCTCGCGGTCAAAGAGGATATCATCCTTGGCGATACCCATTTTCTCAAATGCCTGATTGCTGATAGGAGTGCCGTTTATGGTAACGAAATAGACATACTGACGACCATCGATAGGCTCTGCATAGCGGCCATTGATATATAGCTGCGAGTGGCGAATCTCCAACGAATCTCCGGGCAGACCAACAGCACGCTTAACATAGTGTTCGCGTTTGTCAACAGGTCGGGAGATAATGGTGTAGTGCTGTGCAAGCTTCTCACGGCCGGCCTTCTCGCCATACAATGACTGATAGTCACGCAGATAGTCGTAGTAGGTCACTGCCTGATTCTCAAGCAATACGGTATCTCCTGCCGGGAAGTTAAAGACAACAATATCGCCACGTTCAACGCCACCAAAGCCAGCAAGTCGCTTATAGGGACGAGTGATTGCCTCCGAGAAGGACTTCTTGCCGCTCGACGAGAAAGGCATTGTGTTATGCACCAGAGGGAGCGAGATAGGGGTGTTTGCCATACGGGGACCATAGGCAACCTTGCTCACACAGAGATAGTCACCCACCAAGAGGCTCTTCTCCATCGAGGGAGTGGGAATCTTATACATCTGGAAGATGTAGGTGTTAATCACCGTAGCCACCACAGCGGCAAAGATGATAGCCTCCACCCAGCCCATCAACTCGCGAAAGCCCTTGCTCTTCTCCTTGCGTTTTTTGTAGGGCTCACCGATAAAGCGATTGAGGAGTTTGGAGATGTAGATGTCGAAGATGATAGGCAGACCAAGCAACATCCAAAGATTGCGGCTCCAAACCACAAACCAGAGGATGTAGATAATGGCAACTACCGAAAACTTAAACCATCTGTTTTTGATAAGCGAAACGATTTTGCTCATATCTTTTGTGTGTGCTAATTATTACAAGTTCAGCAGGTTATCCATTGTCAGAATGCCCTTATGCGTAGCAGCATATTCGGCAGCCACTACAGCCCCAAAGGCCAAGGCACGGCGCGAGTGGAGGCTGTGGTGCAGGGTGAGGGTGTCGTTCTCCGACTCCCATACAACATCGTGAATACCAGGTACTTCGCCCTCTCGGAACGATTGTATCTCAATCTCCTTGCTATTGTCACCATCGTAGAGCACCTCTCGGAGATCGTCGGCAAGTGTCTTGGCAGTACCGCTCGGTGCATCCTTCTTGTGGATATGGTGTGTCTCCTCAATGTGGAGTTTATACTCGGTGTGAGGCTTCATTATCGCACCAAGCACCTTGTTGATTTTGAAGAGGATGTTTACTCCAAGGCTGTAATTCGAGGAGTAGAAGAATGTGCCGTCAAGCTCATTGCACAGCTCCACAGCCTCACCCATCCTCTCTGTCCAGCCTGTTGTGCCACTTACAATGGGTACACCGGCACGAATAGTTCCACAGATATTCTCAAAGGCGGTATCGGGAGTTGTGAACTCGATTGCCACATCTACCCCTTTCAGACCCTCAGCAGATATATCTGCCTTATTCTCCATATCTATCTTTTTGACTACTTCGTGACCGCGCTCAAGAAGAATCTTCTCAATCTCGCGACCCATTTTCCCGTATCCGATAATTGCTACTTTCATAATTCTTAGGCATATTTTGGCAAAGATAGTGATTTTTGCCCACCTCACGAAAAAGTGCGCCCATTTTTTCACATCTTGCGCCGAATAGTTATCTTTGTGCTATCGAATTAGTAACGAACAAATGAGATGAGATATTTTATTGAGTTGTCATATCGAGGCACAGCCTACAATGGCTGGCAGATTCAGCCCAACGCCCTGTCTGTACAGCAGACCTTGCAGGAGGCGCTCTCGAAGGTGTTGCGCGAGAGTATCGAGGTGGTTGGTGCAGGCCGTACAGATACGGGTGTTCACGCCCGCTACTATGTGGCACACTTCGACTGCTCCACCCCGATAGACGATAGCGATAAGTTCCTCTATCACCTCAATTCTGTACTCCCGTTCGACATTGCTGTCAGTCGAGTGCGCAGGGTGAAGGATGATGCTCACGCTCGTTTCGACGCTACGGAGCGAGAGTACACCTACCTGATTTCCACCGTCAAAGACCCCTTCACCTTAGGTAATACTTGGTACTACCGCTACACTACACCCCTCTCTGTGGAGGCTATGAACAGAGCGGCCGAGGCTCTGCTCCGACACGAGGATTTTACTACATTTGCCAAACTCAACTCGAATAACTCAACAAATATTTGCCACGTCACTTACGCCCATTGGGAGGCGCGTGCTGATGGGTTTAAGTTTGTGATTCGCTCGAACAGATTTCTGCGCAATATGATTCGTGCTTTGGTCGGCACTATGGTCGATGTTGGCCGAGGAAAGTTGTCGCCTGAGCAGTTCGAGGAGTTGATCGTGGCTCGCGACCTCTCTCGTGCAAGTGGCTCTGCTCCTGCCGAAGGACTCTTCCTGAGCAACGTCAAATATCCCGAAGATATTTTCGCCGAATAACAAAAGCCCTGCAATTAAATTCTTGCAGGGCTTTTTGGTTATAGATAGTCGCAAAGGCTAAACGTGTACCGAGTCGCCTGTTGCTGCTTCTGCGGCTTCAAGGATTGCCTCGTTCATTGTGGGATGCGGATGGATAGTGTGTACTATCTGCTCGCGGGTAATGCCCCACTCTCGTGCGATAGTAACCTCGCCCAACATCTCCGTCACATTTCCTCCAATCAGGTGTGCGCCAAGCAGTTTATCGCTCTCGGCGTCGAAAATCAGTTTCACAAAGCCATCCCTATCCCCTGCGGCAGTTGCCTTGCCCGATGCGGTGTAGGGGAAACGACCGATACGCAACGAGTAACCCTCAGCCGTAGCCTGTTCCTCGGTTAAGCCGACCATAGCAACCTCAGGAACGGTATAGACACACGAGGGGATTGTCGAATAGTCCACCTTGCGAGCCTCGCCCGTACAGATAGCCTCCACGCAGGCCAAAGCCTCAGCCGTAGCAACGTGTGCCAATGCGGGTGACGCCACCAAATCGCCAATGGCATAAACACCCTCAGCAGTAGTGCGGAAATTCTCGTCCACCTTCACCTTATCGCGTTCCACCTCCACACCAGCGGCCTCCAAACCAAGATTCTCAATATTGGACTTAATGCCGACAGCCGAGAGAACAACATCGGCAGTGATAATCTCTGTACCCTTCTTGCCCTCAATCTCCACCAGACACTTCTCATCCTCAATCCGTACACTCTTGACCGAAGTTGATGTGAGCACCGTAGCACGCATCTTGCGGAAGGAGCGTTCGAGAGTCTTGCTTACCTCGTCGTCCGACAGAGGCAACATCTTGGGCATAAACTCCACAACAGTCACCTTAACTCCCAGAGCAGCATAGAGATAGGCAAACTCACAACCAATAGCACCCGAGCCAACAACAACCATCGACTGAGGCAGTTTGTCGAGTGTGAGTGCCTGGCGGGAGTTGATGATATATTTACCATCCACAGGCAACGAAGGCAACTCTCGTGGGCGCGAGCCGGTTGCAAGGATGATATGGTCTGCTGTGATAGTCTGCACAACCTCACCCTCAGCCGAGAGCACCTCCACAGCACCACGCTCAGCCGTCAGCCTGCCGTGACCCGAGATAACCTCCACCCCACTCTTGCCGAGCAGGAACTGCACACCCTTGCTCATAGTGGCAGCCACATTGCGGCTACGAGCCACAATCTTCTCCAGCGAGGGAGTTACCTCACCCGCCACATCAACGCCATAAGCAGCCGCCGAGCGCACATATCCATAGACCTGCGCACTTTTGAGCATAGCCTTAGTGGGAATACAACCCCAATTAAGGCAGACACCTCCAAGCTCGGCACGCTCCACAAGTGCGGTCCTCTTTCCCAGCTTGGCAGCCTTGATAGCAGCCACATAACCACCCGGGCCACTACCTATTACTATAATATCGTAGTTCATAAGGTCTGTTTTGCAAACTTATTCAACAACGCGGAGCACATCGCCATTATCAGCGGCAACAGCACGTTTCCACTTCTCCGAATAGCCGGGCTGGTCGGGCGATGCGGGGATGTTCTTGCCGTTTCCGTTATCCACAAAGCCGTTCTCATCCTCGACCTTGATATTGCCGTCGATATACTTAACCATCAGATACTGGTCGAGTTCCACCCAACGGTTGAACATATTCTGTGCGGTATTGATCGAGTAGTCGGTCAAGTACTCCTTCTGCTTCTTAAGCGACAAGCTCTTTGCAGCACTGTCAACGGTGAGCACCTCTTTCAGTTTTGCGTTCTCCCACTCATCGGCAACCCTCTGCACCTCAGCGCCGATATAGTCGTAGCGCAAATATGCAAACTGAGCCACACGGTTGAAAATCCAGAACGCAGAGGTAGGCGAATACTTAGTCATATGGCCATTACCCTCGCGGAAACACTCGGGAACATCGGTCACGCTGCAATAGATAGGAGTGAGGCACGAGGTAGCCGCATCATCCACACCAAACCAGAGGATACCGCCAACTGCATCGGGCAGATAGTTGCGAGCCTGAGCAGTAAACCAGAAACCGGTCTGCTGGGTAGCAGTAGCACGCTCATTTACATAGGTTACACCATCAACCTCAAAGTCCATAGGACGCCAGCGATAAGGCAATTTGCTGCCACCGGCACCGATATCGGTAGTCATATCCATAGGAGTACCCTCGTAGTGGTCACGCATTGCATCAAACACCTGCTTGGGCGAAATCTTCTGGTCGGGCTTAATCCACAGAGGCATAGGGTTATTCAGGTTGTAACCCATTGCGTAGTCGAGGTATTTATCCATACCATCTGCAAAGGTGTTGAAGAAAGACCAAACACGAGCCTCACAACCACGAGCGCCACTGAAATCCAGAGGTGCATATGCCTGGCAGAAGCTGAACTCCTCATCCTTGCCATCGAAATAACCCATCTCGCGAGCGAACGAAATCACATCCTCCGAGTAGATGCAGTTCTCGGGGTCGTTGAGAGGGAAGGTCGAGATACGAGCCTGGTTTGCGTGAGCGCAGATATAACCATCGGGAATACGGCGTGCAACCCAAACGATACCTTTATTCACATTCTTTCCGTCAACCATCTTGGTACCCTTACCGATAATCTCGAAGATCCACGCCTCGTTCTCATCTGCCACCGAGAAACTCTCACCCGAAGATGCATAGCCGTGAGTATTAGCGAGTTCTACCATAATATCAATAGCCTCGCGAGCAGTGGTGGCGCGCTGCAAGGTGATATAGATTAGCGAGCCGTAGTCCATCAGACCTGTCTCATCTACCAACTCCTCGCGGCCACCATAGGTAGTCTCGGCAATGATTACCTGATTCTCGTTCATATTACCCACTGTCGAGTAGGTCTTCGCCACCTGAGGGATGTTGGTCAGGAAACGGCCGGTATCCCACTCATATACAGGAATCAACTCGCCGGGTTTCACCTTCTTGGGCGCATTGTACTTGTAGAGTGCGCCATAGAGTTGATGCGAGTCGGCTGCATAGGTCACCATAACAGAGCCATCGGTCGATGCACCTTTGGTGATGATAAAGTTAGTACAAGCGTCTGCTCTCTGCACCGAGAGGAGCGCAAGTAATACGATTGTTGAAAGAATTTTCTTCATTTACAGAGTGTTATTTATGATTAAAAATTATTGTCTTTCCGTAGAGAACAAATATACAAAATTTGTGTAAATTTGCAGTAAGAACAAGGAAAAATGAGTATTCAATCCCAAATTACAGAACTACAATCAACCCTTCCTGCGGGTGTTACTCTGGTGGCTGTCTCGAAGATGCAGCCTGTCGATTCACTCAGAGAGGCCTACGAGGCAGGACAGAGAGTCTTTGGCGAGAGCCGTCCTCAGGAGATGTGCGCCAAGCGTGAGCAGATGCCCGAGGATTGCCGTTGGCATATGATTGGTCACTTGCAGACCAATAAGGTTAAATATATCGCCCCATTCGTGGAGATGATTCACTCGGTCGATTCACTCCGACTGCTCGACTCTATCAATCGCGAGGCTATGAAGTGCGGCCGACGGATTGACATACTCCTGGAGGTACATTTAGCTCAGGAGGAGAGCAAGAGTGGTTTCTCGGTCGAGGAGCTCAAAGAGGCTATTGCAACTGAGGATATCAAAGACCTTGCCTATGTTCGTATCCGAGGCCTGATGACCATTGCATCCAATACTGACAATCAGGACATTGTTGCTGGTGAGTTCAAGCAATTGAAGACCCTATTCGACGAACTGAAACCACTATTCGGCACTCAGTTCGACACCCTCTCTATGGGTATGACCTCGGACTACCCTCTCGCTATCGAGTGCGGCTCGACAATGGTGCGCATCGGCTCTCTTATATTCGGCGAACGCAACTATTAACCAATTTAATTATAAAAAAACAAGAGCCACAACCCTTTCGGTCGTGGCTCTTATTATATATAGGAGTGTTCGACTACTTGTGCACAAACGCACGCTCCAAATCCTGCGAGATATTGATGATAAAGTCACCCATACCCTCCAACTCGTTGATGATATCCAAGTAGTAGGAGCTTGTCTGGTAGTGTTTGCCGTTGTTGTCGATAGCCTCAATCTCCGAGTCGCGCAAGTAGTTGCGGAGCGAGTTGATGCGATCCTCAGCATTGTAGGCGTTGTCAATCTTGACCAGAGTACCCTTGTGTGCGCTCTTCAAGTTGGCAATCATAGCCTCGTAAGCCTCGTCAACAGCATTAATCATATCGTCGATATGTTTCAAGGTCTCTGCATCGAATACGCGCTTGTGGATATTCTTGCGGGTAAGAATGCGGCTGATAGCCTCGCCCGAATCACCAAGCGATTCCAACTCACCGATAATCTTATACATAGCCTTAACCTTCTTCGAGGTATCGTCGCTAATATCGCCCTCCGATACAGCATTGAGGAAGGTAGCAATCTCGTACTCGATTCTATCCGAAATCTCCTCGTATTTAACAAGTTTGCCACGCAACTCCTCGAACTTATCCTCCTCGTCTGCACCCATAATATTGCGTGCATAGCCAAGACCATTGCGCGAAATCTGAGCGAAGTGGATAATCTCGTTGAGTGCCTGATCCGATGCAAGTTCGGGAGTAGCCAAAGGACCTGCCGAGATATATTTGAGGCGGAATACCTCTTTCTCCTGATCCTTGGGAGCCTTGATAATTGCAGTAACAGCCTTCTCAATCAACTTAACAAACCAAATAAGAATAAAGGTATTGATAAGGTTGAAGAGGGTGTGCAACATCGAAAGACCATAGAGAGCAGCGGTACCTATTGCAGCATTAGCCTCGCTAACAGCAAAGCCCTCAGCAGCAGGATTAGGCAGACCGAAGAGCTCAATAATACTACCTACAAGTGTCAAGAAGGGTCGGAAGAAAATCAAAGCCCAAATCACACCAAATACATTGAAAATGGTGTGCGACATTGCAGTACGACGAGCCTGAGTGTTACCCACCGATGCAGCGATATTTGCAGTGATGGTAGTACCGATATTCTCACCAAGCACCATAGCACAAGCCATATTGAAAGGAATCCAACCCATACTCAGCATAATCAGGGTGATGGCCATAGTAGCTGACGAGGATTGGAGTACCAGGGTGAGGAGAGTACCAACCACAAGGAAGATCAACACCGAGCCAAAGCCGTGGCCAGCCCAAGCCTTAACGAACTCGAGTACCTCAGGAGTCTGGTTCAAGTCGGGCACCGAGTCCTTCATAAACGAAAGACCAAGGAACAAGAGCGAGAAACCGACGATAAGTTCACCAATGCTCTGCTTATTGCTCTTCTTCGAGTTCGAGAAGAGGAAGCCAAGCAACATAAGAGGTACTGCAAGAATCGAAATGTCGGCCTTGAAACCGAGGAAGGCAACCATCCAGGCGGTAATAGTAGTACCAATATTGGCACCCATAATCACGCCAATTGCCTGAGTCAGAGTGAGCAGACCTGCATTTACGAAACTAACCACCATAACGGTAGTAGCAGACGATGATTGGATAGTTGCAGTCACACCCAGACCTGTCATCACACCCTTGAAAGGGGTTGATGTCATAGATGAGAGCAGGCCACGAAGCTTATCTCCGGCAGCCTTCTGCAGACCCGAGCTCATCAAGTTCATACCGTATAGGAACATACCCAATGCTCCAAACAGCGTCAAAAATTGAAGGATTCCCATAATTTAGATTATTTGATTGTTTATAAGATATACATTGTAAGCCACAAAGCAGACGAAGAGCACGATACCACCCACTCTGCCAACCTTGCCTTTGAAGCCAAAGAGCATAGGGAAGAGTGCTGCTGCAATCATCATAAGATAGTCAAACCCAGTGATACCCGCAGCAGTCAGAGGCAAAGCCTGTGAGCTAAGGCCGAGAATCAGGGTGATATTGAATATGTTTGAGCCAACGATATTGCCGAGTGCCATCTGAGTATTCTTCTTAACGGCAGCAGCGACAGAGGCTGCAAGCTCGGGAAGTGATGTGCCGCAAGCAATCAGTGTCAGCGAGATAAAGGCATCGTTCACACCAAACGACTTGGCAATAACCACGGCATTGTCCACAAAGAGGTCGCAACTTGTAATAAGCAGAGCCAGACCGCCAACCACCTTCACAATGGCAAGCCACAGCGGGGATTTCTCCTCTTCGGCAGCCTCTACACTCTCCACCCTGTTCTTACGGTCGCGAGCGAATGAGTACCACATAAAACCTGCAAAGCAGAGCAGCAGCACAATACCGTCAATCCTGCTAATGGTAATTGCAGAGCCATTGAAGAAGTTAAAGGCGAGAATGGTAACGAGCACCGATACACCTATACAGAAAGGTATCTCAAAACGCATATTGCTCTTATCAACCGCCACAGGGAAGAATATTGCAGTCAGACCGAGGATGCCCAACACATTAAAGATATTGGAGCCAATCACATTGCCTATTGCCACATCGGCATTACCTCCTATGGCGCCGATAAAGCTTACAACAAGTTCGGGCATCGATGTTCCCACACCGACAATTGCGGCACCGATTACAAAATCGGATATTTTCAGTCGCTTGGCAATGCTCACAGCTCCGGCAACGAGGAAGTCCGCGCCAAAGATAATGCCTGCCAGCGAGAGTATTAAAAGTAAGTATTCCATTATTTATTATTTACTGTTTTTGTTTCTTATTAAATTTAACATAGACTCTGAAAGTGAGTAAAAACACTAAATAATAAGTCTGCCAAGTACTGCCAATCGATTGGCGGCTATGGCAGAGGAGGTGTGACCCGTTATGCTGTTTGCAAGAGTTGAATTGATGATGTCCGAGTTTATTACTTTACCCGATTTCACAAAGTCGCAACCGTTTCTATGCGAGTTGTGCTGTCGTTTGCTGATGGTATATGTTCTATATACAGTCGCAACAGAGAGTTGTCTGGGGGTAAGCAGAGCGACACCCGAGATGGGCGACTCGAAGGTATATACAGAGAGTTCCGCGACGAAGTTATCTGATCTGCACTCCTCTACGGCAGAGTCGGACTCTCCCAAGCAACCCGCCCAAGCAGCTGCCACAACCAACAAGGAGATATATCTCAGAAAACCTTTCACCATCAATTATATATCTTTATCTGATTCGCAATTGTCGTCCTGCACGAATAATAGAGTTACGGCTAATACCATTCAGGCGACAAAGCTCGCTAACGGTAGTACCATTACGGCTTGCTATACGCGAAAGAGTATCGCCACTCTTGATTGTGTAGTAAACAGGTTCGAGTTTCTTAGCTTCGGCCTCCTGAATCTTCTCGATATTTGCCAGAATATCCTCGGAGGTTATCTCCTGACCATCCTCAGTGGCGAGCAGAGCAATCTCCTCGTCATTGTCCTCCAGCAACTCCGAAGCGTTTGAGCGGATGTTGAAAAATGATTTTTCGAGGACAAAATTCTGATAACGGATATCGCCTGTTGCAAAATCGAAAATACGCTCGGGATCGAAAGTGAGATCCTGGTAGCGAATCTCAAAGTGGAGATGTACGCCACTACTACGACCTGTACTGCCGGCAAAACCGATAACGGCACCGGCAACCACATAGTCGCCAACCTCTACGTTGGCCTTTGAGAGGTGACCATACCAGGTCTCCAAACCATTGTCGTGGCGCACAATGACAAGGTTGCCATAGCCACCACCATTATAACGCGAATAGCGTACCACACCGGGGAAGGCGGCATAAATCGGCTCGCGCAACTTCAAGGGGATATCGATACCGTTATGGTTGCGACCGCGACGAATACCATACTTGGAGGTCACTCGACCCACAACGGGACACTTATACTCCGATACTTTTTTAAACAGAGAGAGCTCCATCGATGCCGGAAGGTCGTTAGCCGAAGTACCTTTATAGGCAAAGACCTGATCCGTCACCCAATTTGTGGTATAGACATTTCGAGCAACCAACGAATCGAGGCTGGGAAAGTAAAAATCCCAGGTATTGTTTGTATAGATAACCACCTTTGCGTTAGTAGTTCCCAAATCGAGAGTGTCCATCGCAATTCTCGGCAGGTCCTCAAGACGCTGAGCATTGAGCGAGGCAGTCGAAAGAGTTATCAACGACAAAAGTGCGGTAAATTTCAGTATGCTACTCCTCATTTTCACTGATAAATTTGGCTGCTTTATCCAATTCGTTATAAAAATCCTCACCGTAGGCGCGGATAATTGGCTCTTTCAGAGCTTGATATATTTTCAGCCCTATCTTCTTGCCACAATCGCGAGCACAATTACAGATATCCCAACGGTGATACTCCATACCTATTGTGCCATTGCTGAAATGCTTGACACGGATAGGATAGAGGTGACACGAAATAGGCTTGCGGAAAGGGGTCTTACCCTCAAACCACGCTCTTTCGATAGCACAATAGGTAACCCCATTTTCGCGAAAAGCGTATGCACAATCGGCATCGCCAATCAGGGGCGTTGTGTAGTCGCCATCGCTATCGACAACCATAAATCCCTCCTTTTCAATCACTCTTCGGCCAGCCTCAGTCATATAGGGAGCATAGTTCTCCCACTCCTCTTCGAGGATATCAACCTCATCCACATCGAGTGGAGCACCAGCATTGCCCTCCACGCAACAATCGCCCTTGCACACCGACAGGTCGCAGGCAAAACATTCGGTAAGAATCTCTGTTGAGATGATTTTATCGTCTATTTCGAGAATTGTCATAGTGTATCTTCAATAACCTCGTCAAATATATCGCTCAGTTCCAGGCCTGCGGCACGCAACTGCTTAGGCACAATACTGCCACTGCTCATACCAGGTATGGTGTTTATCTCAATCATATAGGGAGTGCCCTCGGGAGTAATGATGAAATCCACGCGAGCCAATCCACGACAGCGACAAGCACGATAGATAGCGCGAGTAAAATAGTGGAGTTTCTCTACAATCTCATCCGACAAATCGGCAGGGGTAATCTCAGCGGCCATACCTGGGGTATATTTCGCCTCATAGTCAAAGTAGGCGTTCTTCGACACCACCTCGGTCACAGGCAGAAGATACTCCTTCTTCTTGGTAATCAGCACACCGCAAGCAACCTCACGACCCGATATCATCTCCTCGATAAGCACCTCGCTACTCTCCGAGAAGGCCTTTTCGATAGCCTCCGGCAGTTCCGCAACATCCGTAACACGGGTTACGCCACAGCTACTGCCACTTGCATTGGGTTTAACGAAGATAGGCAGACCGAGTCTATCGACAATCTCCTCTGCCGACCACTCATCGCCACGCGAGAGCAACACCTCACGCGCCAATGCCACACCTGTTCGTGCAGCAACAAGTTTGCAAGTAGTCTTATCAAAAGTGATTACCGACGATGCCATATCGCCAGTCGAGAAGGGAACGCCCTGCATTTGGAGGTAGGCCTGCAATTTGCCATCCTCGCCAGGAGTGCCGTGAATCATAATATAGGCATAGTCGAAAGTGATACGCTCACCGGCAATCGTGAGCGAAAAATCATTCTGATCCACCAGCCACTCAGCACCTGAGTTGTCCGTATAAGTCCACTTACCACAGTGAACATCAATCATATAGAGATTATATCTCTCTTTCTTGAAAGAGTTGATGGTTTGTGCTGCACTTCCGAGTGCAACCTCTCTCTCCGAGGAGTCACCACCAGCAAGAAAGGCAATATTAAGTTGTCTGTTCATATAATTCTTTGCTAAACCTCGCAAAGATAGACTTTTTTACCCGTTTTATCAAGGGTTATATATATCCTTATAACGAAATTCTAATATCTTGCGAGCCATATCAGCCATCTGGTCGGCCTCCTCGTCACCACCCGACAGGCGACTCACCGCTACAAAATCATTGATTGCTCCCCCGAAGTTACTCTCGGCAAACCTGCGTTTGCCTCGTCCACGCAATACCTCCACCCTGTTCCACAACTCAGGATGTGCCTCGATATAAGATGCAACGGCAGGCGTAACATAGTTTGCCACAGGCTTGCCATCGGCCACTGCCTCGCGGATCGCGGTTGACGACACATCGAGAAGTGGTGCATCTTCGAGCACGACAAATCGCTCATCCACCACATCACCTCGGCGGGGGTAAACAATTATCTTGTAGGAAGATATCAATCTCTGCCAATCCTTCCAACTCTCAATCTTCGCAGCATTATCCCCACCCATCAGAATAGAGAACTCCATATCAGGATACTCCCTGCTAAGGTGGTCGAGAGTATCAATGGTATAAGAGGGGCGAGGGAGTGAGAACTCAACATCGCTAACCTTTAATCTCTGCGGATGACGACTCTCAGCAACGGCCATACGCGCCATCAGCAGACGTTGATTTTCATCCGCCAAATCCGCACTAATCTTATGAGGGTTATGTGGTGAGATTATATACCACAACTCGTCGCACACTCCACTCTCCACGACCCTCTCCGCCACAGCCAGATGGCCACGATGAATAGGGTTGAAAGAGCCAAAGTAGAGAGTAATGCGACGCGCCATAACTACTATCGGTTGGTAAATTCGAGAATCGTTTTTTCCGTCTGAGCAACAGCCTCTTCAAGAATATCGTTGATGATAATCTTGTCAAACTGCTCAGCATAGCTAATCTCGGTCTCAGCCTTGGCAACTCGCTTCTCGATAACCTCAGGAGCATCGGTTGCTCTGCCCACCAGACGGCGACGCAACTCCTCCACCGAAGGGGGCATAACAAATATAGCAAGTGCGCGCTCGCCAAAGATGGATTTCAGCCTCAGACCACCCTTGACATCAACATCGAAGAGAATAGTATTTCCTTTTGCCCAGATGCGTTCTAGTTCGCTACGCAAGGTACCATACTTGGTGCCGGCATAGACCTCTTCCCACTCCACAAATCTATCTTCCGCAATGGCAGCCTCGAACTCTTCGGCAGATAGAAAGTGATAATCTTTGCCGTTCTGTTCTGCACCGCGTGGAGCACGAGAAGTTGCCGATACAGAGAACTCCAACCAAGGATATTTCTCCATTAATTGGTGTACGATTGTAGTCTTTCCAGAGCCCGACGGGGCAGAGAAAATGATGAGTTTATTCTCGTTCATCTCAACTGATTGTTTAGCTAAACTATTTGTTTAGGTGGTCGTTATAAAATATTAAGTACCTGTTCTTTGATTTTCTCCAACTCGTCCTTCATCTTGACAACAAGAATCTGAATTTCGGAGTCGTTAGCTTTCGAGCCGAGGGTGTTGATTTCTCGTCCCATCTCCTGTGCCACGAAGCCCAACTTACGACCCACGTTCTCCTCCTCCGAAGCCACCTCACGGAAGTAGTCGCAGTGCTTGTCGAGTCGAACTTTCTCCTCGGTAATATCGAGTTTCTCGATGTAGAAAATCATCTCCTGCTCCAGGCGGTTGGCATCGAACTGCACACCTACCTGCTCCAGATGGTCAACAATACGCTGTTTGATAGTCACTGTGCGAGCCTTCTCAAAGGGGATAACTTGCTCCTTGTAGTTCTGAATCTTATCCACACGGCTGAGCAGGTCGGCAATCAGCACCCCACCCTCCTGTACTCGGAATGCATCGTGTGCAGCAAGTGCTTTATCCACAGCCTCAAAGAGAGTCTTCTGCTCCTCCTCGCCAACGGCCTCTACCTCCTGACTTACCACCTCCGGCATACGCATAATGCTCATAAGTATTGCAGAATTAATCTCTGCGCTCATACCAAGACCTGCTACCGAAGTAAGCGCACGGAAACGCTCTGCATAGGCATTGAAGAGCGATTCATTAATATTGATATTGTTCTGCTCACCGACAAATTCGTATGAGATGAACATATCAACCTTACCGCGTTGTAGTACCTTATTTACTCGTGAGCGAATATCAAACTCGAAGGGACGATAACGTGAGGGCATCTTCACCGAGAGGTCGAGCTGCTTGCCATTGAGAGAGCGAGTCTCAACAGTAATCTTGATATTCTCTGTAGATACTTCGGCCTTACCGAAGCCGGTCATCGATTTTATCATAGTATATTGTGTTGAATTTTTCACTTTATGCCACAAAGGTATTAAAATTGGTGGGATAATTGTTGTGGTTACATAAAATAGTTGTATTTTTGTTATTCTTAGAGAATGCTTTTAATTATATATGTGTATGAAAAAGTACAATTTTAATGCAGGGCCATCAATACTGCCAGAGGTGGTATTGCAAAAGGCTTCCGAGGCTATCTTCGATTTTAACGGTACCGGTCTGTCCATCCTCTCGATTTCACACCGTACCAAACCCTTCGAGGATGTGCTTGATGAGGCTAAGGCCCTATTCAAAGAGTTGCTTGGCATTCCCGATGGTTATAGCATCTACTTTGTAGGTGGTGGTGCAAGCACTCAGTTCTTCCATATGCCCGCAAACTTCCTTGGCAAGAAGGCTGCATACATCAACACAGGTGTCTGGACAAAGAAGGCTATCAAGGAGGCTAAATATTATGGTGAGGTTAATGTAATCGCAAGCAGTGAGGATCGTAATTTCTGCTATATCCCTAAGGATTTTGAGATTCCGACCGATTGCGACTATCTCTACACCTGCCACAACAACACAATCTACGGCACTGAGTACAAGCAGGATATAGACTCTCCTATCCCCCATATCTGCGATATGAGTTCGGATATTCTCTCCTGCCCTATCGATGTGTCGAAATATGCTGTAATCTATGGTGGTGCTCAGAAGAATCTGGCTCCTGCCGGTGTTACCTTCGTGATTGTGCGCGACGATATGCTGGATAAGATTGTGCGCGAGTTGCCTACAATGATGAACGCCAAGCAGCACGTTGAGAACAACTCAATGCTCAACACTCCTCCCGTATTCCCCATCTACGTTATGCTCGAGACATTGCGTTGGATGAAGGCAGAAGGTGGTTTGCAGGCTGTCTATGAGAGAAATTGTCGTAAAGCAGAGATGCTCTACGCAGAGATCGATCGCAACAAACTCTTCCGAGGCACAGTAGATAAGGAGGTTCGTCCGAATATGAACATCTGCTTTGTGATGAATCCTGAGTACGAGTCACTTGCAGCCGAATTCCTTGCATTCGCCACCGAGCGCGGCATTGTAGGTATCAAGGGTCATCGTCTGGTTGGCGGTTTCCGTGCAAGCTGCTACAATGCGCTCCCCGTGGAGCACGTCGAGTACCTGATACAGACGATGCAGGAGTTTGAGAAGATGCACGCATAAAGGTTAGTTATTATGAGTAAAGTATTGGTTGCCACCGAGAAACCCTTTGCAGCGGTTGCGGTGAGTGGTATCAGAGAGATTATCGAGGGAGCGGGTATGGAACTTATACTGCTCGAAAAATATAGCGACAGGAGCCAACTCCTCGAAGCAGTGAGCAATGCAGATGCACTGATTGTGCGTAGCGATAAGGTAACCAGCGAGGTAGTGGCTGCGGCTAAAAATCTGAAAATCGTGGTTCGTGCCGGCGCAGGCTATGACAATGTGGATTTGGCAGCTTGCACCGAGCGCGGTATCGTGGTGATGAATACTCCGGGTCAGAACTCCAATGCTGTGGCCGAACTTGCTATCGGTCTGATGATTATGATGGCTCGCAACTGCTACACCCCTGGCACAGGCAGCGAGATAAATGGCAAGCGCTTGGGTATTCACGCCTATGGTAATGTAGGTCGCCTGGTAGGTCGCTATGGTAAGGCTATGGGTATGAGCGTCAAGGCGTTCGACCCCTTTATCACTAACGACAAGGTCTTTGAGGCTGATGGCGTGGAGGCTGTTCATTGCATTGAGGAGCTCTACTCCTCGTGCGACTATGTGTCGGTACACATCCCCGCTACCGATGCTACCCGTCGTTCGATTGGCTATGAGTTGCTGAGCAAGATGCCGCAGGGTGCTACAATCATCAATACCGCCCGCAAAGAGGTGATTGATGAGGAGGGGCTTATCAAGGTTCTCTCCGAGCGTGCCGATTTGAAATATGCAACCGATATTGCTGCCGATTGTCAGGCGGAACTCGCCGAGAAGTTCGGCACTCGCACCTTTGCCACTCCCAAGAAGATGGGGGCAGAGACCAAAGAGGCAAATATCAATGCCGCACTTGCCGCAGCACGCCAGGTTGTTGGCTACATCACCGATGGTTGCACTCGTTTCCAAGTAAACAAATAGTTAAAGAATAGATAGTTATGGTAAAGATAAAACCATTTTGCGGTGTTCGTCCTCCCAAACAGTATGCTGCCGAGGTTGCATCGCGCCCCTACGATGTACTGAACTCCGCTGAGGCTAAGGCCGAGGCTACCGAGCGCTCTTTGCTCCACATCATCAAGCCCGAGATTGACTTTGACCCTATCGCTGATGAACATTCAGAGGAGGTCTATCAGAAGGCTGTGGAGAACTACAAGGAGTGGAAGCAGAAAGGCTGGTTGGTAAAAGACGATGAGGAGATTTACTATATCTACGCCCAGACAATGGAGGGTCGTCGCCAATATGGTTTGGTAGCGTGCTGCCACTTTGAAGACTACCTATCTGGCCGTATCAAGAAACACGAGCTCACCCGCCCCGATAAGGAGGAGGATCGTATGATTCACGTTCGCAATCAGAGTGCTAATATTGAGCCTGTATTCTTCGCCTATCCCGCAGTGGCTCAGATGGATAAGTTGGTGGAGCGAATCGTCTCCGAGGCTCCCGAGTACGACTTTGTAGCCGAGGACGGTATGGGTCACACTATGTGGAAGGTAACCTCCAAAGAGGATATTGCTGAGATTACTGCTATCTTTGAGCAGATTCCCGCACTCTATGTTGCTGACGGTCACCACCGTACGGCTGCTGCTGCTCGTGTGGGTGCTGAGCGTAAGGCAGCAAACCCCAACCATACAGGCGAGGAGGAGTATTGCTACTTCCTGGCCGTGATTTTCCCCGACGACCAATTGCGAATCATTGACTACAACCGTGTAGTGAAGGATTTGAACGGGCTCTCGGAAGAGGAATTCCTGGCGGCATTGACAGAGGATTTCGATGTTCAGAAGATGGGAAAGGAGATTTACAAACCCAATGCTCTGCACAACTTCTCGATGTATCTTTCGGGCGAGTGGTATTCGCTCACTGCACGCGATGGTCGCTTCGACGACACCGACCCTATTGGTGTGCTGGATGTAACCGTTCTTTCGAACTTGGTATTGGATAAGATTCTCGGCATTAAGGACTTGCGTACAAGTAAACGTATCGACTTTGTTGGTGGTATTCGTGGCCTTGGCGAACTCTCGCGCCGTGTGGATAGCGGTGAGATGAAGGTGGCCTTTGCCCTCTACCCCGTATCGATGAAGCAACTCATCGATATTGCCGACACAGGTAACATTATGCCTCCCAAGACCACTTGGTTTGAGCCAAAGTTGCGCTCGGGCGTTGTTATCCACGAGTTCTAATTGTTGTTACCATATAAAGAGAAGCCACACCCGAAAAGGATGTGGCTTCTCTTTATATTGACTCGGAACTAATTACCCATCACAGCCCTACCCCACGCAGTCTGCTCCCAATAACTCTTTGTCACGGGAAGATGGCTACGAGGTATATAACAATTCACACCGCAGAGTGAGAGAATACCATCAGGCGAAACGGGGGTAATATAGCCCGCCTTACCGGTTCCTTTATTAGGACCACTACCAAGTTCCGCATATATTCGTGATGTGTGGTCGCTATAGACCACAGCCTTATCGAAAGCACTACGGAAATTCTCCAACAACTCCTCATTAGCCGCAGCAAGCGAGAAGTAACTCATCATATCAAAATAGGCGTGGTCAGTGTAGAGGCTCTCCAAAGGTTGCACATTTTTCAGATCCACATCAACCACCCCTTCATCGTAGATTGCTTTAACACTCTGAGCCAGAGCCTCCAACTGAGAGCAATCGATAACTGCAACAGCAGCGCATTTATATGTTTTGTCGTATCTGTTTGCGTAGTAATCGACAAACTGCTCTGCAATATCAACAAGTGAGGCCCTCTCCTTAAAAATCATCGGGATAATCTCGGAATAGGGAAAGCCGTAGGCCATAATCTCGGCAGGCGAAGCAACAATATAATCCGCCACATCTCGCAACTCATAGAGCAGCTCAATCGAGGACATATAGCAAGCATCGAAGAGGATATAGTCAAGATCTATCACCGATAGCCCCTTTTTCATTATCTCGGTGGTCATAAAGCACTCTGCCTTGGAGGAGTTATTATCATAACCATACCAACGAGTGAGCGGGACTCTGTCGGGGTCAACATATATTGGGTGTTCTATCATATATGGTGCCACCTTCTGGGAGTCGTTCTCGGTACCACTCGATATCGGATTGGGGAACCAACCGCCACCGTGTCCCGAAAAGACTATGCCATAACTCTTGCTCGGCGCAAGAGTCTTAATATCATTCATCACTTTGCGCAGCACCTCCTCAGTAGCGCAATTCTGTGTCTCATATCGTTTGAGCACCTCAAAACGCTGACGCCACTCACTATCCTTCAGACTGTTAGCACTCAACTGCAGCAGAGTGGTGCTATCTCGTCTATCATAATAGATAACGATACGTCCATTATCGGCAAAATCACTATCGACACTCTGCGCAATCTGTTTTACATTCTCGGCAAGCGACCCACTGATATTTATATCACCCATAATATAGAATATCATCGTATGGTCAACCTCTTTTGGTCCTTGTTGTTCATTAAAGTCGGGCTCATCAAAGAGTGCGAAATAGTCACACCCCACAAAAGTAAGTGCAACAGAGAGTGATATTAAAACGTAGATGATTCTTTTCATATTCGTTGGGGAGAGATATACCTACTGCATCTTAAAATTATTAAACTCCCAGGTTCTCTTCTTCTCAGGTGCCTCCTCGGGAGCATCTTGGTATATACGGCCAAAGTGGAAGTAGTAACCCTTCTGCTTATTCTCGTCACGCTCTTTCAGGTATACATACTCCACATCCTTGCGCACAACCTGACGGTCGGTAATCTCCGAGCCTCTACTTGTAAGCAAATCAGTAACGTGCGAAAACCAAAGGACATGTTTAGGCGAACTTGCACTCTTACCTGTACCCGAATTATCTATAACAGAGAGTATTGCCTGCATCTTATCGTAGTAGATACGCTCATTGATTGTATCTCCCAACGAGCCGTAAGCATAGACCAGATAGTTCAGATTCTGAGGACTGAACGGATCCGAATAGAGAGCCTCCTGAGCATACTCGATAAGCTTCTCCATACCCTCCGCATCAGGCTCCTCTCCACCAAGAAAGACGGTCAGAATCTTGTCATTTGCGGGAATACTACGCAGCGGTCTATACTCAGGCGAATAGATATAGCCATAGTAGAGATAGAAATAGTCATCCGCAGTGAGTGTAGTATCGTTATTATAGTATCGTTGCAGTTGAGTTGCAAGGTGGTAGGGAGAGTCCTTTCGGAGCACCTTCTCTCTGATATCCTCCTCTTCTGGCACTCTGAGTTGTGCCGAACAGAGCATCGGCAACATCAGCAACAGACCTAAAATTACTTTTCTCATACCTATATACTTTATCTTTTGAACTCTCTAACCTATAACGGAGGAGAGAGTCAATATATTATAGTCCCTTCTCGGCAATATCCTGAGCAAGTTCGCGATAGAGAGCATTGGTGACAGGCACAAGCGGCAGGCGCAGGTTATTCTCAATCACACCCTTGATGGTGAGTGCCGCCTTCACTCCGGGAGGATTACCCTCGGCAAAGAGCATTTTGACAGCGGCTCTTGTCTGCTCCCACATCGAGTATGAGAGCTCTTTGTCGCCTGCAAACGACGCCGAGAGCATCTTCGAGAAGTGTTCGGGAAAAGCATTTGCAGCCACCGAAATAACACCCTCTCCGCCTGCCTCAATAACCGAAATTGCCAATGAGTCATCACCGGAGATGATATTGAATCCCTTCGGGCGTTCGCCAATCAACTGACGAATCTGCTCGATATTACCCGATGCCTCCTTGACGGCCACAATATTATCAAAGTCACGCGCCAGAGCAAGTGTCGTTTCGGGCAGCATATTCACACCCGTACGCGAAGGTACATTGTAGAGAATAATCGGCAGATCTGTCGAGCGTGCAATAGCAGCATAGTGCTCATATATACCACGCTGTGCCGGACGATTGTAGTAGGGAACAACACTCAGAATAGCATCCACACCCTCTGTATCGCACTCGGCTATGGTCTTAATCACAGCAGTAGTGTTATTGCCACCAATACCAACCACCAAAGGCAGACGGCCACCATTCTCCTCCTTAGCCACTCGCAACACCTCGCGCTTCTCCTCAGGGGTAAGTGTGGGAGTCTCGCCCGTAGTGCCCATCACCACAAGGTAGTCAACACCCCCCTCGGTAACATATCGGATTAGTCGGCGCAAAGCGGCATAATCGACCGACCCGTCTGCACTAAATGGCGTTACGATAGCCACGCCCAATCCTGTTAACTTCTTACTAATATCAGTAATCATATCTATAATATATTATCTTCCAACTTATTAAAACAGAGAGCCTTGCTCGGCACTTGCTCCAGCTCCTGATGAGGTGATATCTTCCAGTGTTACCTCCACCATCGGCTCCTCTCTACTCTCACTCACACCCTCGGCCGCAATCATCTGCTCGAAGTCACTCTCGGAGATAATCTTCACTCCCAGCGACTCTGCCTTCTTCAACTTAGCAGGGCCCATATTCTCACCCGCAAGCAGAAAATCTGTCTTGCTGCTCACCGAGGAGAGATTTTTGCCACCATATTTCTCAATCAGTTCCTTCAACTCCTCGCGGCTATGGCGCACAAAAGTACCCGAAATCACTATTCCGAGTCCTGCAAGTTGCGCCCCGCCACTCTCTCCAATCTTCTGCTCTGCCACAAACTGCAATCCTGCATCGGTCAATCTCTCAATCAGTGCCAGATTGTCGTCATTATGGAAATAGTCAAAGAGTGTCTGAGCAATTTTATCTCCCACCTCCGGAGTCTCGAGCAACTCCTCCACCGAGGCATTTCTCAGTGCCTCCAATGAGCCGAAGTGGGTTGCAAGCTGCTTGGCGGTAGTCTCTCCCACATACCTAATACCGAGCGCAAACAATACCCTATGGAAAGGTACCTGCTTGGACTCCTCGATACTTGCAATAATATTCTCTGCACTCTTCTGCCCCAATCTCGGCAGTGGCACAAGTTGCTCTGTCTGGAGCGAATATAGGTCTGCAATATCACGCACAAGTCCCTCCCTGACAAGCAGCTCTATGGTCTCCTCTCCGAGCGACTCAATCTTCATCGCCTTGCGCGAGATAAAGTGAACTATACGCCCCACAATCTGGGGAGGACAACACTCCGCATTCGGGCAATAGTGCTTGGCCTCACCATCTATGCGGACAAGCTCCGATCCACACTCAGGGCAGTGGGTGATATACTCGAAAGGTACGCACTCCACACTGCGCTCAGAGAGTTCCACACCCGTAATCTTCGGGATAATCTCTCCACCCTTCTCCACATATACCATATCGCCCAGGCGAATATCGAGCAGGGCAATCTGCTCTGCATTATGTAGCGAAGCACGCTTAACGGTTGTACCTGCCAAATGCACCGGTTGCAGATTGGCTACGGGAGTGATTGCACCCGTACGACCCACCTGAAAATCCACCGAATGGAGGCGAGTCAGTGCCTGCTCTGCCTTATATTTATATGCCACAGCCCATCGTGGAGCCTTAGCCGTTGAGCCAAGACGACGACGGTCGGCATAACTATTTACCTTTATCACTACGCCGTCAATATCGTACGGCAACTCACTGCGCAACTGAGCAGTCTGGTCGATATATTCAGCAATCTCTCCCCACGACCTGCACAAACGCATCTGCTTGGAGATACGAAAGCCCCAACTGCGTGCAGCCTTCAGGTTCTCCCAATGCGACGCATAGGGTAGATTGTCGCCCTCCATATAATATAGGAAGCACTCCAAGCCACGCTCGGCAACCACCGACGAGTTTTGCAATTTAAGGGTACCTGCCGCAGCATTGCGGGGATTGGCAAAAGGGGTCTCACCAATATCCTCACGCTCGGCATTAAGTCGCTGGAAGGATGAGTGAGGCATATAGACCTCGCCACGCATCTCGAAATAGTCGGGATAGCCCTCCCCCATCAGGACCAAAGGTACGGAGCGTATCGTGCGGACATTGGCGGTAACATCATCGCCCTTCTCGCCATCGCCTCGCGTAACGGCACGAAGCAACTTGCCATCCTGATAGGTCAGCGAGATGGCCGTACCATCGAACTTCTGTTCGCATACGAACTCTGCATCCGGAATCTCGCGGCAAATCTTATCGCAAAACTCCGAGAGTTCTTCGAGTGAGTAGGTATTGCCCAGCGACAGCATCGGATATCGATGCATCACTGTCTGGAAATCGTTAGCCAAGTCACTGCCCACCCTTACCGATGGGGAGTTGGGATCGAACTCCTCGGGGTGTGCCTTTTCGAGTTCCACCAATCGACGCATCATAGCATCGTATTCGTAGTCGCTTACGATGGGCTGAGCCTCGACATAGTAGAGCCAATTGTGCTTGGCAAGGGCCTCTCTGAGTTGTTGAATCTCCTTGTGCATAATATCCGCAAATTCATTGTAAAGATATACAAAAAAGTAATCCAATCCAACCTGAGTGCTATTTTTTCGCCAATTGTTCCAAAAAAACGGGGGAAGTCAAAAAAAGGACAAAAAAAAATGTTTTAAGAGTTTTGATATCTATTTTTTGCGTATAATTGCAGAAATTTTAAGCAACCAATATGGCTATTAAGAACATTAACAAGAAGAGATTGGTAGTTAGCTACCAAAATTTACCTGCCGAGTTGCAGGAGGAAGTTAAGAAGCTTTACCCTTATGGTTATACCGACCACATGATTCGTATCGATAAACCATCGGGCGACTTCTTCTATGCAGTCCCCTTTGAGACCGACGAGATAAGTTACTTAGTTAAAATCGACGTCAAGATTGACGGCCAAATCGAGGAAGAGGAGGATAAAGACTACTACGGCGACGATGATGAAATCAAGGGCGCAGACGAGCTCCCGACCGACGATGAGGAGGACGATATGTAATCATCAAACGTCAGCTAACCCAAACTAATCAGTGCCGCAACCCAAAAGGTTGTGGCACTTTTTTTTTACCTCCGCCACCGCAACCAAAAAAACGCACTCTCCACCTGTGCGGAGAGTGCGTCGAATATCTTTAACCTTTCGGCGTGGATTACCAAGCAAGAATCTTGCGGAAGTCGTAAGCCTCGGGGTTAGTAACGTAAGCCTTAGCAGCCTCGTAGTCCTCGGGAGTAACGTAGCAGAGGATGTTGTTAACGACCATCTGAACCTTATCCGAGTTAACGTCAACCAAACGGGGAGGAATCTTACCAGTGGTAGGATCCTGGAGGTCTTTCAGGTAGAGCTGACCAACCTGACCGTCGTGGTTGATGTAAACCATGCAGCCGGTCTTACCCTCGCTATACAACTTGTAAACGCCCATACCGAGGTTCGAGCAGTACTCCAAGTCGTAAGCAACGGGGGTCTGGCAACGTACCTCGTAGCCAATCTCTACGGGACGCGACTTAACCTTCAAACCGATCTCTTTCAGACGACGCTCAAGGATATCGTTGAATACGTGAGCCTTCGACACCTTACCAAGCTCGGGGTGACCGTGATCGTCGTAGGTGAAGTGCACACCGGTCTTCTTGATCTCCTCGTCGCTGAGCTCGTGGAATACACCCTCCGATACGATAGCAGCACCGTAGTCCATACCCATAAGTTTGCGCTTGATAATCGAACTGATAACCAAGTTAACAATCTTGTCAACGGTGATGGTGGTCTTGTTAAACATCTCGGGGATAACAATCATAGGATAGTGGCAAGCCATACCGATACCGAATGCCAAGTGACCAGCCGAACGACCCATAGCTGCCAATACGAACCAGTTACCGCTGGTGCGAGCGTCGCAATAAACAGCACGGCCGATTACTGCACCACCCTCCTTAGCCGACTCATAACCGAAAGTAGGAGTCTCGCCAGGGAGAGGAAGGTCGTTGTCGATAGTCTTAGGAACGTGGATGTTAGCGATAGGATACTTCTTAGCCTCCAAGAACTTAGCGATACGGTTTGCGGTCGAAGCAGTATCATCACCACCTACGGTAACGAGCAACTTAATGTTGTTGTCGGTGAAGAATTTGAGGTTGAAGTTCTCCTCGAAATCCTTGTCGGTGGGTTTGAAACGGCTCATCTGCAAGTAAGAGCCACCACGGTTGAAGATATCATCAGCCAGAGGATAGTCGATATCCTCCATACGAGCCTCAGCCTTGAAAAGGCCGGTATAACCCTCGTGCAGACCGATTACGCGATAACCTTTGGTAAGGAAAGTTTTAGCAACGCTACCTACTACGGTATTCATACCGGGAGCAGGACCGCCACCTGTCAAAATTGCAATAGCTTGTTTCATAATTGTTTGTGTAATTTATGATTATTGTGATAATCTGTATTGTTCTGTTTGGTTTGCCTTCTCGGCAAAATTCTGACAAATTTACAACTATTTTCGAAGATTATTGCAGTTTTGCCATAAATTTTGCGCTGTCAACCACAAATCGGGTGTGTTCAGCTTCGCCGATAACCCCTTTCTCGTCACTTGCCACGATTGTAAACGACAGTTTTCTACCCTCGACGGCAGTCAGTGTTGCGGTAGCAGTTACGTTTGCTCCTACGGGCGAAGGGCGTAAATGGGTGGTCGATATTGCCGAGCCTACGGTTGTACTCCCCTCTTCAAGCTCGGATGCCACGCAGAGCATTGCCGCATTCTCCATCAGAGCCACCATAGAGGGTGTGGCAAAGACCTTCAGATTGCCCGAGCCAACATTATCTGCACACTTTTCAGGTGTCACAACCAACTGCGAGGTGTAAGTTTTTCCGATATTCATATTTAATAAGACTAAAAATTGAATTAAAATCGTTATATTTACATCGACACAAAGATACTGATAAAAAACGAAACGTGAAACGTCTGATACCAATACTCGCTCTTCTGCTACTTGCCATTATTGGCAAGCCGCTGAGTGTGAGCGCACAAGAGATGCAGGTAATACGCGAAGCACTAAAAGGAGGCCGTATTACGGGGTACGATATCATCAAAGGCGACACTGTGGCAGAGGTAACGATTCTCACCGTTCCGGTCTTCACCAAGCCGAAAGATATGCGCCAATATCAGAAGTTGGTGAATAATGTGAAGAAGGTTTACCCCTACGCCAAAGATGCGAAATTCTTCTACGAGGGTCTTGTGGCACAGCTTGCTCTGACCGAATCGGAAAAGGAGCGCGAGAAGATAACCGATGACCTGGAGAAGGAGCTTGTCAAACGCTATACTCCCGTTTTGGAGCGTATGACTCGTTCGCAGGGATTGGTTCTCATAAAGTTGATTGACAGAGAGGTAAATCGAACAGCATTCCAACTGCTGGAAGATTATCGCAGCAAGTTCTCGGCTCGTTTTTGGAATACCATTGCCCGTCTGTTTAAGGCAAACCTGAAAGCAGGATACGACCCCGAGGGCGAGGATGCACTCATTGAACAGATAATTATACTTTACGAAGCAGGCCTATTATAAGATGAAAATTGTGGTATTTACGGGTGCGGGAGTGAGTGCCGATAGTGGCATTTCGACCTTCCGCGACAGTGACGGCCTTTGGGCTAATTATCGCATTGAGGATGTGTGCACTCCCGAGGCACTCGTGCGCAATCGAGCTATGGTGGTGGAGTTCTACAACATACGCCGCCGAGAGTTGCTATCCAAAGAGCCCAATGCCGCCCATCTGGCAATCGCCGAGTTGGAGAACTATTTCGATGTGGAGGTGGTCACCCAGAACATCGACGACCTGCACGAAAGAGCGGGCAGCCACCGCATCACACACCTGCACGGCGAGTTGCGCAAATTGCGCAGCAGCACCAACCCCGAGGCCATCTACCCCATCGAGGGCTGGGAGCAGAAGCTCGACGAGAGAGCCCCCGACGGTTCGCTGCTAAGACCTTTTGTGGTCTTCTTTGGCGAGGCTGTGCCTGAGTTTGAACGAGCAGCGAAGATAGCCTCCACGGCTGATGTGATGGTTGTTGTCGGCACCTCGCTGGCAGTCTATCCTGCTGCATCGCTGGTGCGTTATGTCCGCCCCGAAACACCCGTCTATCTGGTTGACCCTGCGGATGTTGAGCATTCGGGTATTCGAAATCTGGCAGGTCATATCAAGGAGCGTGCCGCGACGGGAGTACCGAAGTTGGTTGAGCTGCTAAGAGAAAAATATGGCAGATAATTTGCAGTAAATTACAGAAACAAAAGCGATATTATGAAAGGCAGTAACATTTTAGCATTTCTCGGTGGAGTTCTGGTAGGTGGCATTGCAGCGCTGCTGTTAGCTCCCAACTCTGGCGAGGAGACTCGTGGCCAAATCAAGGATATGGCTGACGAGGGCATTAACACCGTTAAACGCAAATACAACTCGGCAAGTGAGTCGTTGCGTCGCGACACGACAATCATCCGCGATGCGGCACGAGGAGCCGTAGAGGATGTAAAAAAGCGCATTGAAGAGGCAAAGCATAATATAACAGAGCCTGCTCCTGCTCCTGCTCCTGCTCCTGCTCCTGCTCCTGCTTCCACCGCCACAACCTCACAGAACGAATAAAAGCAAATAGATAAAAAATGGAGAAACAGAGCAAATTCGGCCGTCTATTCGATGACGGCAAGGAGTATGTCGATTTGCGTATCGACACCTTCAAACTCCAGATGGTAGAGAGTCTTTCGACACTATTCAGCAAGGGCATAGGCTTTGTGCTGATGGTGCTGATGGTGGCTCTCGGAGCGATAATGTTTACCGTTGCACTAACCCTGTTGCTTGCTTCGTGGATTGGCTCGCTTATCTGGTCACTTGTGATTATAGGCACAGCACTCTGCCTTGTAGCAGCCCTCATCTATCTGCGCCGCGACAACCTCTTTGGGGACTCGATGGTGGCTATGTTTAGCAAGATGTTCTTTTCAACAGACCAAAACACCACTACCGATGCGACGAAATGATGAATATATGGCGATAAAATCGCTTGACGAGTTGCGCAGAAAGATTGTAAGCAACGAGCGCGAACTGCTGATTAGAGAGCGCAAATTGAGAGAGGACTACCAGGAGGTGAGCAAGATTTTCACTATTGACTATCAGGTAGAGCGCAGTGTTGAGAAGTTCAACGGCTTGCGCAAAAGTGTGGAGAGTATGCTCAGCGGAGCAAATGTGATAACTACCTTTATCGAGAGTTTCCGTGAGCGTATGCGCAAAGGCCGCACTGCCCCACCCGGACAATACTCCACTCCCGAAGTGGTTGTGGAGGAGGTCGTAGAGGAGCAGACAAACCTCTAAAAGAGAAGGGCTGTTAGTTGATGCTAACAGCCCTTACTCTTTCAATTCTATCTATTCAACGCCTTCTCTCTGCGCCTCTGCTGAGAACGTTTATAGTTCTTGGCAAGAATCTCTCTGCACTCTCTGCGATAGAGTGTGCGCATCCAAATACCGAGAATAACACCCAACACACTCGCCATCGAAAGCCAAGTCAGTGCGGGCTCCCAGGCAGATGCCTTGCTCCATATCATCAGAGTAGCAATAGCCATACCGCCACCTACGCCAAACCCAAATGTCATCAGCCACTGGTAACGCTTGCGGGGACGCAAGAAAATTAAGTTAACAATCACCAAAATCAACCAACTGACAATTACAATCCAAGTAAGTATGTTGGTAATCATTGGTGCCCAGCCTAACGCCGAGGCTATACGCTCGAAAATCCACGCAAAAAATGTGAATCCGAACAGATACATTTTAACGTCACTCAGTGTCATTTTTTGAAGTATTAGGGGTTTTTGTCTTTTTCAGTCGGCCACTCTTGCGTAGAGCCTCGTTGATAATCCATTGGATCTGGCCGTTGATACTACGAAACTCGTCGGCAGCCCACTTTTCGATGGCTCCCATAGTCTCGGTATCTACGCGCAGTACGAAACTCTTTGTCTTTTCCTCTTTTGCCATAATCTTATTTATGCTTTTCTACTCTTTCGAGAGAGAATATCCTCCATCAATCTATCGCCACTATCCGCACTCACTACTACCCCACCATCACCGTACTCAATAAAGACCATCTCAGCAGTGTTGCGAACATACAGGCTAAATGAGCCGAGAGTCTTATTCTTCCTGACCGTACCCGTATAGGAGAATAGACCTCCCACACCGACATCCAGACCACTGCCAAAGACCTCTTTCTTGCTCACTCGGCGCACAGAGCGGATACTCTCCATAGGGATAAAATTGCCACGGATAGTCCGTCTTATACCCACTCCCTGGTCATCAACCACAACTGCACGAGGCATACCAAGGTACGCAACCACAATAGCCACAGCAACCAATACTGCCACCAAGATAGCAGAGGAAGATTGCGGAGAGTTGTGAGCGATAACAGCAGTTGTTATGACCATACTGCCTATAAAAACAGGAGTCATCACACGCACCTCACCGGCAGGTTTACATTTATATATATTTCCCTGTGCCATAGTAGATTAATACTATTTAGTTGGGGTAATTCTCGAAGTCAAATCATCTACCAATGCTTGTGGCTCGTCACAGCTAACCACAAACTTCTTTCCATCAGCCATCTCAATCAAAACAAGCCCTGACAGTCGGCGAGCATAGATTGTAAAACGTCCGATATCCCTATTGCGCCACAGACCGGTATAGCCAAACATACCACCGTTGCCCGCAACACGGACAGTCGTCTTATCCATCCTCAGAGTCTTGCCGTCCTTGTCGTACCACTCCACACTCTTTATCTCGTTCTTAGGCAAGAACTTACAACCAACACGTCGGCGAATACCCACACCCTCACCATCGACAACAATACACTGAGGCGACATTGCAAAGGTATATCCGGTAGTAGCGACAGCAATAACCGCCACAAATACAGCAGCAATCCACTCTTCAGGCTCCATCACAAGGCAAAACCCGGCAACCACAAGGAGAATCAGGCCGGCTGACCAACTCAGCAGCTGGTCAGCCTTACCCGGGCTCATAGTATATATTTTACCGTTAGCCATAGTTCTCACCTATTAATGGTTCAAAGTGCCGGTATTAACAACGGGCTGTGCCGACTCGTCAGCGCAGAGAACAACCAACAGGTTGCTAACCATTGCTGCCTTCTTCTCCTCGTCGAGCTCTACAATCTGCTCTGCCGAGAGTTTATCAAGAGCCATACTTACCATCGAAACAGCACCCTCCACAATCTTCTCGCGAGCCGAGATAATTGCATCAGCCTGCTGACGACGCAGCATTACCGCAGCAATCTCGGGAGCATAAGCCAGGTAGTTGATTCGTGCCTCGGTCACCTCGATACCTGCAATCGACAGACGCTCGTTGAGCTTAGCAACCAGAAGCTCGTTAATCTCATCGGCACCCGAACGGAGAGTGATAGCCTCAGCGTCGTTGCTGTCGTTATTGTCATAGTTAAAGCCACCTGCCACCTGGCGAAGAGCCGCATCGCTCTGAACCGACACAAAGGTCTCGAAAGCATTCATACGAGCCACACTTGCCGAGATAACACCTGCACTGCTCTTGCTCGATGCCATAGTCTGCGAGTCAATCTCGAAGAGAGCCTTATAGACATCCTTAACTCTCCAAACAAGCACCAGACCGATCATAATGGGGTTACCTGCCTTGTCGTTCACCTTGATAGGCTCAGCATTGAGGTTACGAGCACGGAGCGACACCTTCTTTGCAGTAAGGAAAGGATTTACCCAATAGAAACCATTCTTATAGAAAGTACCGCAATACTTACCGAAGAAGAGCATTGCGCGTGCCTCGTTAGGCTCAAGCATCATATAACCACCCAGCCATACAAGCGACACGATTGCCACAACGGGAATCGACCACAGGGCAATGCCATTAATTGCCGCATAGACAATCCAGCCATACATAGCAAGTAAAAGAAGAAGCGACAAAAAGCCGTTCATCACAAAACCTTTGAAAGTAAATTCCTTGTTTTCCATAGTTAATGAGTATTAAAAGATTAGTGTTTGTTAATTTGTTATCCGTTTCTTAAAATGATATTATTTTGATATCACAAAAGTAGCAACAATTTCTTTAAATGCAAATCTTTTAAAACATTTTTTCTGACAAATCGTATCTTTTCTCCACACCTTTAAATAATGAAACTTCAAGAAATTGATATTGTAGTTTGCAAGTTTAGCGGATTGTTCTTACATTTGCACCGCAATTCGGGGCGTGGCGCAGTCCGGTAGCGCACCTGCTTTGGGAGCAGGGGGCCGCAGGTTCGAATCCTGTCACCCCGACAAAGAGGTATAACACCCACTCGGTGTTATGCCTTTTTTTTGTTAACAATAACCACCACAAACGATGATTCTCAATCCCGACAAAGAGTGTCAGCTACTCGACTTCCTCTTCGAAGCTATGCCCGACAAGAGTCGTACTACCGTCAAGTCGTACCTCACAAAGCGTCGTGTGCAGGTAAACAACCTGACAACCACCCAATACAACTTCCCGCTCCGCAAGGGCGACATAGTCACCATTGGCAGTGGACGCGTAGCACCGGCACCCAAGAGCCAGCAGCTACGCATAGTGTACGAGGACTCCGACATCATCGTAATCGACAAGCGCAACGGCCTGCTCTCCATAGGCACAGACAAGGAGCAGAAGCGCACAGCCTACTACATACTTAGCGACTATGTAAAGGAGCAGAACCCCGAAAACAAGATATTTGTAGTCCACCGTCTCGACCGCGAGACATCGGGCCTGATGATGTTCGCAAAGAGCGAGGAGATACAGGAGCGTATGCAGCGCGGGTGGCACAAGCTCGTACTCGACCGACGATACGTGGCCGTCATCGAAGGCGCCCTGCCCCACAAGGAGGGTGTGATAGACGCCCCCCTGACCCAGGACCGCAACCACAAGATGTGGGTGACACGACCCGGCGAAGGAGAGGATGCAACAACATACTACACCACCCTGCGACGCGGCGAGAGCTACTCACTCATAGACCTCCGTCTGGTGACAGGCAAGAAAAACCAGATACGCGCACACCTCGAGTGGAAAGGCACACCCATAGCAGGCGACAAGAAATACCACGCCAAGACCAACCCCGCAGGACGTGTATGCCTCCACGCCTACAAGTTGAGCATCATACACCCCACAACAAGACAAGAACTACACTTCGACACCCGCATACCCAAACTCTTCGAGGAGTGCGTGAAGTAAGAGATAATTGTCGCTTTTTTCTCCGCTTTTTGTAAAAAGCATTTTTGATTTGTCGCTTTTTGCAAAAAGCTCCGCAAAAACTTTTGTGCTATTTAGTTTGCGGGTTTAGAGATATCCTTGCGGATATTACAAACAAAAGAGAGATATGTTCTGCTCGAATAAATTCGGCAGCCCCATATCTCTCTTTTATTTGCACCCTCTACGAGGGTATTCCCTAAACCCGAAAACCCAATTCTTAACAAAAAGTCTAATTGGTTTTCACTAATCTCCCTAAATTCCCTAGACTCCTTAAATTCCCTAATCTTTCATCTTTGCTCTTTCTCCCATAACTCCTATAATTCCCATCATTCTCATTACTCCCATCAAAAAAATACGGTCG
>JAZUCV010000031.1:0-32134 GCA_045639285.1 Tidjanibacter sp.
GGTGTCCCACTTCTCCGCAAACTTGTGGGGCGAGTTTGCGTAGGAGCGCTGTGCCACAGCATTGTTCTTATCCCAGTATGCGCCACCGTAGTCGCGGTTTACGAACCACAGCTCCTCGGTCTGTCCGTACATACTGTCGAAATCGAAGATGCCGCAGTGCGAGATGAAGGCTTTGAAACGACCCTCGTGCTGACCTGCCAGGAAATATACCGAGTAGCCGCCATAGCTTGCGCCTACCGCACCCAGACGCTCCTCGTCGCTCCAAGGCTCGGCAGCCACGTGGTCGATAGCGCTGAAGTAGTCCTTGATGTTCTGGCCGCTGTAGTCGCCCGAAATCTGATCTACCCACTCGGTGCCGAACGAGGGCACGCCACGACGGTTAGGTGCTACTACGATGTAGCCCTGCGCCGCCATCAGCTGGAAGTTCCATCGGTAGCTCCAGAATTGCCTTACCACGCTCTGAGGACCGCCCTCACAGGAGAGCAGGGTGGGGTACTTCTTGTTGGGGTCGAAATCGGGGGGCAGGATTACCCAGGTGAGCATCTCTTTGCCATCGGTTGTGGGCACCCAACGCTTCTGCACCTCGCCCATACGGATATTGTCGTATATCTCGCCATTTACGCGGGTGAGCTGCGAGAGTGTGCCATCGGCTGCTACCGAGAAGAGTTCGGTGGCGTGAGATATCTTGGTCATACCTACCACGATGTTGTCGCCCGAGGCGGTCATAGTGTTGATGTCGTGGTCGCCCGCGGTGATAACCTTTACAGGGCCACCCGATGCCGATACCTCGCATACCTGATGGGTAGCGTTCATCGGAGCGATGAAGCGGATGGAGCCGTTGCCGTTCCAGAGTACGTTAGTTGCGCTGTAATCGAAGTCGGGGGTGAGGTCGGTGAGCGAGCCGTCGGCGGAGTTCCACACAAACAGACGCTCCTTATCGCTCTCGTTGCCTGCGCGACGCATACTGCGGAAGGCAACCTTGGTGTCGTCGGGCGAGAATACGGGGTACTTGTCGTAGCCGGGCATTACCTCGGCACCATCGCCATCCTTCTTGCAGATGTTGGTGGTTGTACCTGTTGCGGTGTCGTAGAGGAAGATGTCGGAGTCGGTCGAGATAGCATACTCGGTGCCTGTCTGACGCTTGCAGGTGTATGCGAGTACGGTACCTGCATTGTTCCAACTGATCTCTGCCGCGTCGAAGTAGGGCGCGGTGGGGGCATCCCAGGGCTCACCCTCCATAATATCTTTGCCATCACCTGCCTTACCATCTTTGAGCGGTGCGATGAAGATGTGACGATAACTACCCTCATCCCAATAGTCCCAGTGGCGTACCATCAGGTCGTCGTAGATGCGGGCTGCCGAGGAGGGCATATCTGCGTATATCTCTTTCGAGAGGCGTTTCTCGACTGCTACAGGGTTGATGTAGAAGAGCTTGTCACCTGAGGGGGCAACGCCAAAGGCCTCGATACCACCCTCGACAAATGTTACCTGCGACTGGGTGCGACCATCGGCAGAAGCCTGCCACAGCTGGCTTTCACCACTGCGCGAGGAGAGGAAGTAGATGGTCTTGCCATCGGCACTCCACGCGGGCGAAGAGCCGTTGTCGATGATGCGCACGGGCTCGCCACCGGCAAAGGGGAGCGAGTAGATATCGGTGCTCGACTTGTTCTCGCTGAGCGAGTAGTGGGTGACACCGTAGAGTATCGTCTTGCCGTCGGGCGAGAGGGTCTCGCCACCAATACGACCCATCTTCCACATCACCTCAGGGGTGAGGATGCCTGCCTCTTTCTCGGCAGGTGTCAAAGCGTAGCGGTTATCTGCCACGGGACTCTCCGTGCCACCTCCGCAAGCAACAGCCATTGTTGCCATCATAATAATACCAAGTTTTTTAATCATTTTTTTTATGTGCGTTTTTTGTTGTTATTTCTCGTTCAGCAACTCCTCCTGCATCGCGATTGCCGCCTCGGAGTTGAAGTACTCCATAAAGAGAGAACGTATTGTGGAGTAGGTAGATACCACCTTGTCGAAGAGCTCGGTGCCACATAGCCACGCCACCTGGTTGATACCCTCCTCTTGTTGCGGGGTGGGCCTCTTGTCGCCCTCGTAATCCATCACAAACCAATGGGTGCGCTTGATCTCCCAATGGCCGTATGCACGGTGAAAATGCATTGTTGGGGTGAGGGGGCGCACGATACGGCAATCGAGTCCGACCTCCTCCTCTACCTCGCGCAGAGCACACTCCTCGATACTCTCGCCCGCTTCGAGATGACCCTTGGGCAGATCCCACCAACCGTTGCGCTCCATCATCAATACCTCGCCATCGACGTTGCGGATAAGACCGCCGCCGGCCTCGGCAATGGGGAACTGTGCGCAAAAGTGGTCGAATTGAGCCTCCCACTCGGGAGAAACAATCCAAAGGGTGTTGTTATTTCCAACTTTTTCCACCAAATTTGCAGGGTCTAACGACTCGATATTGTCGAGCATTAGGATAGCCTCCTCATCCTCGGGTGCCGAGGGGAGGAAAACGAAGAGTTTGTCGCGAAAGAAAATCTGTTTCATAGTGACAACAAATATAACACAATAAATGTAATTAGGGCAATTTTCGTATGGAAAAATATGAGAGCAAACAACACCAGATTCGCCGTTCTGCCGAGCAGATCTACTCGATAGTGTCGGACTTCCGCAACTTTACCCCGATGATGGAGGGTCAGGTGGAGGGCTGGAGTGCCGATGAGAATCACTGCTCGTTCAAGGCTAAGGGACTCACAGCAAGGCTCTCCATTGTTGATAAGGAGCCGTGCAAGGTGGTGAAGATTCAGGGCGACGAGGGTACCCCGCTGGAGTTTACTTTCTGGTTCCAGATGAAGGAGGTTGCTCCATACGATACCCGCATCCGACTCGTGCTGCACGCTAAATTGAACCTGATGATGAAGATGATGATTGGCGGCAAGATGCAGAAGATGTTGGATGAGATGGCGGAGAAGATTGCCTCCGCCCTAAATTAAAATCCATTTGGTGGGTGATTTTGGTGTTAGAGTAGTTTTGTTCTCGCTTACATACGCTGAGTATGCGCGCTTCGCCCAAAACTCCTCTGCCTAAAAATCCCCTCACCATATGAATTTTAAGGTTGGTGTAAGAGGGTTAATTGGAGAAATAGGAATAATAGGAATACTCCCAAAATTCCCAAAATTCCCATCAAATAATCGCTAATCCACCTTCCCAAGGGTGATTAGTATGAGCGCAGGATTAGCACCACTGCGGTCGTAATAAGCTGAATAAGGAAAATGCTAATCCACCTTTCCGAGGGTGATTAGTATGAGCGCACGATTAGCACCACTGCGGTCGTAATAAACTGAATAAGAATAATTAATGTAATTACATAACTGAACGTTTAAAAATGTTTGAGAATTTAAGTGAGAAGTTAGAGAGGTCTTTTAAGATATTGAAGGGTGAGGGTAAGATCACCGAGATCAATGTTGCGGAGACTTTGAAGGAGATTCGCAGGGCTCTTATTGATGCCGATGTTAACTATAAGGTGGCCAAGACGTTCACCGACGAGGTTAAGCAGAAGGCGTTGGGTGCCAATGTGCTCACGGCTGTCAAGCCCGGTCAGATGATGACCAAGATTGTGCGCGATGAGTTGGCGCTGTTGATGGGTGGTGAGGCTACGGATATCAACCTGAGTGGTCACCCTGCCGTGGTGCTTATTGCGGGTTTGCAGGGTTCTGGTAAGACCACTTTCTCGGGTAAACTCTCGTTGCTGTTGAAGAGCAAGAAGAATAGGAGTGTATTGTTGGTTGCGGGTGATGTCTATCGTCCTGCTGCTATCGACCAGTTGAAGATTCTGGGTGAGCAGGTGGGTGTTGAGGTATATACCGAGCCTGGCAATATGAATCCTGTGGAGATTGCCGAGAATGCTATCAAGTACGCTAAGAGCAAGAGTATCAATACTGTTATTGTTGATACGGCTGGTCGTCTGGCTGTCGATGAGCAGATGATGGAGGAGATTGCTGCTATCAAGGCGGCTGTTAAGCCTTCGGAGATTCTGTTTGTTGTGGACGCGATGACAGGTCAGGATGCGGTGAATACTGCGAGGGAGTTCAACGAGAGGTTGGACTACGATGGCGTGGTGCTCACCAAGCTCGATGGTGATACTCGTGGTGGTGCGGCTATCTCTATCAGGTCGGTTGTCAAGAAGCCTTTGAAGTTTATCTCTTCGGGCGAGAAGATGGATGCTTTGCAGGTCTTCCACCCCGAGCGTATGGCTGACCGTATCTTGGGTATGGGCGATATCGTGTCGCTCGTTGAGAAGGCGCAGGAGCAGTACGACGAGAAGGAGGCGCGTGAGCTGAAGAAGAAGATTTATAAGAATAAGTTTGACTTCAACGACTTCCTCGGCCAGATTGCTCAGCTGAAGAAGATGGGTAATATGAAGGATGTGATGTCTATGCTGCCCGGTATGGGTAAGGCGCTGAAGGATGTGGAGATTTCGGACGACGTCTTCAAGCAGACCGAGGCTATCATCTACTCGATGACCCCCGCCGAGAGAGAGAATCCCGAGATTCTGAACCCCTCGCGTAAGGAGCGTATTGCTCGTGGTAGCGGTACTTCGCTTGTCGAGGTTAACAAGCTGCTCAAGCAGTTCGAGCAGACCAAGAAGATGATGAAGGCTGTTGCTGGTATGGGTCGAGGTGGTAAGATGCCGATGATGCGCAGGTAAAAATCATCTGGCTGGTACATTTCGCACTTCTCTTGTGAGTCAAATGCTCATTTACGCTAAGTAAATTCCGCTTTGCCTTTCTGCGAGAAGCCCAAAATTTCCTAAACCATAGTGACTTCTCGGTGTAGATGGGTTAAAATAAAAAACTGAGAGTGGTGTTGAGCCACTCTCTGTTTTTTATTGGGGAGATTGGAAATTCTTCTTACTCCACAAACAGCACCAATCCTTTGAGGTATTCGCCTTCGGGATGGTAGATGTTGATGGGGTGGTCGGCGGGTTGGGTGAGTTGGTGGAGGATGCGCACTCTGCGGCCGGCAATTGCGGCAGCCGAGAATACGGTGGTGCGGAACTGCTCCTTGCTCACCGCCTGCGAGCAACTGAATGTGAAGAGGATACCACCGGGGGCAATCTTCTCTAATGCTCTGGCGTTTAGCCTTTTATATCCTTGCAGTGCATTGCCAAGCACCTTGTGGTGTTTAGCAAATGCGGGTGGGTCGAGGATTATCATATCGAACTCGCCTTTGCGGGTTGTCGAGAGGAAGTCGAAGGTGTCCATCGCTGCCGAGCGGTGGGGTGCACTGTCGCCGAAGTTGAGTTCTACATTCTTGTCGGTCAGGCTCACTGCCAGCTCCGAGCTATCGACCGAAACAACCTCCTTGGCACCGCCTGCGAGGCCATAGATCGAGAAGCCACCCGTGTAGCAGAAGGTGTTGAGGAGTCGGCGACCACGAGCATAGTGGCCTACAAGTGCGCGGTTCTCGCGCTGGTCGATGAAGAAGCCTGTCTTCTGGCCCTTCACCCAGTCGACGTGAAAACGGTTGCCGTTCTCCAATACCTCGCCATCGCCCTCGCTCGCCTGTCCCCAGAGGTAGCCATCGACAGCATCGAGGTCGGCATTGTAGGGGAGTGTCTGGCTGCTCTTGTCGTAGATAGCGGTCAGGCGGTCGCCAAAGTTGGTGCGGAGTGCCTCGGCAATCTCCTTGCGCGAGAGGTACATACCCACACTATGGCACTGAACGACTGCAGTGGTGCCGTAGATGTCAATCACAAGTCCGGGCAGTCCGTCGCCCTCGCCGTGTACGAGTCGGTAGCAGGTGGTCTGCTCGCTCTGGGCGAGTCCCATCGCCTCGCGCACCGCAAGTGCCTCAGCGACACGCTCTTGCCACCACTTACTGTCAATCTCCTCGCTCTGTACGAAGGTGAGAACACGCACGGCGATAGAGCCGATTTGGCAGTGGCCGCGAGCGATGAAATCGCCCGACGAGGTGAATACATCAACAACCTCACCCTCCTCAGGGTCGCCATCGGCACGGGCTATCGCACCGGAGAAAATCCAGGGGTGGCGACGCAGGAGCGACTCCTCCTTGCCACGCTTTAAGAATATACGTTTATTGCTCATTGTCAAATAGTTGTCTGTAAATTTTAAGGCATATCCAAGCATCCGTAGCAGCATATTTCACCTGTGCGGGTGTGAGCTCGCGGCTCTCCCAATTGCTCAGGCGTTGTGCCTTGCTGATGGCGCATCCCGTTACGATACCCGCAATCTTGCGCAGACTCTTGTCCTCGATGCCGAACTTGCCGACTTCGTCTTGCAACTCAATAAAACCTTTCGGGCGGAAGAATCGGATTTTAAGCAGGTTACGAATGTCGCCACCCACATCAACACCCACCTTCAACACCTTTGGGCTCTCCAGAATTTTCAGCAACATCTTATCCAAACGGGTACGACAGATGCGAAAGAGGAAACAACGCTCCTCGGTCGATAACTGTATGAGCGCGACCTTATTTGTCACCCCCGCCTGAAACGACGGTTTGGTCTCGGTGTCAAAGCCAATCACCTTGCAGTCAAGCAGATATCGGCACGCCTCTTCGAGCTTTTCGATACTATCGATAATCTCCACCGGGCCCTCGAATGAGCCGAGCGGAAGTTCTTTTAGTTCGTCGTTGGATATGGTCTTATTATATTGTTGCATTGCGTTGCAAAGATACCTATTTTTCTCGATTATTCTACCTGTTTATTCAATCCTTCGCGCTTTCGGCGCGCCAAACAGATGTCACACACCCCGCAATCGACAGCATCCTGCTGACCGAAGTAGTTCTGTAGCAGACGACTACGGCACTTGTCGGTATTATTTAAATATCGCATCATACTCTCCAATCGCTCCACAGCCATCTCGCGTCTGTGGAGAGTGCTGTCGGCTGAGATGAAGAGGTCTTTCTCTTGCTCTCTCGGAGTGAGGAACATCACCAGCGGGGAGTAATTCTTTGGTACATAGCGGATGACGTGCATACGCCAGAGCTGTTTCAACTGCTCGCGCACCATATCCTCTGTGTAGCCCGTATGTATCGCAATCTCCTGAATATCAATGCCTCGGAGTTGTGTGAAGATGCCTGTATATAGCCTCATCAGGGCACGCAGTACGCCGTCGAGTTCGCGACGCTCGATGCGTATGGCGTAGAGGTCGTCGCGACTGACGCAGAACATCACCCTGGCGGGATTCTCTCCCTCATCGGTAAGCGACAGATAGCCGTTCTGCTGTAAGATTTTCAGCGCATTCCACGCTGTCGGGCGGAATAGCTTGTAGCGCGAGGTGAACTCCTCAAAGTCGAGTACAAAGGTGGCCATCTCGCCCTCACCATACCCAATCTGCAAGTAGTTACATAGTTTGGTATATACCTCCTTAATGTAGTTATTCTCAGGGAATTCGCTGCTGAGTCGGCGCATTGCTCCCATCTCTTCGTCGCCCTCGGTGAGTAGCACCGCATAACTACGCTTGCCGTCGCGCCCTGCACGTCCCGCCTCCTGGTAGTAGCTCTCCGGCGAGGAGGGGGTGTCGTAGTGAATAACAAACCTGACATCGGGCTTGTCGATACCCATACCAAAGGCATTGGTAGCCACCATCACTCGCACCCTGCCACTCAGCCAATCGTCCTGACGCATAGAGCGTTCCATAGGGGCGAGGCCTGCGTGGTAGTGTGTGGCATCGACCCCCTCGGAGCGTAGCCACTCGGCAAGTTGCTCAGTCATCTCGCGCGTGCGGGCATAGACAATACCCGACCCCGCCACCGAGCCGATAATATGGATGAGCTGCTCGCGACGATTCTCGGTGTGTCGCACCACAAACGACAGGTTGGGGCGCGAGAAGTCGCTACGCAGGATGTTGGGGTCCTCGAAATGCAGATGGTGCATTATATCCTCCGCCACGCGTTCCGTGGCCGAGGCGGTGAGTGCCAGACAGGGAGTCTCCGGATGGGCCTCGCGCAATGCCTTGATGTTTAGGTAGCTGGGGCGGAAGTCGTAGCCCCACTGAGAGATACAGTGCGCCTCATCAACGGTGATGAGTGCCACGCGCATCAGCCTCATACGCAGCGCAAAGAGGTGCGAGGCTATGCGCTCGGGGGAGACGAAGAGGAACTTCACATCGCCATAGACGCAGTTGTCGAGTGCCATTTCGATATGTCGCTCGCTCATTCCGCCGTGGAGTGCCACAGCGTTTATGTGCAGTCGGCGCAGGCTCTCGGTCTGGTCTTTCATCAGTGCCACAAGCGGGGTGACAACGATGCAGAGTCCCTCCATCATCAGTGTCGGCAGCTGGTAGAGCAACGACTTGCCCGCACCGGTAGGCATAAGTGCAAGCGTGTCGCGACGGGCGAGTACGGAGTTTATGACCTCCGCCTGGCCCGGGCGCAACGACTCATAGCCCCAATACTTTCGTAGAGTGGCGAGTATCTCCTGCTCGGAGTTGTTATTTGTCTGTAAGTCCGACACTTGCAAGTTCTATGGATAAATGAAAAGGCCGCCCAACATATAGTAGGGTGGCCTTTTGACGTGTGTGTACGCTTGTTATGCGTCGAGCGAGATAGCCTCGCTGGGGCATACGCCAGCACATGCACCGCACTCGATGCAGAGATCGGGATTGATTACATATACATCACCCTCCGATATAGCCTCTACGGGGCACTCACCGATGCAAGTACCGCAAGCTACGCACAGATCTTCACTAATTTTGTAAGCCATAGTTGTTGTTATTAATTGTTGTAAATAGTTGTTTCCTTTCGCAAATATATCTTTTTATTTGTTCCGCTCCAACTTTTAAGCCAACTTTTTGTTGTCAGGCTCCGATTACTTAATCATATCGAAACGGGTGTAGGGCACCAACACCTCGGGAATCTTAATACCCTCGGGGGTCTGGTTGTTCTCCAGCAGAGCTGCTACGATGCGGGGCAGAGCAAGCGAACTACCGTTGAGGGTGTGCGCAAGTGCAATCTTCTTATCTGCCGAGCGATAGCGCAGTTTGAGTCGGTTTGCCTGGAATGCCTCGAAGTTCGACACACTCGACACCTCCAACCAACGCTGCTGTGCAGCCGAATATACCTCGAAGTCGTAGGTCAGTGCCGAGGTGAAACTCATATCGCCACCCGATAGGCGCAGAATGCGGTAGGGCAGACCAAGGCTTGCCACAATCTTCTCAACGTGGGCAACCATCTGGTCCAAAGCCTCATAGGAGCTGTCGGGGTGGTTGATGCGAACGATCTCCACCTTGTTGAACTGGTGCAGACGGTTCAGACCGCGAACATCCTTGCCATAGGAGCCGGCCTCGCGACGGAAGCAAGGGGTGTAGGCAGTCAGACGGATGGGGAGATCCTTCTCCTCAACAATCGAGTCGCGGTAGATGTTGGTTACAGGTACCTCGGCGGTGGGAATCATATAGAAGTTGTCGGCTGTTGCGTGGTACATCTGACCCTCCTTGTCGGGCAGCTGACCGGTGCCGAAGCCCGATGCCTCGTTAACCATAATGGGGGGCAGTACCTCCAAGTAGCCCGCCTCGGTGTTGCAGTCGAGGAAGTAGGTGATGAGCGCGCGCTCCAGAGCAGCACCCTTGCCCTTATAGACGGGGAAACCTGCGCCGGTGAGCTTCACGCCCAACTCGAAGTCGATGATGTCGTATTTCTGAGCGAGTTCCCAGTGGGGGAGTGCGCCCTCGCCGAGAGAGGGAATCTCGCCGGCACGCTTCACCTCCACGTTGTCCTCAGCAGTCATACCGTGGGGTACAATCTCTGCGGGGAGGTTGGGAAGTGTTACGATGAGTGCGTTCATCTGCTCGGTGGTCTCTTTCATCTTGGCCTCCAACTCTTTGGAGAGCTCTTTCAGCGCGGTGGTGCGGCTCTTTGCAGCCTCCGCCTCGTCGCGCTTGCCCTGTGCGAAGAGCTTGCCGATCTCCTTGGCGATGGCGTTCTGCTCGGCCAGCGAACTGTCGAGCTGCTGCTGAGTCTGTCGGCGTAACTCGTCGAGAGCGATAATCTTGTCAACTGTTTCGCGAGCATCTACGCCCTTAACTGCCAGACGCTCCAAGGTGTACTCCTTGTTATCCTTGATTTGCTTGATTGTAAGCATAGCCTTATATGGTTTTTTATTGTTTTGTTCTATTCCAAAGCGCAAAGATAATAATTTGACAACAAAGATGTTCATAAACGAGAAAAATATCTCTACTAAATAAATTAACGAGAAGCGCGATAGTTACATTTTTCTCTCTATCTGTTGTAAAGACTTGGATTTTACAAACTTTTTTTTATTTTGCGATTGGAAACACTTCTTAGGTGGATAGGAGTTTGTTTTGACTTACTTAAATTAATAATACTATTATGAAACGTCTGATTTTTATCTTCTGTTTTGCGGCTCTCTCTCTTAATCTGTCGGCCCAAAAGAGTTGGCACTATTTGACGTTGGATTATACTGTTGCAGGTACTAATCACAAAGTCAATAAGTCCGACTTTGAAACCTCCGATTTTACCCTCTCCTACGGTTACCGCTTCAATGACAAGTGGGCGGCCTATATCCCTATCACATCGGCAGTTGCAACATATGCACTCTCGCCCGTCAAACTATGTGATGACCAGGCCCTGCTTGGCTTGGGTGTGGTGCGCACTCTGCCCCTGATGAGCGGTAGGTTGGATTTGGAGTTCGACCTCAGTTATTCTGCGACTTATCTATCAGGCACTCAGGAATATGGTGTGGCAAAATTTATGGTAAAGGTGGCCTCGGGCAGGCAGATTAGCAAGGCGTCACCCGTGATAGGCGTTGGGGTGCTCTATAACCACTCCTACAAATCCGACAAGGCCAGTCGTCTGATGCTGGGTGTGTCGATTGGCGGTAGGATATTCTAAATTTAATAACTATCAAGAAAGAAGCTGCCTAACAAGGTGATTTCTGCGTTACGCTCGCCCTTAAAATACTCATTTACTTCAAGTAAACTCCGCTTTTTCGGGCTTCGCAAGCCTTGAAATCCCTCTTGTTATACAACTTCTAATAGATTTTGGCTGTCCAAAAAGTTTGTTGGACAGCTTTTTATTTATGGGTATTCTGAGGTGTGGCTTTCCATTTTTCACTTTTTTTCTTATTTTTGCTTTTTAAAAGATGTATAAAATTACGTTAGGTTATATGAAAAGAGTATTTATCGTGGCGTTGCCCCTCTTGGTTCTCTTCGGATGCGGTGGGCGCAACCTCAATAAAATAGCACTCGAAGGTGCAGCAGATAAGCAGAGCGCATCGGTGAGTCAATCGGTTGCAGGACAGAAAGTTGCAACCCCTATTCGTTACGGCTTTAAGGTGGTGGCGGAGTATCCCCACTCCACCTCCTCCTACACCCAAGGCCTCTTCTGGCACGACGGTTTCCTCTACGAGGGAACAGGTCAGTATGGGCAGTCGCAGCTCAAATGTGTCCACCTGAAAACAGGTACCGATATGCGTGCTGTAGCACTTGCACAGAATCTTTTTGGCGAGGGAATCACCCTGCACGGTGATAAAATCTACCAACTGACCTGGATGGAGGGTCAGTGCCGAGTATATCAACTCTCCGACTTCCGCCCCGTCAGAACTATCCGCTACGATGGCGAGGGTTGGGGTTTGGCCTCGGACGGCAAGTATCTCTATATGAGTGACGGCTCGGACCGTATTGTGGTGCGCGACCCCGAGACTTTCCGTGCTGTGCGTGAGTTTACGGTGCGCACCGACAGAGGCAATGTGCAGTACCTTAACGAGTTGGAGTGGGTAGAGGGTGAACTCTGGGCAAATGTCTATACGACAAATATGATTGTCCGCATCAATCCCGAGAATGGTCACGTTATCGGCATTATCGAGCTTGAGGGTTTGCAGAAACGCGCCGACAAGTTGCCTACCGATGATGTGCTCAACGGTATTGCCTACGACGCTGCTACCGGTCGAATCTGGGTGACAGGTAAGAATTGGAACAAACTTTACGAAATTGAGTTGAAGAACAAATGATTTTTTCGCAGAAAAAGAGCATAGAGCAGTTGATGTCCGAGCGTATCCTTGTGCTTGATGGTGCAATGGGTACGATGATTCGTACCTACTCCCTCTCGGAGGAGGACTTCTCGGCGGGTGAGTTTGCGGGGAGGAGTGTACCTCTGATGGGGTGCAACGACCTGCTTTGCACCACACGCCCCGATGTTATTGAGGCTATCCACGAGCGATACATCGCCTCGGGTGCCGATATCATCACTGCCAATAGTTTCAACTCCAATGCCATATCGCTTGCCGACTACGGTTTGCAGGAGTACGCGCGCACCCTGGCGCGCAATGCTGCGGCGTGTGCGCGCAGGGTGGCCGACAAGGCTATGCTCCGCAACCCGCAGCGTCAGCGTTTTGTGGCTGGTTCGGTGGGGCCGACCAGCAAGTCGCTCTCGATTGCTTCGGATGTTGACAATCCCGCTCACCGCGATATAGATTTTGCCACTCTCTCGTCGGCCTATCGTGAACAGATTGAGGGACTTATCGAGGGTGGTGTCGATATTCTGCTTATCGAGACCTGCTTTGATACCCTCAACTGCAAGGCGGCTATTGTGGCTGCCGATGAGGTCTTTGAGCAGATTGGGCGCAGGTTACCTGTCATAATCTCCGCATCGCTCACCAGCAGTGGCCGACTGCTGAGCGGTCAGACCATCGAGGCATTTCTCGTAACCATCGCCCACGCCCGACCTTTGGCGGTGGGCTTCAATTGCTCGTTTGGCGCAAAGCAACTCTACCCCCACGTCTGCCGATTGGCCGAGGTGTCGGAGTTTGCCGTGTCGCTCTATCCCAATGCGGGACTCCCCAACCTTGCGGGTGGCTACGACCAGAGCCCTGAGATGATGGCTGCCGATGTGGAGCCTCTGCTCCGCGAGGGACTTGTGAATATCATAGGTGGTTGTTGTGGCACCACCCCCGAACATATTGCCGCCATTGCCAATGTTGCGGCGGGCTACTCACCACGCAAGGTGAGCCCTCAGCCTAAGGTGACTCGCTATGCGGGATTAGAGCCTTTGGAGGTGAGCCGTGAGCGCAACTTTGTCAATATCGGCGAGCGTACCAATGTGGCAGGCTCTGCCAAGTTTGCGCGACTGATTCGCGAGGAGCGTTATGACGAGGCTCTGAGCATTGCGCGCGGACAGATTGAGTCGGGTGCGCAGATTATCGATATCTGCTTCGACGATGGTATGATTAATGGTCCCGAGGCGATGGCACGTTTCCTCAATCTGGCAGCTGCCGAGCCCGAGATTGCGAGGGTGCCGTTTATGATTGACTCCTCGTCGTGGGAGGTGGTGGAGGCCGGCCTGTGCCGTGTGCAGGGCAAGCCCGTTGTGAACTCCATATCGCTCAAAGAGGGCGAGGAGGAGTTCCTTAGACGTGCCCGCTTGTTGCGTAGATATGGCGCGGCGGTGGTTGTTATGCTCTTCGACGAGCGCGGTCAGGCAGATGTGCTTGCGCGCAAAGTGGAGGTTGCAGACCGCGCTTGGCAACTGCTCCGAAGTATAGATTTCCCTGCCGAGGATATCATCTTCGACCCCAATATCCTGGCTGTGGCTACGGGCATAGCCGAACACGATGGCTACGGGCGCGACTTTATCGAGGCGTGTCGCCATATCAGTACCACTATGGAGGGTGTGCAGATTAGCGGTGGTGTGAGCAACCTCTCGTTTGCCTTCCGCGGTATCGCTCCGTTGCGTGCAGCAATGCACTCCGTGTTCCTCTATCACGCTATCCGTGCGGGTATGTCGATGGGTATTGTAAATCCCTCGACCATTGCAATTTATGACGATATCGAGCCTTCGCTTCGCGAGGCGGTTGAGGATGTTGTGTTGGCGCGCAAGGCCGATGCTGCCGAGCACCTCTCGCAGGTGGCGCAGCAGATGCGCGAGCAGAGTGCGAGTGGTGCTACGCAGGTGGCTACGACCGAGCAGTGGCGCAGTGGCACCCCTGCCGAGCGTATTCGTTATGCTATGGTGAGTGGCGTGGCCGACTATGTGGCTGCCGATGCATTGGAGGCTGCGGGAGAGATGTCGCCTCTGGAGGTGATAGACACTATCTTTATGCCTGCTATGGAGTATATCGGCGAGCAGTTCGGCAGTGGCAAGATGTTCCTGCCTCAGGTTGTTAAGAGTGCCCGAGTGATGAAGAGCGGCGTAGGTGTGCTGATGCCTCTGCTTGGAGAACAGGGAGGTCGCTCGGTGGGCAAGGTGCTTGTTGCCACCGTCAAGGGTGATGTGCACGATATAGGTAAAAATATAGCCGCCGTTGTGATGAGCTGCAACGGCTACGAGGTGGAGGATATGGGTGTTATGGTTGAGGCTGAGAGGATTGTGGCGCGCGCTGCCGAGTGGGGTGCTGATGCTATCGGTCTTAGTGGCCTGATTACCCCATCGTTGGAGGAGATGAGTGCAGTGGCTGCCGAGGCAGAGAAGCAGGGACTCTCGATTCCGATTATCATCAGCGGTGCAACAACCTCGGCACTCCATACGGCGGTACGTATCGCACCGCGTTATTCGGGGGCTGTGGTCTATTGCCGCGATGTGGCCGATAATGTGGCTGCTCTGCAAGCATTGTTGGGTGCGGAGTGTGATGAATATATTGCTCAGCTGAAAGAGCAGCAGAGCACTCTCCGTGCCGAGTGGGCAGAGAGTAATATCCCATTGCTGCCCCTTGCCGAGGCACGACAGAGAGGATATGCCAAGAGTGCGGATAAGGTTGTAAAACCCAATTGCGAGGGTGTCTTCCATCTTGAAGATATTACCATTGGCGAGGTGCGAAGGATGATTGATTGGAGTTTCTTCTTCTCGTCGTGGAAGGTGGCGGGTCGCTATCCAGAGATTTTCGACCACCCCGAGCGCGGAGCAGAGGCACGCCGATTGTTTGACGATGCACAGATGATGCTCGATAAGATTGAGAGTGAAAAGCTCCTCACCCCGACCGCTATTGTAGGCATACTGCCTGCTTGTGGCGAGGGTGACGATATAGTTGTTGGCGCGAAGAGGCTTGCGCAACTCCGCAACCAGAGTGCCGAGGCCGAGAGTAACTACTCGCTTGCCGATTGGGTATGCCCTGAGGGGGATTGGATTGGCGCATTTGCAGTTAGTGCGGGTGTAGGCTTGGAGGCTTTGGAGAGTGAGTATCGCTCGGCGGGCGACGACTATTCGGCAGTGATGGCGAAGCTACTTGCCGACCGACTCACCGAGGCTCTGGCTGAGGTGGTGCATAGCCGCGTGCGACGCGAGTTGTGGGGCTACGAGAGTGGAGGCGAATTCTCGCGCGAGGAGATAATAGCGGGCAACTATCAGGGACTGCGTATGGCCTTCGGCTATCCCGCTTGCCCCGACCATTCGCTCAAACGTGAGGTCTTCGACCTGCTCGGCGTGGAGCAGAAGTCACCGTTGCGCCTGACCGAGAACTATATGATTAACCCCGGAGAGTCGCTCTGCGGCCTTATCTTTGCCGATGCCGAGATGGATTATTTCTCGGTTGGTCGCATCTCTGCCGAGCAGCTTGCCGACTATAGTCGCAGACGCGGAATCGACGAGGAGGAGATGACAAAGATTATTGCAAAAAATATAAAGAGATAACCCAAATTCCCGAAAAATGAGAATTATAGATATTATCGACCAGAATATATCGGCAGGTTCCTGCCAGTTTACCTTCGAGGTGTTGCCACCCCTGAAAGGCGAGGGTACAAGCCGTATCTTCTCGGCTATCGACACCCTTGCACCGCTCGGGCCTGCATATATCAATGTTACCAACCAGCGCGAGGCGATTAAGACCGAGTTTGACGCTGAGGGCAATCCTCGTCGCAGGGTATATCGCCACCGACCTGGTACTGTTGGTATCTCGGCTGCAATTGCCAAGAGATATAAGATAGAGGTGGTGCCCCATATTATCTGTGGTGGCCACTCTCGCTACCAGATTGAGGATTTGTTGATTGACCTCGACTTCCTCGGTATGCACAATGTGTTGGCTCTGCGTGGCGATGGTATGAAGGATGAGCGTGGCTTTATCCCTCATCCCGAGGGTTATGCCCACGCTGACGAACTTGTAGGACAGATTGTGGCGATGAACAGCGGCCGATTTATCGACAATGAGGTGGAGGATTGCCATCGCTCGAAGTTCTGTATCGGTGTGGCAGGCTATCCCGAGAAACACAAGGAGTCGCCCGATATGGAGAACGATATCGCCTGCTTGAAGGCCAAGGTAGATGCGGGTGGCGAGTATATCGTAACGCAAATGTTCTACGACAACAGTAAGTTTTTCGACTTTGTGCGACGTTGTCGCGAGGCGGGTATCAAGGTGCCTATCATCCCCGGTATCAAGCCCCTTTCGACCACTGCTCAACTCGATGTCCTGCCCAAGGTATTCAGCATCGAGATTCCCGAGGAGTTGGAGCGCGCGGCTCGCAAGTGCAAGGACTCGGATGCGGTGAAGCAGGTCGGTATAGAGTGGGCAACGATGCAGGCTGCCGAGCTTAAACGTGCAGGACTCCCCATCATCCACTTTTATACTATGGGTCGTACGGAGAACGTTGCCCGAATAGTGAAAAATGTATTTTAACCGTAAGGTTTATTTCAACCGCAATCGTTAAAGAGACGCAATACAAAAATGAACAAAAAAATGTTTGATGAGTCGTTGGCCGATTTTGTGGCTCTCTATCGCCTCTACTGCGACCTGCATCGTAACCCCGAGTTGTCGTTTACGGAGTGGAAGAGTGCCGAGCGCATAGCCACCTTCTTGCGCGAAGAGGGTGTTGAGGTGCGCTCTGTGGCGGGCAGTGGAGTGCTGGCTATGGTGCGTGGCGAGTTGCCCGAGGTGGGCGACAGAGCGCGTGCTGTGGTGCTGCGTGCCGAGTTGGATGCTCTGCCCATCACTGAGTGTGCTACTGCCGAGATTCGCTCCGAGCGCGAGGGTGTGATGCACGCTTGTGGTCACGACCTTCACGCGACAGCCCTGGCGGGTGCTCTGCTCTTGCTCAGCAGGCGCAAGAGTGAGTTGTCGGGTGTGGTCTTTGGACTCTTCCAACCCGGGGAGGAGTGTAACCCGGGTGGTGCCTCTATGGTATTGGCAGAGAATCCTTTCGAGGGGTACGATGTTGTGGCTGCTCTGGCCGAACACTGCGAGCCGGCGTTGCCTACGGGGTGCTTTGGCTTCCGTGGTGGCCGCTATATGGCGTCGAGCGACGAGTTGCGATTTACGGTGCGAGGCAAGGGAGGCCACGCGGCACTGCGTGAGGGGATGATTGACCCCGTGCCTGCCGCGGCAAAATTGATAGGTATGTTGCACGATATACCCTCGATGGCTCCCGATAAGAGCGTGCCTACCATCTTGTCTATTGGCAAGGTTGAGGCTGCCGGTGCTACCAATGTGGTCCCCGACGATGTCTATATGGAGGGTACGATGAGGACCTTCTCGGAGGAGTGGCGCAGAGAGATTAAGGCTCTGATTCGTAAGATGGCCTCCGAGGTTGAGGAACAGACAGGTGTGCAGGTCGATGTTAACATCAGCGATGGCTATCCCTGTGTAGATAACGACAGTGCCCTGACTGACAGAGTAAGGGCTGTTTGTGCAGGACTCTTCGGCGAGGAGCAGACAGTGTCGCTCGGGTTGCGCCCGACGGCAGATGATTTCGGATTTATCGCTGGCCGTTACCCATCGGTATATTATAGATTGGGTGTTGGTGGCGATGGCGATCACTTCTGCGAGGGTAGGGCAGGTAAGTTGCACAGAGCGGACTTTTGTCCCGACAAGAGGGCTATTGGCTTTGGCTCGATGATGTTGGCCTCGGCCGCGCTCGATATATTGTCTAATAAGTAAGAAACAAACTACGGGATGTTATTCAAGAATGAGATAAAATATATAAAAGGACTATCGGAGCGCATGGCACGCACGGATTATGGCCGCTTTGTGGTCGAGGGCGACAAGATGGTCGGTGAACTGTCGGGCGCAGGACTGGAGGTGGAGAATATCTACCTCACCGAGCGCAGCCGTTTGTTCGGTATGGAGGGTGCAGTGACCGTTACCGAGAAGGAGATGGAGCGCATCTCTGGTTTGCGTACCCCCTCGTCGGCTCTGGCTGTTGTCCATATCCCCAAGCGAGAGTTTGTGCCCAAGTGTGCTACGGGGGAGTTGGTGTTGGCACTTGACGACCTGCAAGACCCGGGCAATCTGGGCACCATCATCCGCATTGCCGATTGGTATGGTATTCGCCATATCTTCTGCTCTGCACATACGGTAGATTGCTATAACCCCAAGTGCGTACAGGCCACTATGGGAGCGCTGTTTCGCGTGGAGGTTCACTATGGCGATCTGCCGGCTATGCTGAAAGAGGCAAAGGAGGCGGGCGTGGCTATCTATGGCACTCTGCTTGATGGCGAGAATATATATGAGAAAAAGATTACCGAGAGCGGTATCGTTATAGTAGGTAATGAGGGTAAGGGTATCTCTGCCGAGGTGGAAAAATTAGTCGAGACAAGACTCTTCCTCCCCTCGTGGCCTACCGATTGCAGAAGTAGTGAGTCGCTCAATGCGGCTGTGGCTACGGCCGTGGTGTGTGCGGAGTTCCGCCGCCGACAGATTATGGGATGATTTTTTACTCATTTTTCTATTACTATTACGGTTAGTTAGAGGTAAAATAAAAAAAAGAATAAAAACTATGGAGAAACGTGGGTCTTTTGCGAGCCGATTTGGAGTAATTGCCGCTATGGCTGGCTCGGCTGTAGGATTGGGTAATATCTGGAAGTTCCCCTATATGGTGGGCGACAACGGAGGTAGTGCCTTTATTATTACATATCTGATTATCAGTGTGTTGATTACCGCTCCTGTGCTGATTGCTGAGATGTCGCTTGGCCGTATGGGCGGACAGAATGTGTTGGGTACTTTCCGCACGCTCGCTCCCAAGCAGAAGGCTTGGCAGGGGGTGGGCTGGCTCGGCCTTATCACTGCCTTTGTGATTTTGTCGTTCTACTCGGTGATTGCGGGTTGGTCGCTTGCCTTTATCAAGGATTCGGTGATTGGCAGCTTCGCAGGCAAGGATGTGGCGCAGATTACTGCCGACTTCAATGGGTTTATCGCCTCGGGATGGCAGCCTGTGGCGTGGGCTATCTTCTTCTTGGTGCTCACCTGCCTTATCGCTGGCAGTGGCTTGCAGAAGGGTATTGAGCGTTCGAGCAAACTGATGATGCCCTTGCTGGCTGTGTTGCTGGTGCTCCTCGTTGTGCGCTCCTTCTTCCTGAGTGGCTTTGGCGAGAGTGTTAATTTCCTTGTGAAGCCCGATTTCTCGAAGATTACACCCTCGGTTATGGTGGCAGCCCTCGGCCAGAGTTTCTTCTCGCTCAGCGTGGGTATGGGTACTATGCTTACCTATGGTTCCTATGTCAATAAGAGAGAGAGTATTGTGGGTGTGGTCGGCAATGTGCTGATTGCCGATGTGTGTATCGCGCTGCTGGCCGGCTTTGCTATCTTCCCCGCTGTCTTTACCTTCGATATCAACCCGACTTCGGGTCCCGATTTGGTATTCCTCACCCTTCCCTCGCTCTTCGCTCAGATTGGTGGCGGACAGATTATGTCCGTACTCTTCTTTACGTTGCTCTTCTTTGCCGCTATCACCTCGGCCTTTTCGCTTCTGGAGGTTGTTGTGGCCTATGTTACCGAGGAGCTGAAACTCAAACGACGTGCGGCAGTGCTGGTTAGCTTTGTGGGCTTGGCTATTTTGGCAACCCTCTGTGCAATGTCGCAGATGCCCGAGTCGGCACTCCGATTGGGTAGCCGCAATCTCTTCGATACCTTTGACCTGGTATCGTCTAACGTGATGTTGCCGTTGGGCGGTCTGCTGATTGTGCTCTTCTGGGCGTGGAAACTGCCGAAGCAGAGGGTGCAGGACGAGATTACCAATAATGGAACTTGCAGCACTCAGATTTTCCGTGTGCTCTATTTCCTTTTGAGATATATTGTGCCTATTGCGTTGGTGATTATGTTTATAAGCCTGAACTCATAGGTAAGAAGTCGTCTGGCTGGCGATTTTGGTGTTGGAGCATTTTCTGTGTCGCTCACATACGACTTAGTATGCTCGCTTCCCCAAAAACTACTCCGCCTAAAAATCCCTCAGCTATACAACTTTTTGAGGTAGAGGGCCTAATGGAGAATATTAAGGAGTTCAGTGAACTTAGGGATAATCCCTTCAACTCCCTATTCTAACCCCCAAATCCCTCCGCTATACGACTTTTATGGAGTAGGTAAAAAATAATTAGGAAAAACAGACAATAATACGGAGTTTGGTGCGTTATCTTAGCGTAAACAGATGACAAACAGAACATTTTAGCAGAGAAACGCCTATGATATAACTCTCCTTTTTATTTGATTATTAAACAGTTTAAATGAGTCTAATTATGAAAAGGAATTTTTTAGTTATTGGAGTGGCTACTGCCTTGTCGATGCTTGTTGGTGGTACCACAGCGTGGATTGTTAGCAAGAATCGTAGTGCGGAGCAGAGCACTCAGACTGTAATATATGACACCACACAGCGTGGTGGCAATCACTTTGCAAGTTATCAGAAGGAGTCTTATCCCGACCTCACCTACGCTGCAGAGAATGCGGTGCAGGCTGTTGTCAACATCGAGGTTATCCAGGAGGTGCAGAGTGGTTACGGCGGTGGCGGTTCGATGGATCTGTTTGAGTTCTTCGGCTTCCCGGGATATGGCTATGGCTCGCCCAGACAGAGTGAACCCCGACAGATTCGTGGCGGCGGCTCGGGTGTTATCATCTCTCCCGATGGCTATATCGTGACCAACAACCACGTTGTCGAGGATGCTACCGAGTTGCGAGTGAAGCTCTACGACCAGCGCACCTTCGAGGCTGAGGTTATCGGCACCGACCCCACAACAGATGTGGCACTTATCAAGATTGACGCAGAGGAACTTCCCACCCTCCGCTTTGGCTCGTCGGATGCACTGCGCCTGGGTGAGTGGGTATTGGCTATCGGCAGTCCTCTGGAGCTTCAGTCAACCATCACGGCAGGTATCGTCTCGGCAAAGGCGCGTAACCTTGGCGCTATCCCCAACGAGTACAGCATCGAGTCGTTCATCCAGACTGATGCAGCGGTAAACCCCGGTAATAGTGGTGGCGCTCTGGTGAATACCGCTGGCGAGCTGGTGGGTATCAACACCCTCATTCAGTCGCAGACAGGTACCTATATCGGCTACTCGTTTGCTGTCCCCAGCGCGATTGTCCAGAAGGTGATTACCGACCTGCGCGAGTATGGCGTGGTGCAGCGTGCAGTGCTCGGCATCGAGTATCGCAACAATGATAATGGCGAGGGTGTAGTGGTGGCTGTTGTACGCGAGGGTAGTGCTGCCGAGGAGGCAGGTATCCAGGCCGATGACCTTATCACCCACATCAACGGCCAGAAACTCGACCAGAATAATACCCTTACCGAGATAATCGGTAAACTCCGCCCCAACGATAAAGTGAAAATTACTGTAAAAAGAGGCGAGCAGACGAAACAATTTGAGGCTGTTCTGCGTAATAAAGCAGGAAAAGCGGAGTTGATAGCCAGCGACTATGTTGACGCTGCTGAGGCACTCGGTGGTACCTTCTCGGAGGTTAATGAGCGCACTCGCAAGCAGTTAGGCATAGATGGTGGCCTCAGAGTGACCTCCATTGAGCAGGGCGGTGTGCTTGCACAAGCGAGAATCCGTCAGGGTTATATCATTACCCACATCAATGAGCAAGAGGTGCGCTCGGTGCGCGATTTGGATAAGATTGGCGAGGAGATCTATGCAATTGAGGGTCTCTATCCCGATGGCCGACGTGTTACCTACTCGCTTGTACAGCCCCGATAGTAGGAAGCACACCGAAAGGTAGACGAGATATCTCTGAACCCGACTTGAAATATAGGCGGTCGTATGCGCTCCCTATTTGTTGAGGAGCAAGTGCGACCGCCTATTCTATATGTGCTAATGCGGGCCGATTCATATACTAAGGAGCGACCACCCTGCGTTAGTAGGCAAAGATGTGAAAGGATTAATTAAATTAGATATAGATGCGACAACTAAAAATTACAAAATCGATTACCAACCGCGAAAGCGCATCGTTGGATAAATATCTGCAAGAGATTGGCAAAGAGGACCTTATCACCGTCGAGGAAGAGGTGGAGCTCGCCCAGCGAATCAAGAAGGGCGATCAGGAGGCTCTCGAGAAACTTACCAAGGCCAACCTCCGTTTCGTGGTATCGGTAGCCAAGCAGTAACAGAATCAGGGACTCTCGTTGCCTGACCTTATCAACGAGGGTAACCTCGGCCTTATCAAGGCTGCGGAGAAGTTCGATGAGACCCGAGGCTTTAAGTTTATCAGCTACGCCGTATGGTGGATTCGTCAGTCGATTTTGCAGGCTCTGGCCGAGCAGTCGCGTATTGTGCGTCTGCCCCTGAATCAGGTTGGCTCGCTCAACAAGATTAACAAGGCTCTCGCCCGCTTTGAGCAGGAGAACGAGCGTACTCCCTCGCCCGAGGAGCTGGCTGTGGTGCTCGATATCCCCAAAGAGAAGGTGTCGGACACTCTTCGTGTGTCGGGTCGTCACGTCTCGGTGGACGCCCCCTTCGCAGATGGTGAGGATAACAACCTGCTGGATGTGTTGGTGAATGCCGACTCGCCAAATGCTGACCGTGGTCTGATTAACGAGTCGCTCTCGACAGAGGTGGATCGTGCACTTGCCACCCTGACCGAGCGTGAGCGTGATATTATCAAGTACTTCTTCGGTATCGGCTGCTCGGAGATGACTCTCGAGGAGATTGGCGATAAGTTCGGTCTTACCCGCGAGCGCGTGCGTCAGATCAAGGAGAAGGCTATTCGCCGATTGCGTAATAGTTCGAGGAATAAGCATCTTAAATCCTACCTCGGATAAAAAAAGCCATATAATCGGCTATTTTGGTGTTAGAGGGGCTTGGTGAACCGCTCACATACGATAAGTATGCTTCGCGGCTCGCCAAACCCCTCTGCCTAAAAATATCTCGATTCTATGACTTTTTTAATTCAAAATTCAAGATTCAAAATAAATAAAAACTGAGAGTGGTATCGAACCACTCTCAGTTTTTTTTGACAGGGAATAATGGGAACTATGGGAATAATGGGATATTCCCCTAAACTCTCTAAACTCTCTAAACTCTCTAAACTCCCTAATCAATCTTGAATTTTGCATTCAGGGTAGTATGTAGGCACACCGAGTACAATCCCTAACCACGCCACTCAATAGAAAGGAGTCTGCGACTCTTTTTCCTTAAAAGTGGCAAAAAATCCCTATCTGTGGTGGTTGGTGGGGTGGTTTGTGGCGAGTGGAGCACCCACCGAGAGTGTTTTACTCTAACTTTGCAGTGTTGATAGGTCGAATGATTGTGACTTATCGGACTGCTTTATTTATTATAATAGGTATGCGGGCTCCTGATTTTTTTTGTAACTTTGGGTAGTCCGATATTAAAAAGTGAGATAATGCGAAAATTGAGAATTATTGTTTTGGCGAAGCAGGTACCCGACACACGAAATGTCGGCAAGGGTGCGATGACCCCTGAGGGTACCGTCAATCGTGCTGCTCTGCCTGCCATCTTCAACCCCGAGGACCTTAATGCCTTGGAGCAGGCGTTGCGCCTGAAGGAGAAGTTCCCCGGCTCTACCGTCAAGGTGCTCACTATGGGCCCCGGTCGTGCGGCGGAGGTGATTCGCGAGGCGCTCTATCGTGGTGCAGATGGTGGCTATCTGCTCTCGGACCGAGCCTTTGCGGGTGCCGACACGCTGGCTACTTCTTATGCACTGGCTACTGCTATCAAGAAGATAGGCGATTTTGATATTATCCTCGGTGGTCGTCAGGCTATCGATGGCGACACTGCCCAGGTAGGCCCTCAGGTGGCTCAGAAGTTGGGCGTGGCGCAGATTACCTACGCTGAGGAGATTTTGGATGTTAAGGATGAGCGCATCTTTGTTAAGCGTCATATTGATGGTGGCGTGGAGGTCGTTGAAGGCCCGCTGCCTGTGGTGATTACTGTCAATGGCTCGGCTGCTCCATGCCGTCCTGCGAATGCCAAACTGGTGCAGAAGTACAAGCGTGCCAAGGGTCGTCAGGAGCGCACCGAGGGTGAGCCCTATGCGCACCTCTACGATGAGCGTCCCTACCTCAATATCACCGAGTGGGGTGTGGCGGATATCGATGGCGATACTGCTCAGTGTGGCCTCTCGGGCTCGCCAACCAAGGTTAAGCAGATAGAGAATATTGTCTTTCAGGCCAAGGAGAGCAAGACTCTCTCGGATAGCGATGCCGATATCGAGGCGTTGATTAAAGAACTTATGGCCGCTCACACAATCGGATAAAAAGGAGATAGATATGAATAGTGTATTTGTATATTGCGAGTGGGAGGGCAAGTGCGTTGCCGAGGTTAGTCAGGAGTTGCTGACCAAGGGTCGCAAGTTGGCCGACACTCTGGGGGTTAAGTTGGAGGCTGTGGTGGCTGCTGACGACCTTGCGGGTGTAGAGGCTCAGGTGTTGCCCTATGGTGTTGATGTGTTGCATCTCTTCGAGGGCGAGGGATTGTTCCCATACACCTCACTGCCCCACGCTTCGATTTTGATTAACCTCTTCCGCGAGGAGCAGCCTCAGATCTGTCTGATGGGTGCAACAGTTATTGGTCGTGACCTGGGACCGCGTGTATCGTCGGCTCTCCATAGCGGTCTGACTGCTGACTGCACCTCGCTGGAGATTGGTCCATATGAGGATAAGAAGGCTGGCAAGAGTTACGATAGCCTTCTCTACCAGATTCGTCCCGCCTTTGGTGGCAATATCGTGGCTACCATTGTCAATCCCGAGAATCGCCCCCAGATGGCAACCGTGCGCAAGGGTGTGATGAAACGCGAGATTGTGAGCGAGGAGTACAAAGGCGAGGTTGTACGCCACAAAGTGGCTGAGTATGTGAGCGATGCCGACTATGCTGTCAAGGTGTTGGAGCGTCACGTTCAGCCTGCTGCCAACAATCTCTCGGGTGCTCCTATTGTGGTTGCCGGAGGTTACGGTATGGGCTCGAAGGAGGGTTTCGATATGCTCTATGAACTTGCAGATGTGCTCCACGCTGAGGTGGGTGCAAGCCGTGCGGCTATCGATGCCGGCTACTGCGCATCGAATCTGCAGATTGGACAGACAGGTGTTACCGTGCGTCCCAAACTCTATATCGCTTGCGGTATCTCGGGTCAGATTCAGCATATTGCAGGTATGCAGGAGAGTGGAATCATCATCTCCATCAACTCCGACCCTGCGGCCCCCATCAACGCCATTGCCGACTACGTTATCGTAGGTCGAGTTGAGGATGTGGTGCCCAAAATGATAAAGAATTACAAACAGAACAGTAAGTAACATAGATAGTTATGGCAAATTACTATAAAACAACACCCGCCCTTGCTTATCATCTGCATCACCCTCTGATGGAGCGCATCTGTGCTCTGAAGGAGCGTGACTATCGCGATAAGGAGGAGTATGACTATGCACCCATCGACTTTGAGGATGCTATGGACTCCTACGAGAGAGTATTGGAGATTGTGGGTGAGATTTGTGGTGAGATTATCGCTCCCAATGCTGAGGGTGTTGACCACGATGGTCCCACTCTGTCCGATGGTCGTGTGACCTATGCTGCCGGAACTCAGCAGAATCTGGACGCTACTCGTCAGGCAGGACTGATGGGTATGGCTATGCCACGTCGCTATGGCGGTCTGAACTTCCCAATCGTGCCCTATATGATGGCAGCCGATATGGTGAGCAGCGCCGATGCAGGTTTCGAGAACTTGTGGGGCTTGCAGGACTGTGTCGAGACTCTCTACGAGTTCGGCTCGGCAGAACAGCACGAGAAGTATATCCCCCGCGTATGTGCAGGCGAGACAATGTCGATGGACCTTACAGAGCCTGATGCAGGTAGTGACCTGCAGAGTGTTATGCTTCGCGCCACTTGGAGCGAGGAGCGTGGCTGCTGGTTGCTCAATGGTGTAAAGCGATTTATCACCAATGGCGATGCCGATATCCACCTGGTGCTTGCACGCTCGGAGGAGGGTACTCGCGATGGTCGCGGTCTGTCGATGTTTATCTACGACAAGCGTAATGGTGGCGTGACCGTGCGCCGCATTGAGAATAAGATGGGTATCAAGGGCTCGCCTACCTGCGAGCTGGTATATAAGGATGCTCCCGCTGAGTTGTGTGGCAGTCGCCGTCTGGGTCTTATCAAGTATGTGATGGCACTGATGAATGGTGCACGCTTGGGTATTGCTGCTCAGAGCGTAGGCCTGTCGCAGCGAGCATACGACGAGGCTGTGGCATACGCTCGTGACCGTCGTCAGTTTGGCAAGGCTATCGAGCACTTCCCCGCTGTATATGATATGCTCTCGATGATGAAGGCTAAACTTGATGCTTCGCGCACACTGCTCTACGAAACTTCGCGCTATGTGGATGTATATAAGGCACTTGATGATATCGCTCGTGAGCGTAGCCTTACCCCCGAGGAGCGTGCCGAGCAGAAGCGTTACTCGCGTCTGGCCGATAGTCTTACACCGCTGGCTAAGGGTATGGGTAGCGAATATGCTAACCAGAATACCTACGACTGTATCCAGATTCACGGAGGCTCGGGCTTTATGAAGGAGTATGCCTGCGAGCGACTCTATCGCGATGCCCGCATCACCTCAATCTACGAGGGTACAACCCAGTTGCAGACAGTTGCCGCTATACGCTATGTTACCAACGGCTTCTATGCAGAGCAGTTGCGTGGCTATGAGGCGGAGTGTGTGGGCGCAGAGTGGCAGTCGCTGAAGGCTACACTTGCCGATATGGCGGCTAAGTATGAGTCGGCAGTGGCGAAGGTTACCGAGAGCCAGAATCAGGAGCTCCTCGATTTCTGCGCTCGTCGCTTGGTGGAGATGGCTACTATGACAATTATGGGTCACCTCCTGGTGCGCGATGCTAATGCAGCACCCGAGTTGTTTGCCCGCTCGGCTAAGGTATATGTTCGCTATGCATCGGCCGAGGTGGCTAAGCATATAGCTTATATTGAGAGTGTTACGGCCGATGATTTGGCAGACCACCGTGCTGTTGAAGAGTAAATAAAAAGATTACACAACCATTTTTAAGGCATAAATTAACCAGAAACGAAGGGAGATGCTGTGAAGCACCTCCCTTCGTTCTTTTTCTATTATGCCGATTATTACTCCTCGGCAGTGGCCTCCTTGTTCTTCTCGATGGTGGCCATAAACTGCTCGCAGTAGCTCTTCGATACGGGTATCGGGCGGATAGAGGCGTGGTCGAGAACCACAAAAGTATTGCCACGCTCGTTGCGCATAAGTTTGATTTTACTGATATTGACCAGATATGAACGGTGGCAGCGATACATAGGAGTATCGGCGCACATCTCCTCCACGGCCTTGGTGCGGGCGCGGAGCATATAGTTGTTCAGTTTGCCGTCGCTCTCGTAATATACCTTCACATAGTTGTCCTGCGACTCCATATAGTAGAGTGACGAAACGCCTACCGAGAGTTTCAGGTTGCCATTGTAGTCGTAGAGGTTTACGAGGTGGTCTGTGCTTTCGTGGCGTGCGTGGCGGCGGGTAATCGCCGCAGCAAGCTCCTCCTTCTTGGACTGAATCTCGGCATACATTGTAATAATGGTATAGGGAATTGCGAGAATCAGAGTCACACAGAGCGAGGCACGCAACAGCAGTGGGCCGATAGCTACCTCGACAGGCATCTCAGGGAGGATAATCAGTGAGGTGTATGTCAAATAGAAGAGTGCAATCACAACTGCCTCACCACCAAGCCACATAATATATTGGGGCATAGCAATTATGTTGCGTTTTTTCTGAACGTAAGCTATCAGGGTTTTGCTGATTGCGAGCAGGACGATTGCTCCGGCATAGAATACAATGGTATTGAGTGCTGTCTTAGGCGAGTTGAAACCAAACCACGCAGTGCCGGTAAATGGTGTATAGATTACCATAAACAGCATCGAGAAGATAGTTACGAAGACTATCGATGACCACAGATATCTACGGCTAAATAGATATTTTGGAACTTCATTTGTTCTCATTGGGGTAAAGCTTTGTTTGACAGAACAAAAATGATAAAATTGTTGTAGAAATGCAATAGTTTCACCACAAAAAACGCCACTTTCACCACTCAGCCCCCTCGTTTGCCACATTTGGGAGGCATAAAAAATGGTGTGATATTACATTTGCATTGCCCTCCGGAGCCATTTTTCGGAGGAGTTTTTTGTGAAATAAACTAAATGCAAAGCGTATGAAAATTATTGGAACCGGCAGGGCGCACCCCGCGTTTACCCTTACCAACTCGATGCTTGAAGATATACTCGATACAAGTCACGAGTGGATTATGGAGCGTACGGGAATTACCCAGCGCCAGATTATTACCGACGAGAAGTTGGAAGATTTGGCAGCCGAAGCAGCACGCCAAGCGCTCGATGATGCTGGCCTGGCGCCAAGCGATATCGACCTTCTGATTTGCTCCAATGTGGTAAATGAGTATGCCACTCCCTCGCTCGGCTGTGTGGTCGAGGGGCTGATTGGCGCAGAGTGTCCTACCTATGATATAAATGCAGCCTGCTCGGGATTTGTCTATGCTCTGAGTATGGCCGAGGCATATCTCCGCTCGGGTATGTTCAAGCGAATCCTTGTCCTCTGTGCCGAGGAGCCTACTCGTATGGTGAGTTGGGAGGATCGCTCCACCTGTGTTCTCTTTGGCGATGCGGCGGGTGCCGTGGTGGTGACTGCCGGCGATGAGCTGAAGGCTATCCGTATCACTGCAACACCCAAGCGCGATGTGTTGCGCTATGAGCGTATGTTGCAGCCCACACCCTATATTACCAAGGACGAGAGTGATGTACCTCTTGTGATGAACGGTCGTGAGGTCTTCAAGACTGCCGTTACCTCCTCGATTGCCGATGTGGAGGGTGTGTTGCGCGATGCGGGTGTGGATAAGGATGAGGTGAAATATTACATCCTCCACCAGGCCAATGTCCGTATCATTGAGGCTATTCGTGAACATTTCAAGCAACCGGTGGATAAATTTCCCCGCAATGTCGATAGATTTGGAAACACCTCCTCGGCAAGTATTCCGGTTATGATTGACGAGATGAACCGTCAGGGATGCTTCAAGCGAGGCGATAAGTTGGTGCTGAGTGCCTTTGGCGCGGGATTTACCACCGCAGCCTGCGTTATTGAGTGGGCAAAATAGGTGTAGATTGTGGAGTAAAAAGTGAACAAAGATATGAAAGAGAGAAGAGTTGTAATTACCGGTATGGGCGTTGTTTCGCCCGTAGGCAATAGCGTGGAGGAGTTCTGGAGACATCTCACCGAGGGCTATTGCGGTATTGACTATATAAAAGGTTATGAGGATACACCCCTCCCCGTGCGTCTGGCCGGCCAGATTCGCGACTTCGACCCCAAAAAGTGGGGCGTAGATGCGGGCAGCATCCGTCGTAGCGATACCTACTGCCAGTATGCGATGGTTGCCGCTATTCAGGCAATGGAGCAGTGTGGCCTGGAGAGTGGTGCGAACATTGCCCCTGAGCGATTGGGAGTATATATCGGCTCGGGTATTGGCGGTATTGGCACCTTTGTAAATGAGTCGTCTAAGTTGATTGAGGAGGGCGCAGAGCGAATCTCACCCCTCTTTATCCCTATGATGATTTCCAATATTGCTGCTGGCAATGTGGCTATCCGCTTCAATGCACAAGGCCCCTGCTTGCCGGTGGTTACTGCCTGCGCAACAGGTACTCACGCTGCTGGAGAGGCATTTCGTGCTATCCGCTATGGCTATGCTGATGCTATCATCACCGGTGGTGCTGAGGCGGCGGTACACCCCATAGCCATTGGCGGTTTTGCCAACAGCAAGGCACTTTCGCGTAGCGAGAAACCCGACGAGGCCTCGCTGCCCTTCGATGCGAAGCGTGGAGGCTTTGTTATAGCCGAGGGTGCTGGTATCTTGGTGATGGAGGAGTATGAGCATGCAGTGGCACGCGGTGCGACAATCTATGCTGAGGTGTGCGGCTATGGCAATAGTTGCGATGCCCACCACTATACAGCACCTCGCCCCGACGGGTCGGCTGCGGCACGCGCCATCCGTCTGTCGCTCGACGAGGCGGGCTATACCCCTCACGATACCCTCTACATCAATGCTCACGGTACCGGTACTCCGCTGAATGACAAGTCCGAGACCGCTGCCATCAAGTTGGCACTGGGCGAGAAGGAGGCTCGCAAGGCGGTGATTAGCTCCACCAAGTCGATGACGGGGCATATGCTCGGTGCAGCAGGAGGTGTTGAGCTTATTGCCTCGGCGCTGGCACTCCAGACAGGTGTTGTGCCACCCACAATCGGCCTGACGACTCCCGACCCCGAGTGCGACCTCGACTATACTCCACTGCGTGCTCGAGAGGCTAAGCCGACCGTTGCCATCTCCAACTCCTTGGGCTTTGGTGGCCATAATGCAGCAGTGGCATTGCGTAAATTTGTAAAATAATTAATACCTTTGAGATATGAACAGAGAAGAGATTAAAACCTATATACCTCATCGTGAGCCGATGCTCTTGGTTGATGAGATGGAGTTTGACGGTGATTTTGCCAACTCTAAATACTATGTTCGTGGCGACGAGTTCTTCCTCCAAGGCCACTTCCCCGGACACCCCACAGTGCCTGGCGTTATCCTCTGCGAGATGATGGGGCAGGGGTGTGCACTCCTGGTAGGAGAGGAGCTCAAAGGTAAAACACCTTTCTTCGCGGGTCTGGACCAGATTAAGTTCAAGAACTCGGTTCACCCCGGCGATACCGTGTGTGTGCGTGCGCGCATCGCCAATCGCCGTGCCAATGTCTTCTTCATCGAGGCAGTGGCTAAGGTGGATGATAAGGTGTGCTGTGAGGGTAAACTCTCGTTTATCCTTGTGCCCAACGAGAAGTTGCAATCGAAATAAAAAGTATTACCTTTGTAGAAACTAATAATCTGAATAGATATGGGAATGCTTAGTGGAAAAGTGGCAGTCGTAACAGGTGCTGCCCGCGGAATCGGTAAGGCGATTGCGCTTAAATATGCGAGTGAGGGCGCCGATGTTGCCTTCACCGACTTGGTGATTGACGAGAATGCTCAGGCTACCGAGAAGGAGATTGCAGCATACGGCGTGCGCGTTAAGGGCTACGCCTCTAATGCTGCTAACTATGACGAAACACATACTGTGGTGGCTGAGATCTTGAAGGACTTCGGTCGTATAGATATTTTGGTTAACAATGCAGGTATCACTCGCGATGGCCTGATGATGCGTATGGATGAGAAACAGTGGGATATGGTGCTCACCGTAAACCTCAAATCGGCCTTCAACTTCATCCACGCCGTGACTCCTATTATGGCGCGTCAGCGTGGCGGAAGCATTATCAATATGTCCTCTGTGGTGGGCGTGTCGGGCAATGCGGGTCAGTGCAACTACTCGGCCTCGAAGGCTGGTATGATTGGCCTGGCTAAGAGTATCGCCAAGGAGATGGGCCCCCGCGGCATCCGTGCCAACTGCATAGCACCCGGCTTTATCATTACCGAGATGACAGGCCAGCTCTCGGACGAGGTGCGCGAAGGCTGGATGAAGACCATCCCCCTGCGTCGTGGCGGTACCCCCGAGGATGTTGCCAATGTGGCTCTCTTCCTCGCAAGCGACCTCTCCTCCTATGTGAGTGGGCAGGTTATACATTGTTGTGGTGCAATGAATTGCTAAAAAAAAAGCCGTATAATTGGTGAATTTGTCACTTCCCTTGCGAGGCCGTCCTCACATACGTTTAGTATGCTGCGGGCGGCCTGGCTTCACGAAGCCCCAAATTCCCCTAATTCTACGACTTTTTTTGGGTCGTGGACCCGTTTCTATTGAGAGAGGTAGTTGGAGGTTGTTATGTGGTTGCCTCCGTACTACTCTGTGTGGGGATAGAATTAGAACCTGAGAGCAATATCGAATTGCTCTCAGTTTTTTTTTTGTTAGGGAGATTAGGGAGATTAGGGAGATTAGGGAGATTAGGGAGATTAGGGAGATTAGGGAGATTAGGGAGAT
>JAZUCV010000032.1:0-43034 GCA_045639285.1 Tidjanibacter sp.
GTTATGAGAGTTATGAGAATTATGGGATAACCGTTTAGACTTTTTTTGTAGCAATTAAGTTTTTCGGGTTTAGGGAATACCCTCGTAGAGGGTACGATGAAAAAGAGATATGGAGTTGTCAAGTTTACTTGAACAAACTCCATATCTCTTTTTTGTCGTAATATCCTTGTGGATATTCCTAAACCCGCAAACTAAATAGTACAAAAATTTTTGGGGAGCCTTTTTACAAAAAGGCTCGAAATCCAAAGCTTTCTACAAAAAAAGGGGCAAAATACACTACCTCAGCAACAGTGAGCTATCACCGTAGGAGAGGAAGCGGAAGTCGTTTGTCAGGGCGTAGTCGTATATCTTACGCCAGCCATCTCCTACGAAGGCAGACACCAGCAGCAGCAGGGTGCTCTTGGGTTGGTGGAAGTTGGTCACCATACCACTTACCAATCTATACTGATAGCCGGGCATAATCATAATCTGTGTAGCGGCCTTTATGCGGTTCTCGCCACGCTCCTCCATCCAGGCGATCAGTGCCGATAGTATCTTCTCGCCATCGACCTCAGTGGGGATGTCGTATAACTCCCATTGGCCAACGACACGCTCCGTGTCGGGGTTGCCTCCACTTATGATACGCCATCCGAGCGCCACCAGCGATTCGAGGGTGCGCACAGATGTAGTACCCACGGGGATTATCTTGCCGAGCGACGCGTGCAGAGCCTTCAACGTGGCGAGCGAGAACTCGAAATGTTCGGTATGCATAGTGTGGAGGGTCACATCATCCTCCTTCACAGGCAGGAAGGTACCTGCGCCAACGTGGAGTGTCACCTCCTCGGTGTGCACACCCTGAGCGTGGAGTGCCTCAATCACCCTGTCGGTGAAGTGCAGGCCTGCGGTAGGGGCAGCCACTGATCCCTCAATCTTGGAATATACTGTCTGGTAGCGGGTGTTGTCCTCCTCGCAGCTCTCGCGATTGAGGTATGGAGGGATGGGAATCCTGCCCAGCAACTCCAACAGAGGACCAAAACGAAGTGGTGCATCCCACTCGAAGCGCACGATATGGCTCTTGCCTATCTGCTCACCACGGAAGGCACGCAGAGTGTAGCCAACGCCCTCGTAGTCGAACTTAATCTCGACAGCACCCTCCTTCCACTTCTTCAGGCCACCAACAATGCAGCACCACTCGCAACCACTCTCCGAGGAGAGCGCACGCTCGTAGTCGGCAGGCGAGTGAGGCTCCAAGCAGAAGACCTCCACACGCGCACCTGTGGGCTTGTGCATAATGATACGGGCGCGGATGACACGGGTATTGTTAAAGACAAGCATAGCACCCTCCGGAAGGCGGGCGCCAATCTCCGAGAAGCAGGTGTGCGATATCTCGCCACCACGCCAGCAGAGCAACTTGGAACTGTCGCGCTCGGCAAGCGGGTGCTTGGCTATTCGCTCATCAGGCAGCGGATAGTCGTAGTCAGAAATTTTTAAACATTTTTCGTTTAGCATCTCTTAGCCCAATAAAGGTCTCTTATCCTTAACTCAAAAAAGAGGCTTTGTGAAAAAGCATTTTTCGTTTTGCATCAGTGAGGCCTATTGCGTTTCAATCAAAAAAAATGTGTGTGGAGTATAAGCCGAGTTCTGTAACCTCCGAAGAGGCCCTTCGTCATTTATCTATGCAGACGGTCACCCGCCTACTAAAAATTAGCGGCCTACCCCTCGACAACGGACGAGCAACCCTTAGATGTCGATATACTTGGCCTTGCAACCCGCCGGTAGTACTGCCCGACTATGTCACCATAGCGGCGGTGGGCTCTTACCCCACCTTTTCACCCTTACCCTGTCCGAAGACAAGGCGGTTATTCTCTGTTACCTTAACCACACCCTTGCGAGTATCTTCCCGTTAGGAAGCGCGGTGCTCTATGTTGCTCGGACTTTCCTCTCCCTTGCGGCAGCGACGAAGCCCCCACGCACATTTCGGCCACAAAAGTAACCATTTCTGCCGAGAATACCTCACAGCCACTATATTATTAATGGTAAAAAAAGTATATTTGCGCCATGAAAGCATTGCTAATCGTTCTCGGCACTCTCTCTCTCAGCTTGGGTATCCTCGGGATATTTCTCCCTCTGCTACCGACCACCCCACTGCTCCTGCTTGCTGCGGCACTCTATGTGCGTAGCAGTCCGAAGCTGTACGATTGGCTGATAAATCACCCACGACTTGGCATATACATCCGCAACTTCCGCGAAAATAAGGCCATACCTCTCAAAGCAAAAGTCCTCTCAGTAAGTATGGTTTGGCTCACAATCGGATTCTGCATATTATTTGTAATCAAACCCTTATGGTTACGAATTGCCTTGGCACTATTGGCAACAGCAATCTCGTGGCACATACTCTCGTTTGCCACATTAGAAGAGAAGAAGTAAATTTAGGGAGTTTAGGGAGTTTAGGGACAAGTTTTAAATTAAACTCTTTTGGTAACAATTGGGTTATTCGGGTTTAGGGGATACTCTCGAAGAGAGTACGATGAAAAAGAGATATGGAGTTATCAAGTTAACTTGAACAAACTCCATATCTCTTTTTTGTCGTAGTTACTGCAAAGTAACTCCTAAATCCGCAAACTAAATAGCACAAAAGTTTTTTGGTGCCGCTTTTTTACAAAAAAGGGGCGAAAGGCTTTTTACAAAAAGCGGAGAAAAACAAACAACTCACAATTTACGGACAAAATGTATGCGGTCGGTGGCGATTCCGTATCGGGCAATCTCCTCGGCCGAGAGGAAGTCTGTTGCGCGAATCTCCTCCACCCAAAATCCGACATCACGTAGTCTATCTGCATAGTCGCGCCCGAAGATACGCAGATGGTCGGGCTGACCGAATGCTTGGCGTCGCTCCTCGGGTGTGGTCTTTGTAGGGTCTTCATAGCTACTCTCCAATCCATAATCTACCGGCGAGAGAAGGATTCCCCAGCCGCTATGGCACATCACTCTATAAATCTCCTCCAGAGCCTTGCGGTCGCTATCGACGTGTTCAAGGATATGGTTGCAAATCACAACATCGAACTCGCACTCGCCAAATGGCATCTGCTGAACATCGAGCTTCACCTTAGCCAGAGGACTCTCCAGGTCTGCTGTAACATACTTTTCGCCAAATAGTTTCTCGAATGGGCGCAGGAAGCAGTGTTCGGGGGCGATATGGAGCAGACGATATGGGGCAGAGAAGAAGTCGGTCTTGCGCTCCAGCCAGAGGTAGAGCAGGCGGTGTCGTTCGAGCGACATACAGTGAGGGCAGAGCGCACCACCTCGCATCTCCACATAGCCGTAGGAGAAGAATTTGCGGAACTTGCGACCACAAACGGGGCACTCAACCCTGTTGCCACGCATAAATAGTCCGCAGAAGGGAATTGCCACACCTGCAATACGTTGCACGGTGGGGCGCGAAAGGTGGTTCAGGGCAAAACGGGCAAGTCGTTTCATCGGCTAATCGTTTTGCAGGATTTTCTCCACCTCCTCCTCAACACCCGCAAGGCGTTGACGGCAGTAGGCAATCAGTTCTGTTGCACGCTTCACATCCACAGCTAGGGTGTCGATATCGACATCCACACCACGCAAGCGCGAGAGGATAGCCTCCAACTCCTGCATAGCCTCGCCATAACTCATCTTTTCAGCCATAATCTATTCTGTATCAACATTTAACTTCACATCGTCTATTGTGGCGGTTACCCTGCCATCGGCAAAGAGTATCTCCACCTTAGAGCCACTTCGGAGCACTCGAGCACTCAAGACCACTCCCCCCTCTCTACGCACAATGGCATAGCCACGCGAGAGCAGACTCCTGGGGTCGGAGGCAGCCACCAACATCTCGGCACGCAACAGCGCATCGCGCCTACGCTCAAACAGGTGCGTCACCGCCATCGAGAGCATCTCCTCGCGCGAGGCAATCTCACTGCGCGAGCGAGCCACCACATCGGCAACACGCTGGCTGAGTTGCACTTCGGCCTGAGCCAGCCAACCATCGAACTCACGCATCCTATCTACCAGAAAGTCGGCCACAGCCGTCGGGGTCTTCTGCTCCACACAAGCGACCAGGTCCATCACGCTCGTATCCTTGTCGTGGCCGATACCCGTAATTATCGGCAAGGGCATCTGCGCAGCGACGTAGCATAGTTCGTAGGAGTTGAAGCAGCTCAAATCGCTCTGCGAGCCACCACCACGAATCACCACGACAGCATCAAACTCATCCGCCCTATCAGCCACCTCTGCCAGAGCCGCCGCGACACTATCTGCCGCCTGCAAACCCTGCATAAGTGCCTCAAAGAGAGTGATTCGGAAACCATACGGAGAGGCGGCTATATGTTCCATAAAGTCACGATAGCCAGCCGCCTGAGCCGACGAGATAACTGCCACACGCTGCACCACCATCGGGAGCGAGAGAGAGCGATTCATATCGATAACTCCCTCCTTCGTCAGCCTCTCGATAGTCTCGCGACGCTGTCGTTCCTGCTCGCCGAGCGTGTAGGCCGGCTCGATATCGACCACCTGCAACGAGAGGCCGTAGAGTTCGTGGAAAGTGACCACCACACGGAACAACACCGACAACCCGACCGAAAGGTCGGAGCCGGTCACGCTACGGAAGTGGGCAGCCATTGCGCTATACTGAGTACGCCACGCCACAGCCGAGATTTTAGCCTTGGGGACACTGCCGCCACCGCTCTCCACAAGCTCCATATAGCAGTGGCCGGAGGTGCGGTTAACCTTAATCTCGCCTATCTCTGCACTCACCCACACAGGGAGTGGCACCCCCTCGGATAGAGAGAGTTTGATGCGTCGAGCGAGTTCGGATAGGGTAATGTGTTCCATTTTTGCGTTATCTGCTCCCAAAATTAGGGAAAATTTACATCAGACAAAGATAGTACAAAAATATCGAAAAAAAATGTGTACATTTGCGCGCAGAATTAAGATAACTATTACCATAAATCATATATGGCAGACAATGCGATACTTGACCGCTTGGACGGTCTGAAAATCAAATACGAGGAGATTGGTCAGCAGATGACCGACCCCGAGGTTATTGCCGACGTCAAGAAGTTTGTTGCTCTGAACAAGGAGTACAAGGAGTTGGAGCCTATCGTTGAGACAGCGGAGCGTTACCAGAAGGCTGTTAAGGACTTGGCAGAGGCTAAGGATATGCTTCTGAATGAGAAGGATGAGGACCTGAAGGAGATGGCTCGCGCCGAGATTTCCGAATTGGAGCCTCTGACCGCCGAGATGGAGGAGCAGATAAAACTTCTTCTCATCCCGAAGGATCCCCAGGACTCGAAGAATGCTATTTTGGAGATTCGTGGCGGTACGGGTGGCGACGAGGCTGCTCTCTTTGCGGGCGACCTGTTGCGTATGTACACCAAATATATCGACAGCAAGGGCTGGAAGTATGAGGTAAACAACTCTTCGGAGGGTGCTGTTGGTGGCTTCAAGGAGGTTGTTTTGAAGGTAACTGGCGACAACGTATATGGTACCTTGAAGTACGAGTCGGGCGTTCACCGCGTGCAGCGAGTACCCCAGACCGAGACTCAGGGTCGAGTTCACACCTCGGCTGCTTCGGTAGCGGTATTGCCTGAGGCTGAGGAGTTTGACGTGGAGATTAGCATGAACGATATCCGCAAGGATATCTTCTGCGCATCGGGTCCTGGTGGCCAGTCGGTGAACACCACCTACTCGGCAATCCGTCTGACCCACATCCCCACCGGCATCGTTGTTCAGTGTCAGGACCAGAAGTCGCAGCTCAAGAACTTCGACAAGGCGTTGGAGGAGTTGCGTACCCGTGTCTTCAACCTCGAGTACTCGAAGTATCTCGACGAGATTGCCAGCAAGCGTAAGACAATGGTTAGTACCGGTGACCGTAGTGCGAAAATTCGGACCTACAACTACCCCCAGGGCCGTATCACCGACCACCGCATCAACTACACAATCTACAACCTCGCAGCATTTATGGATGGCGATATTCAGGACTGCATCGACCATCTGATTGTTGCCGAGAACGCCGAGAGATTAAAAGAGAGTGAATTGGGATAGAGTAAGGTAAATATTGCTCTTTGTGCTAATTACCCCCTCGACACCTGCCTTCCCACGGAAGGCAATTCCAAATCTGACCCACCCCCAAGCCCCCGCCTCGGCAGGGGATGTGTTCTTCGGCTGAAGCCGAAGACAATAGTGGGGACAATCAGGTTGTGTGAATAAAATAAAGAAAAAGATACCGAGCAAATTGTGGCTCGGTATTTTTTTTGGAAAGAAAATTGCAATAGCACCTCTTCCAACAAAAGAGTATTGCTATGCTTGACAATATTGTTATTCTCGGTTCACACTTGGCCAATGCACATCACACTGTGCCACTGCAACTTGCAGAGGCACTTGCTGCTCGACATACAGTGCTCTATGTAGAGCCGTTTGGCTATGAGAGCAGGGAGGTGGTAAGGCGAGGCAGAGAGGACGACTACCGAGCCTATCACACCTCGCTACGTCAATCGGCGTCAGGTATCAAGATACTCTCTCCGGTAGCAAAACTCCTCCCCGAGCCTAACATCTATCGCTGGCTGATGCTCGGGATGGTGGAGCGCATCAACGCCACACGCATAACCGAGGAGGTGGAGTGGGCACTCCGCACACTCGGCATTGAGGAGTACACCCTACTACTCGACACCCCCGCCCTACGCCACTCCATAGCCGTCGAGCTCCTCTCGCCACACGCGCTGTTTCTGCTACGATGGCAAGATGGCGGGCACAAGAGCAACGAGGAGAAGACAACCGAGAAAGAGATATTTATGCAGTGTGACGCTATTCTCACCACCTCCGAGGCTCTCTCCGAGCTGCCTCGTAGGCACAACTATCACACATTCAACATATCGGGAGGGTTCTCTGACCGGACACCACACCCGACAGATGATATATGGCGCGCTGCTGCACGCAGAGTAGAGGCTGTGGCGGAGATGCTGGAAAATTCCGAGAGGGCTGCCAAGCGAAGCCGCCTACGCAAAGAACGAATACTCAGTTAGCCCTATCGGACACAAAAAACTACCTATGGTAGTTTGGCACTCGCAGAAAAAATTTGTAACTTTGGCTGATTAAACAGATACGACTATGGAGAATCAGTGGTTACAAGATAGATACAGCGAGTTTTATGACAAGGCCGAAAAGCGTTTTAGCGAACGCTCCCTGAACTTTATCTATAAGGCCATTGAGCGCACGGCCGAGCTGCTCGACGGCATGACACGCTACGACGGCTCCCCTCTGCTCGATCACTCGATGGGTACTGCACTCATCGTCTTCGACGAGATTGGTCTGGGGCGCAACTCCACTGTGAGCACTATTCTCCACGATGCATATCGAATGGGGCTTATCGATGCGGAAGAGGTACGCACCACATTTGGCGACACACCCATCACCCTGCTCGAAGGTATGAACCACATCTCGGGTATTGAGACCAATAGTTCTTCCAAGCAGGCCGACAACTTCCGCGAAATGATTATCTCCTACTCCACCGATCCGCGAGTCATACTTATCAAGCTTGCCGACCGACTGGAGGTGATGCGCAGCCTTGCGATGTTCCCCGAGCAGAAGCGACGCAAGAAGAGTTGGGAAAGTATGAATCTCTACGCTCAGATTGCCCACAAACTTGGTCTTTATGCAATCAAAAGCGAGCTCGAGGACCTCTCGCTCCGCTATCTGGAGCCTGAGGATTACACTCAAATCAGCCAGAAACTGACCGAGTCGGAGGCTGAGCGTATGGCATTTATCGCCCGCTTCTTGGTGCCTATCGAGCAGAAACTTGCCACAACAGGTATAAAATATCACATCAAGAGTCGCACAAAATCCATCTACTCCATCTGGCGTAAGATGCGTCGTCAGGGCATCCCCTTCGAAGAGGTATTCGACCTCTTTGCCATCCGCATCATCATCGACTGCCCGCCCGAGCAGGAGAAGCAGTCGTGTTGGAGTGTCTTTTCGATTGTGACCGACTTCTACATCCCCAACCCCGACCGTATGAGGGATTGGATATCTATTCCCAAGTCCAACGGCTACGAGTCGCTACACACCACCGTTGTTACCAAAGACGGCAAGTGGGTAGAGATTCAGATTCGTACCGAGCGTATGGATGAGGTTGCCGAGCGAGGTATTGCAGCCCATTGGCGATACAAGGGTGTAGAGCAGAGCGAAGCAGGACAGGAGGAGTGGCTCGCCAAGTTGCGTGCACTGATGGAGGAGACAGACCGCAGCCATCTGGCAACAAGACTCAACACCAAACTCTCGTCAAGCGAGGTCTTTGTGTTTACCCCCAAGGGCGACCTGCGCAAGCTTCCCGAGGGAGCAACCGTGCTCGACTTTGCGTTTGACATCCACTCCGATGTGGGCAGTAAATGTATTGGTGCGCGTATCGGAGAGAAGGTTGTGCCTATCAAGGAGGTGCTGAAAAATGGTGATATTGTAAATATCATCACTGCCAAGAATCAGAAACCAAAGTCCGACTGGCTCAGCATTGCCAAGACCAGCAAGGCACGAAACCGAATCAAAGTATTCCTGCGTGAAGAGGAGGCCAAACTCGCCCGCTTAGGCAGAGAGGAGTTGGAGCGCAAGATTAAGAATTGGAAACTGCCGATTGGTATTGATGAGGCGGTGGGCGCACTCTGCAAATACTACAAGATACGCAACGGACTCGACCTCTACGGCAGAATTGCCACCGAGAAACTATCGATGGCCGACATTAAGGATATTCTCGGTCGCTTTGCCGATGGCGAACTCTTTGAGCCGAAGCCACCTGCACCACGCACCACTCCCGCACCGCAAAAGGAGCAGGAGAAGAGCCACCACCAGAGCGAAACGCTCATCATCGGTGAGGCAATCAAGGGTTTGGACTACAAGATGGCTCGTTGCTGCAACCCCATATTTGGTGACGAGGTGTTTGGTTTTACGACCATCAGCACCGGCATCACCATCCACCGCGAGGATTGCCCCAACGCACCAAGACTCAAAGAGATGTACCCCTATCGTATCATCGCTGCCAAGTGGCGTAGCGATGCACCTCAGGGGGCATACGTCGCCTCTATCAGGGTGTTGGCAGAGGATACTACCGGTATGGTAAACCGACTTATGGAGACCATCACGGGCGAACTGAAACTCAACATCCGTTCACTCAACTTCACCCCTGCCCGCGATAGCAAGATTAGCGGACTTATCAACATTGAGGTACCCAATACCAATGTGGTAGATATGGTTGTCTTCCGTCTGCTGAAAATCAAGGGCGTAGATAAGGCATACCGCATAAACTAACCTGAGAGAAATGGAGCACAACCACCACACCACAACCCAGATCACCCCACTGCCCACCTCAGTTAAGGAGGTCAAGGCGTTGGGCTGGGACTATATTGATGTTATTCTCATCAATGGCGATGCCTATATCGACCACCCCGCCTTTGGAGCAGCGGTGATTGGCAGGTTGTTGGAGGCCGAGGGGTACAGGGTGGCTATTGTGCCACAGCCCAACTGGGGCGACGACCTGCGCGACTTCAAGAAACTTGGCACACCACGCCTCTTCTTTGGTGTCACTTCGGGTAGTATGGACTCGATGGTGAATCACTATACTGCCAATCTGCGATTGCGTAGTGATGATGCCTACACCCCCGGAGGCAAGGCTGGATTTCGACCCGACTATGCAGTGACGGTCTATACCAAGGCTCTCAAATCGCTCTTTCCGCACACACCCGTAGTGGTTGGTGGTATCGAGGCCTCGCTCCGCAGGCTTACACACTACGACTATTGGAGCAACAGGCTCAAACCATCGGTACTCATCGAGAGTGGTGCCGACCTGCTTATCTACGGTATGGGCGACCGCACAATTACCGAGGTGGCAAAGGCAATGCACAATGGATACAATGCCAAGCGACTCCGTAAGTTGCGTGGTGTGGCATTTGTGGCCGAGAGGGAGTATGTGGAGCGTCTGGATAGCGAAACGACTATCAGGCTCAATAGTTTTGAGGAGTGCACAAGGAGTGATAAAGCATTTGGCGACAACTTCGTTAAGATAGAGATTGAGAGTAACCGTATGGAGCAACTATCGACACTCGTCGAGGGTGTGGGCGAGAAGTTTGTGGTGGTCAATCCACCCCACGAACGCCTCACCACCGAGGAGATAGACCGTAGTTTCGACCTGCCCTATACCCGCCTGCCCCACCCACGCTATCGTGGTAAGGGAGATATTCCGGCCTATGAGATGATTAAGCACTCTGTGAATATGCATCGCGGTTGCTTTGGCGGTTGCAGTTTCTGCACCATATCGGCACATCAGGGCAAGTTTATCTCATCGCGTAGCGAAGAGTCAATCCTGCGCGAGGTAGAGGCCATCAGCAAGATGGCAGACTTCAAGGGCTATCTTTCGGATATTGGTGGCCCATCGGCAAATATGTATAAGATGCACGGCCGCAATGAGGAGTTGTGCAAGAAGTGTATAAAACCCTCGTGTCTGTATCCTCGACCCTGCCCCAATCTCGACAACTCGCACGAGAGATTGTTGGCACTCTATCGCAGAATAGACTCACTCCCCGCAATCAAAAAGGCATTTGTAGGTAGCGGTGTGCGCTACGACCTGATTGACGAGAAGCACCGCTCCGAGTATCTCCGACAACTCATCACACGTCACGTCTCGGGCAGACTTAAAGTAGCCCCCGAACATACCGAAGATAGAGTACTCAAGATGATGCGCAAACCACCTTTCGCACTCTTTGAAAGGCTTAACGACGATTTTTGTAAAATTTGCAGAAAAGAGGGATTGAAGTACCAGATTATCCCCTACTTCATCTCCTCACACCCTGGTTGCAGGGCTGAGGATATGCGCCGATTGCAGGAGAAGACCCACGCCCTCAACTTCCGACTGGAACAGGTGCAGGACTTCACGCCTACGCCGATGACACTCTCCTCGGTGATATTCTACACAGGCCACGACCCCTACACAGGCGAGAAGGTCTATGTAGCACGAAATCAGGAGGAGAAACGAGCACAGAAAAATTATTTCTTTGGCGAGCAGAAAAAGCGTCGCTAAAATTTGTACCTTTGACAACCTTTCAGTAAGAAACAAATAGTCCAAACATACTAAGATGGCAAAAACCTTTACACCCAACCAGCATAACAACGAGGCATACAATCAGTTAGTCGATATGCCAGGCACCATCCCACCCCAGGCATTGGAGTTGGAGGAGGCTGTGCTTGGTGCCTTGATGCTTGAGAAAGATGGCATCATCACCGTTAGTGAGTTTCTCTCGGCCGAGGCTTTCTACAAGGAGCCTCACAAAATCATCTATCAGGCTATCGAGGAGCTATCGACCGAACTCAAACCTATCGACCTGCTCACCGTAACCGAGAAGTTGCGTCAGAAGAAGCAACTCAAAGTGGCAGGCGGTGCGTCGTTCCTGGCGCAGCTCACTCAGAAGGTATCGTCGGCCGCCCACCTGGAGTACCACGCCTCGATTGTGGCGCAGAAGTACATCCAGCGCGAGCTGATTCGTACCTCGACAGAGATTGTGCGTCGCAGTTATGATGAGAGTACCGACGTGAGCGACCTGTTGGACTATGCTGAAGGTGAGATATTTAAGGTTGCCGAGGGACATATCTCCCGCGAGGTGCAGCGTGCACGAGATATCTGGCAGAAGACTATGGACACTATCGAGGAGGCGAGCAAGCACGGAGGCAAGATGAACGGTGTTCCCTCTGGATTTACCGATATTGATACCCTCACAATGGGTTGGCAGCCATCGGATCTTATCATCATCGCAGCGCGTCCTTCGATGGGTAAGACCGCCTTTGTCCTCTCTATGGCAAGAAATATCACCGTGGAGCACAACAAAGGTGTGGCAATCTTCTCGTTGGAGATGAGCTCTACCCAGCTGATGATGCGTCTTATGGTGGCCGAGTCGCAACTCTCGTCAAACGATGTGAAGAGTGGCCGACTGACACCTGAGCAGTGGGCGCACCTGGAGCAATCAACACGCAAACTTTCGGAGGCTCCTATCTTTATCGACGACACACCCGCTCTGTCGATTGCCGAGTTGCGAAGCAAGGCGCGTAAGTTAAAGGCTCAGTACGATATCGACCTTATCATCATCGACTACTTGCAGTTGATGACGGGTAGCAAAGACGCAAAGGGTAGCCGTGAGCAGGAGGTTGCATCAATCTCGCGCTCGCTCAAAGCGATTGCCAAGGAGTTGAACATCCCCATTATTGCACTCTCGCAGTTGAACCGTTCGGTGGAGTCGCGTCAGAGCAAACGCCCCCAATTGTCCGACCTTCGTGAGTCGGGTGCTATCGAGCAGGATGCAGATATCGTAGCATTCATCCACCGCCCCGAGCACGCCGGTCTGTTGCAGGACGAGCAGGGTAACTCGACTGCCGGTGTGGCTGAGATTATCGTGGCAAAGCATCGTAACGGTGCTGTGGAGGATGTCCGATTGCGTTTCCGCAAGGAGCAGGCTCGCTTTACCGACTGGGATGATATGCCACTCGACGGTATGAAGAGTTACGAGAGTTCGATGGGTATGGCACCCAACACTGACTTCGATATGGGCGATGCACCTAAATATGGCAACGACCCCGCCGTTCCGTTCTAATTTTTTTTTACACAATTTGCCTTAGTACAGATAGTTAGGTATCTAAAGTATAGTAGAAAGGTTAATTAGCATTAACGACCGAATAATAGAAATAATCACAAAAAGTTACCTTCCAAAGGTCAATTAGCATTTATCACATAGTGTATGTACAGAAAGTGTAATGCGAGTGCTATTGTTGGCATTGATGCCGTCAGGGTGGATGTAGAGTCGAATATCACCCCTGGGTTGGGTATGTTCTTGGTTGGTCTGCCCGATAGTGCTGTGCGCGAGAGTCAGGAACGTATCCGCTCGGCCTTTATCAACTCGGAGTACAAGATGCCCGGAAAGAAGGTTGTGGTTAACCTTGCCCCTGCCGATTTGAGAAAGGAGGGCTCAGCACTCGACCTGCCTATTGCCATCGCTATTCTTGCCGCCTCGGAACAGATATCTGCCGACCTTTTGGAAGAGTTTGTGATTATGGGTGAGTTGTCACTCGACGGCTCGGTTAAGGCTATCAAAGGTGCTCTGCCTATGGCTGTTATGGCCCGCCAGGAGGGCTTTAAAGGCATAATACTCCCAGCGGCAAATGCTCCTGAGGCTGCCGTAGTGGAGGGATTGGAGGTCTTTGGCGTTGGCACACTGAGGGAGGCCACAGCACTGCTCAGCGGTATGCTCCCCGAGAGTGTGAAGCCCGAGCAGAGAGGTGATGGTGGCGAGGTCAACCTATATGCAGAGGACTTTGCCGATGTCAAGGGCCAGAGTGCCGCCAGGAGGGCTATGGAGGTAGCTGCTGCCGGTGGACATAATATAATGATGATTGGTGCTCCTGGCTCGGGCAAGACAATGTTGGCACGAAGGATGCCGACAATTATGCCCCCGCTATCGCTGGAAGAGGCACTCGAAACCACCAAGATACACTCCGTGGCCGGCAAGTCGGAGAGTCAAGGCCTGATTGAGAAAAGGCCATTCCGCGCCCCGCACCATATGGCCTCACCCGTGTCGCTTGTAGGTGGTGGGTCATCGCCTCAGCCCGGTGAGATATCGTTGGCGCATAACGGTATTCTATTCCTCGACGAGCTTCCCGAGTTTGGCAGAAGCGTCTTGGAGGTGCTGCGACAGCCTATGGAGGAGAAGAGGGTTGTGGTCAGCAGGGCCAAGTATAGTGTTGAGTATCCTGCAAACTTCACCCTTGTTGCAGCAATGAATCCGTGTCCGTGCGGCTTTTACAACCACCCCACAAAGGATTGTGTATGCACACAAGGCGAGGTGTTCCGCTATCTGAACAGAATTTCCGGGCCTATGCTCGACCGAATAGATTTGCAAATAGAAGTTGCTCCCGTACCCTTCGAGGAGATATCCGACAACCAACCCACTGAGTGCAGTGCAACAATCCGAGAGAGAGTTGTGGCGGCAAGGGAGCGACAAAGAGAGCGTTTCAGCGGTATTGAGGGGGTCTATACCAATGCGATGATGAACTCGGCGATGATTAAGGAGTTCTGCCCGCTCAGTCCTGAGTGCACCTCACTACTCGGCAGGGCAATGCAGCGGCTCAACCTCTCGGCTCGAGCCTACGACCGAATAATCAAGGTGGCACGCACCATCGCTGACTTAGCGGGCGCGGAGAGTATCGAACCAAGCCATATTGCAGAAGCCATCAGTTATCGTACGCTCGACAGAGGCAATTGGGGTAGATAGAGTTAGGCTATGAGAGTGCCTGTTAACATAGATAACAGCCCGCTAATCAAGATTTTACCTATTGTCGTTCTGGGCATACTTATCGGCGATTGGATAGAGTTGGCGTGGTGGATTGCCGGCATTGGGACGGCAATCAGCGCGCTCTGTTCGTCTGCATTTAAGAGCAGTCCAACTGCCCGCACCATCTACGGCACGCTGACAATTTTCTGCACCGCATTAACACTCACAGAGATAACCTCAGTTAAGAGTCAAGCACCTCACCACCAACCAATTGAGGCTATTGTAGAGGTTATCGACAACACCACAACAACATCCGGAGGTTACAACCGCACTACGGCAAGGGTCGTTGCTCTAAGTGAGGGCGATAGCCAGAGGGCCGTAAGCGAGAAGATATATCTCGTCTCCTCCGCTACGCCGGAACTTGGCAAGGCCTACAAAGTCACTATGACCATCGGCGATATTGGTGGTGAGGGATACGAGGGATATGCACGTGTGATGCGCAGGCGAGGCTATACGGGAAGTGCTTTTGTGAGTGATGATGCTCTGCAAGAGGTTGAGGGCTACCGAGTTTCGCCACTTGCCACCTTTGGGCCTCGTATGCAACAGGCGGCCGCTGAGCGTCTTGAGAGGCTCAACCTGCCACCCTCGGCAATGGCACTATCTGAGGCTATGACCTTGGGAATAAGGGATGGACTAAACAGCGACCTGATAGCAGCCTACTCACGCTCGGGGGCATATCACCTGCTTGCCGTATCGGGTCTGCACATAGGCATTATTGCACTTATAATCAATACTTTGCTCATACCACTTCCACTTATCAGAGGTGGTCACCGACTACGAAACATTATCGCCATTTCACTGATTTGGCTCTACACCCTGCTAACGGGAGCAGCCCCATCGACTGTAAGGAGTGCTGTGATGTTTAGCGGTGCACAGATAGCCTATTGGGGCTCTATGAGTCGCAGCCCGATAAATATCCTATGCGCAACGGCAACAATTATGTTGCTCGCAAATCCCAACAATCTCTTTGACCTCAGTTTTCAGTTATCCTTCTTAGCGGTAGCAGGTATTGCTATGGTCTACAACCCTATTAACCGTTTAGGAAAGAGCAGCATAAAGATTATAAGCAGTCTATGGAGCCTGATTGCAGTAGCAATAGCAGCCACCGTGGCCACAGCACCAATCACCTCACACGTCTTTGGACAGATACCATTAGTAGGAGTGCTAATCAGTCCCTTTGTGGTGATGACAGCCTATCTCTGTGTAGCGTTATCCATACTTTGGGTTATCCTGCCACTCGAAATTATAGCCGAGGGAGTGAGGTGGTTGATTGTGACTGTAACATCCTGGCAGAACACCATAGTTGAATTTTGCAGCGACAAGTGGTGGATCTCTGTGGATGTGGCAATACCGCTATTGCCGACACTCCTGATCTATCTGTTGGCAGCAATCGGCATTATCCTCTACCACCAGCATAAGGCAAAAAGAGTTATACAAATATGACACACAGCGAGTTAGAACTATTACAGACCGACGAGGTCAGAGCTCTGATTGAGCAAAATATCGAGCGCGACTCCAATAAAATAGCCCTTGACAGGCGTATTCCATATGCTGCACTTGTGGCTACTCAGGTCAAGTATCTGCAACGCGCCAAGCGCAAACTACCCGACTACTACGAGGCACGCGCCATAATCCCCGCCATAGCCTACGAGCAGTCGAGCAGCCTTCACTCATCCTCGACCAAGATGGAGAGTGGTGCGCTCTGCATCGACCTCACTTGTGGTTTGGGTGTCGATTCGCTGGCACTCTCCAAGCAGTTTGAGAGGGTGATTACGGTTGAGATAGACCCCGTAAGAGCCGAGGTTGCGAGGATAAATTTCGCACGTCTGGGGGCAACGAACATTGAGGTTGTCTGCTCGGCGGCTGAGGAGTTTGTGGCTGGTTTTGAGGGTAAGGCAGACCTTATCTACGCCGACCCCGACCGCAGAGAGCAGGGCAAACGCCTCGTCCGACCCGAGGAGTGTTCGCCAAATGTGGTGGCTCTGATGCCTCAGTTGCGAAGAATCGGCAGACGACTGATGTTCAAAAACTCACCCCTGCTGGACACCGAGGAGGCTTTCCGCATCTTTGGCGATGAGTGCCGAGTGGAGGTCGTATCGGTAGCTGGTGAGTGCAAGGAGGTTGTGGTGAGCGTTGGCGAGGGCATTACCGAGCCCGAGATTATGGCACGCGCTGTGGGGCTTGGCGACTTTGCGCTGAGAGGGACGACACGAGGCACTGCAGCACCCAACAGCAGGCGTGAGGTGGAGTGGCGATGGCTCTTAGTACCCGATGTGGCACTCCGCAAAGCACGCATAGCAGTCGATTATTGTCGCACCTTTGATGGTGTGGAAATATTTGGTAATGAGAGCTATGCCTTTGCCGAAAAGGCTCCCGAGGGTTTCCTGGGCAAGTGCTGGGAGATTGAGTCGATACACCCCTACAAGCCCAAGGAGTTACAGAAAATCATCGGCAAGAAGATAGAGATTCTGCGTCAGAACTTCCCTTACTCCACAGCCGATATTTGTCGCTCGTTGAAGGTCAAGGAGGGAGGCTCGGAGCGATGGGCAATGACCACGGCGGGTGGCAACCATCTGGCGATAAAAGTAAAATAAAATTTGTATCTTTGTCCCTATGAGAGTAATAATTATAGGTAGCGGCAATGTAGCCACCCACTTTGCACTCGCCTCGGCACAGACGGCAGGGGTTGAGTTGGTGGGTGTGTGGGCACGCAATGGCGAGAGTGGCCGTGCGCTTGCCGAGAGGTGTGGTGTGGAGTATCTCTCCGACCCCACCCTGCCCAAGGCAGACCTCTACATCATCTCCGTCAGCGACCGAGCAGTAGCCCCACTCTCGGCCTCGCTCATCTTCCCCGAGGGGGCGGTTGTGGCACACACGGCAGGGAGTATCGCTGTCGAGGAGTTGTCGGAGAGTATCACCCATCGTGCGGTGGTCTACCCTCTGCAAACATTTTCCAAGGGGCGTATGCTCGACTTTTCGAAGGTGCCTCTCTTTATCGAGGGAGCAACCGAGAGAGCCGTAGAGGTGGCTATGGAGTATGCGGAGCTGATGAGCCGAAATGTACGCCGTGCCGATAGCAGTGTTCGTCGTCGATTGCACCTTGCAGGTGTCTTTGTCTGCAACTTCGTCAATCGTATGTATGGCATTGGTGCTGAGGTGGTTGGCGAGGAGGTAGGATTCGACCTGCTCAAACCGCTCATCGAGGAGACAGCACTCAAAGCACTCGCTACGGACAACCCCGCATCCGTACAGACAGGCCCTGCCGTGAGAGGCGACAGGGAGGTGTGGGAACGACACAAAGCACTCCTGATGGCTGAGGGAAAAGACTCTGCGTCAGCAATTTACGAACAAATAAGCAACGATATATGGCAAACTTCAAAGAAGAATTAGAGAGGGTCGAGGCGATTGTCTTCGATGTGGACGGCGTATTTACCGATGGCGGTATCATCCCCCTGGCTAATGGCGACTTTATCCGCAAGTACAACGCCAAGGATGGCTATTCGGTGGCCTACGGTGTGCGTCAGGGCGTGCGCATCATCATCATCTCGGGTGGCAGAGGCGCTACCTTGGAGAGTCGCTTCAAGCACCTGGGCGTCAAGGAAGCCTACTTCGACGTGGCCGACAAACTCACCCTGCTGCGCGAGATTGTGGAGCGCGACGGACTTAACCGCGAGAACTTAATCTATATGGGCGACGATATCCCCGACTTAGAGTGTATGAACTATGTAGGCATCCCCGTATGCCCTGCAGATGCAGCAACCGAGGTGATTGAGGTGTCGCGCTATGTATCACGCTTTGGCGGTGGTCAGGGCTGCGTACGCGATGTGATGGAGCAGATACTTCGTGCCAAAGGCCTCTGGGCAAAAGATAGTTTGGGCGTAACGACCAGCACCGTAGCAAGGTCGAGCTAAGATGCAATAACCGGAAAGAGGTACAAATACACACAACAAGCGAGAGTAGTTAGCTACTCTCGCTTGTTGTATAAATTATCCTATAATATATTTGCTCTTAGGCAGAAACGAGAGCAGCCAGGTCACCGCTCCACAGACGGTATAGGTCAGCACTGCACCGAGGCAGATAACTCCAACGGTGGGGAGTCCCATAGAGCGCAGCCAAATCACCACAGGGGTCAGCACAAACATATGCATCAGATAGATACCATAACTGCGTTTCGATACGGGCAGAACAATATGACGATAGAGCCAACCAGTCGAACACAACTTGCGGATAATCAAGAAATAAGCAACAGTAGTCAGGGCGACACCCGTAGAGCAGAAGCCCCAACTCATCTCCATATCGACAGCGAACTGATATGGTGCCTCAAAGGGATAGGAGGCAGACGAGGTGGGCAGGAAGAGCCATAAACAGCCCAGAGTGATGGCATAGCCAACAAGCCACAGAGGAATAGCCCAGGCCAAGGTCTTCTTCCAACTCAGCTCACCCACAAACTTACGCAGATAGTGTCCCAGCACCAAGTAACCCACAAAGCCGCTAACATAGTGCATAGCACCAAATTCGTTCCACGGACAATCGCCCCACAACTCGGGATTGCCAACCCAATCGGCAGCGATACGAGAGAAAAACGGCATCAGAGTAGTGAAAAACCAGACACCAAGGAAGATGTGGTGTGCCCTACGGCTCGCCCTCTCCACCCAAGGAGAGAGAAGAGGCATCACCATATAGACACCTATCAGCATATAGACAAACCAAAGGTGTCCGGCGTGGGGTACAAAATTAAAAACCAACTGTTTAAGGTTATCGACCACACTCATCTGCTCAGCCTCGCCACCAAGCAGAGGCGAGAGAGCAGTAAGCGGGAAGAAGGCATAGAGCAACATCCACACCGCCAGCGGAATAAGCACTCGTTCCACGCGGCGGCGGAAAAACCGCGACACATCGCCCTGTACGGGGAAGAGCAGATAGCTCGATGCCAACACAAACAGAGGCACTGCCGCACGACAGGCCGAGTCGATAGCTCCCATCCACAATGCATCGCCTATCGAGGCAATATAAGTTCCAGGGCCGCCCAGATAGAATGGCTCGCAGCAATGGACAACGAGCACCATCAGGCAGGCAAAAAATCGCAAATAGTCTAAAAAGACTACACGTTGGTTAGTCATATATATGTTTTAAGGTGTTAAAAGGTTGTTAGCAGGTTAGAACTCCGAGGTGAACTTAAAGCGGATATCGGGGAACTTCTCCTGTGCCATCTGCAAAGCATAACTCGTGTCGGCAAGGAAGACATCACGGCCGTGCTTGTCGAGAGCCATATTAGTATATTTACGCTTCTTAAAATCAGCCAATTGTGCCGCATTGTCGCTCTCTATCCAGCACGCCTTATAGACATTTACAGGCTCCCAGCGACACTTGGCATTATACTCGTGCTCCAAGCGGTACTGGATAACCTCGAACTGCAAGGCACCCACCGTACCGATAATCTTACGGCCGTTGAGAGTGCTGGTGAAAAGTTGCGCCACGCCCTCGTCCATAAGTTGGTCGATACCCTTGGCAAGCTGTTTATACTTCTCAGGGTCAGCGTTTTCGATATAGCGGAAGAGCTCGGGAGCAAACGAGGGAATACCCGTAAATTTGAGTTTCTCGCCCGCAGTAAATGTATCGCCAATCTTGAAGTTACCCGTATCGTGCAGACCCACAATATCGCCAGGGTACGACGCCTCGACAAGCGACTGCTTCTCAGCCAGGAAGGCGTGGGGTGCCGAGAACTTAATCTGCTTACCGCTACGAACGTGCAGATAGGGCACATTGCGCTCGAAGACACCCGAACAAATCTTCAAAAAGGCAATTCGGTCGCGGTGGTTGGGGTCCATATTTGCGTGAATCTTAAAGACAAAGCCTGTCATCTTAGGCTCCTGAGGCACAACCTCACGGGTCTCGGTCTGCGAGGAGTGAGGGGGAGGTGCAATCTCAATGAAGCAGTCGAGCAAGTCCTTGACACCAAAGTTGTTAACAGCACTACCAAAGAACACGGGAGCCAAACGACCTGCCAGATACTCCTCCTTATTGAAAGGCTCATAGACACCCTCCACAAGGGTCAAATCCTCTTTCAGACGATTGGTGTAGGGTGCGATGTAGTTGTCAAGTTCGGGGCTGTCGATAGTGAGCGTCTCGCTCTCGGCAACCGTCTGACGGTCAATAGTCTTGAAGAGCGAGATATTCTCGCGGTAGATATTATATACACCCTTAAAGTCGGGGCCACTCGCAATGGGGAACGCCAAGGGTCGCACAGCAATCTTCAACTCCTCCTCAATCTCGTCGAGCAGGTCGAACGGGTCTTTGCAGGGTCGGTCGAGTTTGTTAACAAAGACCATAACGGGTGTGTTGCGCATACGGCAGACATTCATCAGTCGGCGGGTCTGGGTCTCAACACCCTTTGCGCCATCGATAACGATGATTACCGAGTCGACAGCCGTCAGGGTGCGATAGGTATCCTCCGCAAAGTCCTCGTGACCTGGGGTGTCGAGGATGTTAATTTTCACACCACCATACTCAAACGCCATAACCGAGGTGGCAACCGAGATACCTCTCTGTCGCTCAATCTCCATAAAGTCGGAGGTGGCTGTCTTCTTAATCTTATTGCTCTTCACCGCTCCCGCAACGTGGATAGCACCACCAAAGAGGAGCAGTTTCTCTGTCAAAGTTGTCTTACCCGCATCGGGGTGGCTGATAATCGCAAATGTTCGCCTTCTGGCAATCTCTTTCTCTAGCATTACCTGTTCTTATATGTTTTATATTTTAATTCTCGGTATCAAGACCCTTCATCGGGTAGTCAATCGAGTAGTGCAGACCAACGCTCTCGGTCATTGCTTGTGCCTGCTTGATGATGAGGTAGCCCACCTCAATCAGGTTGCGCAACTCGCAGAGGTCTTTGTTGAGTCGGCTCTTCATATAGAGTTCCTCGGTCTCCTTGTAGATAATCTCCAATCGGCGGAGCGCACGCTCCAATCGGATGTTCGAGCGCACAATGCCGACATAATAACTCATAATCTGCTGCATCTCCTTGTAGTTCTGGATGATAAGCACCATCTCCTCAGTAGCCGTTGTGCCATCATCGTTCCACTCAGGAATACCCTCGCAGTAGGTGAGGCTCTCCAACCTATTGATTGCGTGAGTGGCTGCCTGGTCGGCATATACCGCAGCCTCGATAAGCGAGTTGGAGGCCAATCGGTTTGCTCCGTGCAGACCTGTGCACGATGTTTCGCCCAACGCATAGAGGCGGCCAATGGTGCTCTCGCCATTCAGGTCCACCTCCACACCACCACAGCAGTAGTGAGCAGCGGGAGCCACAGGAATCATATCCTTGGTGATATCGATACCTATCGAGAGGCACTTCTCGTAGATATTGGGGTACTCGGCAATAATCTCTTCGGCAGGCTTATGGGTGATGTCGAGGTAGAGGTACTCGCAACCGTGAATCTTCATCTCGTGGTCCATCGAGCGAGCCACAACATCGCGCGGTGCAAGCGAACCCATCGGGTGGTACTTGTGCATAAACTCCTCGCCTGTGTGCAGTCGCAGAATACCGCCAAAGCCACGCATAGCCTCTGTAATCAGGAAAGCGGGTCGCTCATTGGGATTGTAGAGGGCTGTGGGGTGGAATTGGATGTACTGCATATTCTTCACCGCACCCTTTGCTCGGTGTACCATAGCGATACCGTCACCCGTTGCAACGTGGGGATTGGTGGTTGTGTGGTATATGTTACCCACACCTCCCGTAGCCAAAACGGTTACCTTCGAGAGGATAGTTATCACCTGCTCGCGCTTCTCGTCAAAGACGTATGCTCCGTAGCACTCTATGCCCTCGGTACGCTTATTCACCTCCTGACCCAAGTGGTGCTGGGTGAGTACATCGACGGCGAAGTGGTGCTCGAGGATATCGATATTGCGGTGGCGTTTCACCTTGCTCACGAGCGCACGCTCAATCTCCGCACCTGTCAGGTCCTTGTGGTGGAGGATACGGTGTTCGCTATGGCCGCCCTCGCGGTGGAGTGAGTATTTACCCTCGGGGGTCTTGTCGAAGCGTGTTCCCCAGCGGATAAGATCCTTTATCAGTTCGGGAGCACGACGCACAACAAGCTCAACAGCAGGCAATTCGCACTTACCGGCACCTGCAACGAGAGTATCCTCAATATGTTTGTCGAAAGTGTCGGGCGGATAGGTAACACAGCAGATGCCTCCCTGGGCATACTTGGTATTACACTCGTTCATCTCACCCTTGGTGACGATTGTGACGTGTCCCTTTTCGGCTGCTTTGAGCGCGAAACTAAGACCTGCAACGCCACTGCCAATGACTAAAAAGTCGCTCTTGATAACCATAATCGGTCGGTCGTTTAGTTAACTTTGCGCAAAGATAATCTTTTTTATGCTATTAGAGCCTACTCAAAGGCCCTTTTTTACCCAAAGGGTAAAACTCTCTATCCACGAAAGGCGATTGCCACCCATCCGTCGCTCTCCTTTTGGGCAATCGGCACAATACCCAACTCAGCAGCTGCCGCAGTAAGGGTTGCCACATCGCTCTCCAAAAAGCCACTCATCAGCAGCAGACCACCCACCGCCAAACGAGCGCGATAGTGAGGCAGGTCGTGGAGCAGGATGTTGAGATTTATATTCGCAAGCACCACATCAAACCTCTGTTCGGCAACACTCTCCACCGTTCCGACAAGTGTAGTCACTCGCTCCGAAACACCATTTAGGACACAGTTGTCGGCACAGTTCTCTGCCGCCCAATCATCGATATCGACAGCCACAACACTCTCTGCGCCAAGCCCTAAGGCCACGATAGAGAGCACTCCCGTACCACAGCCGACATCCAACACTCGCTTACCCTCAACGCTCTGTTCGAAGAGGTGGCGAATCATCAGTCGAGTGGTCTGGTGGTGACCCGTACCGAACGACATTTTGGGCACAATCAGTACATCCAACCCCACCTCCGGCGCAGGGTGCGAGGGGGTACGAACGGTGCAGAGGTTGTCAATTGCGATAGGCTCAAAGTCGGCCTCCCAAGTAGCATTCCAATCCTCCTTCTCGATGCGTGCGCTATCCCACTTCTCAACCTGCTGTTCCACCAAAATTGCCTCAACAGCCTCTTTGACAGCCAGATACTCCTCCTCGGGAGCATAGGCCTTCAGACAGCCATCCTCGGTCAGGAAGGTATCGAACGGAAACTCCGAGAGCCACGCAGTGAGGATATCGGCCTGCTCGTCAGCCTCGGGGGTTGTTAGCGGAATTGAAAGTTCAATGTAGTACATATCTCTTTTTTTTGTAATTTAGCACCGTAAAGATAACTATTTTTGGGTAAAGATGAGCACTGCGGAGAAGAGTTGGAGTGAGGCGCTGAAAAATTTCAGTCGTCATCTGCGTATGGAGCGCGCTTTGGCACGCAACACATCCTCGGCATATCTCAGCGACTTGGAGGATTTCTGTCGTTTTATGGCAGACAGCCACCCCACCCTTACTCCCGAACAGGTAACCACCGAGCATATACGAGGCTACATCCTCGAGCTCGGCAGTCGTGTTGCAGACGAGCAGTATGGAACTACCTATTCGGCTAAAAGTCAGAGCCGTAGGCTTAGCAGTCTGCGTAGTTTCTTCCATCTGTTACTCATAGAAAATCGTATCTCAGAGAATCCCACCGAGCAAATCGAGGGGCCTAAGATTGGGCGTTATCTGCCCGATGTGCTCTCACCCGAGGAGGTAGAGGCGATAATCGAGGCAACAGCCCATACAGGCAAGCAGGCAACCCGCAACCGAGCAATCGTGGAGATGCTCTATGGTTGTGGTCTGCGCGTATCGGAGCTTACCGCACTACGAATCTCCGACCTCTTCTTCAAGGAGGAGTTGGTGCGAGTGGCCGAGGGTAAGGGTGGCAAAATGCGTTGGGTGCCTCTCAACCACCACGCAATGCACTGTGTAGAGGAGTGGCTCTCGGAGCGTTCCCTGTTCGATATCTCAGCACAAGATAGCGACAGAGTATTTATAAATTATCAGGGTAAAGGGCTCTCCCGCCAGAGTGTCTTTAAGATGGTGCGCCAGGCGGCACTCATCGCAGGAGTGACCAAAGAGCTAAGCCCACACTCCTTCCGCCATAGTTTTGCAACCCATCTGCTCGAAGGTGGAGCAAGCATCCGACAAGTACAGGATATGTTGGGGCACAGCAGCCTGAATACCACCGAGATATACACCCACTTAGATAGTCGCCGTCTGGCCGAGACGATAGACCAATATCACCCCTTGGGCAAGGAGTAACCCTATCGGGTAGAGCGTGGGAATTGGAACACTATCGAGAGGAGAACCATACCACCCAGCAGCATAGGATAGTAGAGCCAGGGGATAATCTCCAAAGGACTGATACCCGCCAATCCTGCCGCCATAAGCACCTGAGCACCGTATGGCAACAGACCCTGCACACAGCAGGAGGAGATATCCATCAGCGAAGCAGTCTTACGAGCGGGGATACCATATCGTTCCGAGAGTTTTTTTGCTACCGAGCCGGTAGTGATGATAGCAATCGTATTGTTGGCAGTACAGAGGTTGGTGATTGCGGTGAGCAGCGACACAACACACTCCGCACCACGACGAGTGCGAATACGAGCACCCAGCGAGGAGATAAGGAAGTCGAAACCGCCAAGACTCTTGACAATATTCATCAGACCACCCGCAAGGAGGCTAATCAGGATAATCTCATACATCGAGCCCACGCCATCGGTAAAGGCTGTGGCAATGCCAAGCAGGTCGAACGAGCCACCAAACAGACCTATCGTAACCGCCAGGAGGATACCCGCAAGCAGCACAATCAGCACATTTAGCCCCGTCAGAGCCAAGCCGATAACCACCAGATAGGGCAACATACGATACCACTCAGCACTCGCAGCAACACTCGACACATCGGCACTACCCAACTGATTACCAAATAAATAGATACACAGAGTAGCAATAGCCGCAGGGAGAACAATCAGGAAGTTTGTGCGGAACTTGTCGCTCATCTTACACCCCTGACTCTGAGTAGCGGCAATGGTTGTATCGGAGATAAACGAGAGGTTGTCGCCAAAGAAAGCACCACCCACAACAACCGAAATCAGCCACCCCACCTCGCACCCGAGTTGGGTAGCCATAGCCGTAACCATAGGGGCAAGAGCGACAATAGTACCCACCGAAGTGCCTATCGCCAGCGACACAAAGCAGGAGGCAACAAAGATACCTGCAGGCAGGAACCGAGCAGGGACAGCACGCAGGGTGAGCGACACGATAGCATCTGCCGCACCCATAGCCTTAGCCGTGGCGGCAAAGATACCTGCTATGCAGAATATCCACACCATATACATAATATCGCGATGTGCGGCACCTGCCGAGAAGAGGTCGATACGCTCGCGCATACTCTTTCCGCGCAAAAGGCTGAGTCCATAGATAGCCGCCACAATAAATGCCACCGCAATAGGGATAGCATAGAAATCACCCAGAACGAGCGAGCCAACCATATAGACCACCAGCAACACCACAACGGGCGAGAGTGCCAGCAGGCCTCTTTTTGTACCAATCTTATCCATCTTTCGTAAAACCTTTCCTAACCTGAATCACTATTTTATGCGATGCTCTCGCATCCACTCGGCAATATGTTTCGAGGCATTGCCATTCTCAACAAGCCCGACCTTATCGTCAAAGAACTTTCGGGTGTTTGCCCTATATGCCTCCTCATCGAAGGAGTCTATTATCTCGATCAGTTCCTGCTGGTTACGCGCCAACGGGAAGGGCAGCTCGGTAAACTTATAGTAGTAGCCCCTGTCGTACTGCTCAACATCCGTAGCGTACAAAAGGCAGGGTTTCAGCCCCATAGAGTAGTCGAACATCGAACTCGAATAGTCGGTGATGAGCATATCCACCACACACAACAGCTCCTGCATATCGGGGTAGAGGGTAACATCAATCACATCCTCCGAGTTGAGCAGAGGAGCAGTATCGACCTTGCCGATAAGGTTGGGATGCAACCTCAGCAGAACAGTGACTCCCGCACCGCCATACAGCCTCTGCAGATGGGGAACAACCTCACTCCAATCAATCGAGTAGGGCTCTATGGAGTGGTTGCGACGGAAGGTGGGAGCATACATAACTATACGATTATCAGAGGGTATAGAGTATCGTTCACAAAGACTCTTGCGCAACTCCTTGTGATGTGCTGTATCGAAAAAGATATCGTTGCGAGGGATTCCTCGTTCCAGAATCTCGCCCTTGTACCAGAACTTCTCTTCGAGCAGTCTGGTCTGCGCCTTACACCCCGAAATCATCAGGTCGCAGGCGCGGGAGTCCAAGCGTGCCTTGATAAGATACGAGAGGCCGATATGTTTTTCGGCATCCTTCTCAATCTTCTTCAGTGCAACGCCTCCGTGCCACAACATCATATACTTCTGCCCCGGGCGTTTGTGCCAATAGATATGGTAGGGGTCGGTGCGGAGGTTGGTAATCAGATACTCGGCACTATTGACCAGAAGAAAATACCTCCACGAGCGAAACTTCACCAAGTGCATACGGTCGTCCATACGCGAGCCATACTTAGGAGAGCGATAGACCCAGAAAATCTCATAATCCTCCCCACTATCCAAAAGATACTCACTCAGATAGCGAGGATTACACCCATACTGCTTGAAGTTATATGCCCAGCACATAACCCTGCCCTTGCGTACAGGGACAAATGGGCGCACAAGGAGCGAGAGGATGTTGCCAAACACCTTCACCAATCTGCCCAATACCCACGCCAAGGCTTGTCCGACTCGTTTCATTATATAGAATAGTTTGGCGCAAAGATACTGATTTATTGGGGAAAAATATATACTTTTGTAGCAACATTTGAGCTTATGAATAAACCTATCACAATATCGATGATTGCGCCGATCTACGGAGTAGAGCGCTACATTGCCAACTTTGCCGACTCGGTACTGAGCCAATCCTATCCACACATTGAGTTCATCTTTGTCAATGATGGCACAAAAGACCGCTCTATCGAGATTCTGCAAGAGATTATCGAGAGCAAATATGCCCACCGCAAAGCACAAATAAAGATTATCAACAAGGAGAACGGTGGTCTGCCAGCGGCTCGTCGCACGGGATTGGAGCACGTAACAGGCGACTATGTGTGGCACGTCGACTCGGACGATTGGATTTCGGCAGGCTCGGTGGAGAAGATTGTGGCTAAGATTGAGCAGACAGAGGCCGAGGTGGTCTATTTCAACTACGTCAAGGAGTATGAGAACCGCCAGAGCATCAAGCGCGAGAGAGAATATACAGCCGCCACCAAAGAGCAGTATGTGCGTAACATCTACAACCACAACGCCTTCGGCACTCTCTGCAATAAGTGCATCAAACACTCGGTCTATACCTCCCACAACTACTATACCCCAAAATATGGCTATGCGGAGGATGCTTGTATGAGTGTTCAGCTCATCGGCTACGCCAACTCTGTGGCATTCCTCAACGAAGATATCTACCACTATCGCAAGGATATACCTACGGCAATGACCTCACAGAAGCGTCGCAAGCGCAAACGCGAGTATGCCCTCAACTTCCTCGGACTCTACGAGAGGTATCGCGATGTGGCTCCCGAGCAGAACCCCGTGGCAGTTATCTTTGACGACCTGCTGATTCAGGCGGGCTGGTACTCCCACTTCTACCGCCTCGGACTCTTCAAGCAATATCCCTATCTGGCTAAGGGGGTGCGCCGCTCAAAGATGCATCTCGGCACAGATGTACCCCTTCCAGCACAGCTCTACATCAAGCTGATAGCACTATTCAAGAGATAGGAGAGATTAAGGAATTTAAAGAGTTTAAAGAACTTAGGGAGAGTAAGGAGTATCCCTAAACTCCCTACAAAAAAGAGAGTAGTTCGATGCTACTCTCTTTTTTTTATCATTCTTACCTCTCGTACTTCGATTTTTGGGGTAGCGAAGCCTCAAAGGCCTTATGTATCACCTCGCGCATCTCCTGGTAGCGACCATCGGGGAGTTTCACATCGTTGATGCAGACCATACTCTTGGTGGGGTTCAGCAAGAAGTCGCGCAACTTATCGACCGAGGCCACCGACACCGAAAAGTGGCGTTTAGAGATACGGTGCGGAATAACGCGACCCTTGAAATACAAGTAGTTAAGGAAGATATACTGCGTCACATTATTCTCATTACGCACCCTGCAAGCCGCTGTGCGACGAATCTCCTCCTGCTCCTTGGCATAGAGCTCGGCACTCTCCGAGCGCAACATCGGGGTACAGATATGTTGCGGGCGGACAAAGAGGCACGAGCCACCCTTACCCGCCGCCCTGCGAGCCAGACGATCCGAGTTACGACAAATCTTCTTATACATATTGGGTGCCAGCAGGTGGTGATTGAAGCCAATCACAATCTTCCCTTCGCGGAAAAAGTCGGTCGGCTCGGAGTGTCCAATCGGGAAGCAGTCGTCGTTGAAATACAAGAACTCCTCATCCAGCCCCTCAATCTTATGGAGGTGCATCTCGATAGTGTTGCTATTGAAGGTAGGCAGGAACTCTTCGGGGATAATATCCTTGTGCAGAACAACTTTCAGGTGTTCGGTATCGGCCCACTCAGGCACTTGTGATGGGTGCGACACCACCAAATAGACATTGCGGATATAGGGCATATTCTTCTCCACGCCTCTCAGCAGATAGCGCAGGGTACCCCAATCTCGAAACCTCTTCTGCATAGCAGGCACCGAGGTATATTTCTCATAGTCGCGCTGCCAAACGGGGTCATTGCCGTTGACGTATGTAATAACAATATCCATCTCTACTTTATTCGTCCACTCTTTAATTTATACTCATACGAACGCCTACCCTCCTCACGAAAATCCTCGTAGTAACGCTCCAACACATTTTTGTACACTTCATCGTATTGGGGGATAAAGAGGTCGTCGCCCGCCTCCAGATGGGCAATAATCTCCTCTGCAAGTGTCTCTGTCTGAGCCAGGTCGGTAGCACCTCCACCAAACGATGTGCCCTTAATAGAGCCGGGCGACACGTTCAGAATTCTATTCACCGCCCCACCCTTTTCAAGCTCCACATTCAGGCTCTCAATAAAGTAACGCAGTGCAGCCTTGCTCGCACCATAGACCGCAAAGAAGGGCGACGAGAGATAGCCCGCAATGCTCACCATAACACCCAATCGGAAAGGATTGGTGGAGTTCAGTCTATGGTAGAAGTGGTGGATTATACGCATCGCAGCAGTAGCATTTACCGCCATCGAGGAGGTGATATGCTCCTCGCTCACACTCTCAAAGAGTGCCAATCTGCCAAAGCCCGCGGTAATCATCACCGTATCGACATCCTCAAAGCCATCGAAGAGCGAGAAATCCTCCGACATAAGGTCGAACTTATGATACTCAAACTTCGGATTGGCAGCACTCTCGGGCACCTCGGCCCTATCGACAATATAGACCTTCTGGCACTCCTCACGGTTTGCCAGACGGGTGGCAATCGAGAGCCCGATACCACTTGCACCACCAACAACCAACGCCCTTGTTATCATATCTCAATGAGGTTTTTACGCTCTGCAAATTGGCTCATCACACCCGCCATAGCGATACTCTCCTCGGGTGTCAGACGCGAAGAGCGCAGGCGACCATTAACGATGCAGGAGAGGAACTCCCTGATCTCATAGCGCAACCCCGGCTCATCCCACGAATAGAAATACTTCTTATTCTTGTTCTGGTCCTCGTAGCGCAACTCAAAATAGTCGGTCTTCCACCACGGCGAAGGGACGTATGCATAGCCCTGAGTACCCGAAATCACCAGGTTACCCTCGGTCTTAACACCCAAGCCCAACTGGAACGACGCCACAGCCCCCGAGTAGAGCATAATGCCTCGGGTATAGACATCGACACCGCTATCGTTCAGACGGCTGTAAATATTTATATTTTCATAGCCTGTGCCGAGCAGTTTCATAATCGGCAACAGAGGGTAGGAGCCCATCTCATAGAGTGAACCTCCCGCCTTATCGGGGTCGAGTTCGCGGCGCAACTTCTCCTCGCTCCACAACTTGGACTCCGAGGCATCAACGCCCACCACATCACCAATCAAACCACTCTTAATCAGGGTGATAAGGTGATTAAAGGCAGGGCAGAAGGCTGTCTTGTTAGCCTCCAGCAGCACCACACCCTTACTCCTTGCCAGCGCAAACAACTCCTCGGCCTGCTCCTTGCAAAGCACCAGCGGAGTCTCACAAAGTACGTGTTTGCCCTGCTCCAAAGCATAGCGGCTCTGCTCGTAGTGCGACAGGTGAGGCGTAGCGATATAGAGTGCATCGACCTCGGCCACCAACGCCTCGTATGAGTCATAGACACAGCCGACACCGCTCTTCTCGGCAAGCTGCTCAGCCGCTTCCCTGTCGGTATCGTAATAGCCCGCCACCACAGCACGCTCCACCTTGGTAGCCTCGGGGACAAATCGCTGGGCAATACGACCGCAACCAACCACACCAATCCTAATCTCCGTCTCGCTCTCGGCACGCAGCATAGTCGAGGAGATACCCTCAGTGCGGGGGAGATAGACCACCTCGCAGAACTCTCCAAGATAGTCGAACTTGCCCTCCCAATCGGAGCCTATGGCGAAGACATCGACCTCATATTTCAGGATATCATCAATCTTCTGACCCATATAGTCCTCGATGACGATTTGGTCTGCCAGGCCCGTAGCCTTGACAGCCTCCACTCTCTCGAGCACATTATTGCGCACATTGAGTTTGCCACGCTCGCGGTCGAAGTTGTCATTGGTGACACCCACTATAAGCCAGTCGCCCAACGCCTTAGCCCTCTCCAACAGGCGGATGTGTCCCTCGTGCAGAAGGTCGTATGTACCGTACGTAATTACCTTTTTCATATCTATTGCTAAGCCTCTTCTCCAAAAATTTCCACCCTATACTCCTTGCAGTGGATAGCCTTGCGGATAGCCTCAGCCGACGGCATCTTACGCCAATCGCCATAGACACCCGTCAGGTAGGCATCCATATCCTTGGGTACAGGCATCTCCACACCCTCGAACATCGTCTTGGTCAGCGGGAAGGTGTTCTTCATAAAGAAGGTGTGCCTTGCCCACCCCGTGCCGAGCGAGTAGTGCCACTCACCGCGAGGGTTGATAAGCCCCACAAGTCGCAACAAGGGGTTGATGATACCCAGACAGAGCAACTCAATCAGCCTGATGAGTGGTTTGCGCACCCACCCCGCACCGATATAAGAGGTGAGGTGTTGCAGGTTATTGTAAATAGTGCTTGCAGCCTTGGCAGCAAAGAAGTTAGTGCGCTCGATAGCAAAAATATCCAGACCTATGCCACGCCACTTATAGTAGCGGTAGCGACGCGACGCAGAGCCGATAACGCCCTCTCGCTTGCGGAACTTGCCGAAGGAGTTGACATACTCCACATCGCTACGCATCGAGTGGAAGACAAACTCGTCACTCTTGTAACTGTGCAAAATCTTTGTCAGGCGCTTATAATCCTTGCGGAGCAAGACGATATCCACATCATCGTCCCAAGGGATAAAACCACTGTGGCGGGCTGCACCGAGCAGCGTACCCGAGCTGAGCCACCACTGAATATTATGCTCCTCGCAAATCTCTGCCACCACCTGCAACATCCTCAGTAGCTCCAACTGGTCACGACGCAACAGAGAACCCTCAGGGTTGTAAATCAACTTCTCACTATTCTCACCGGCTGCTGTCAAGGTATCTATGCTTTATAAATGGTTACTATTTAAGCGGTAAAGTTAGCATAGGAAATGCAAAATTCAAAATTCAAATATAAATTCCTCTTATAACGGTGTAAAAATTAATGATTTGACACGCCTACACTTTTGCACTATATTTGCAATAACGAATTGAAATAATAACAAATAAATACGATAAATAAATTATGGCAACAAAGTTTTATAAGTGCCGCGTGTGTGGCAATGTGATTCAGAAGGTGGTGGACTCGAAGGTTCCCGTAGTATGCTGTGGCGAGAAGATGGAGGAGTTGATCCCCAACACGGTAGAGGCGAGCGGCGAGAAACACATCCCTGTTGTAACACATATCGACGACTGCACAATTAAGGTGGAGGTGGGCAGTGTGCACCACCCAATGCTACCCGAGCACCACATCTCGTTTATCTATGTAGAGACCGAGAGTGGCGGTATCCGTGTGGACCTTAAAGATGAGCCAGTGGCTACAATCTGCACCGCAGGCACAAAACCCGTAGCGGTTTATGAGTACTGCAACCTACACGGCCTTTGGAAGGTAGAGTTGTAGTAATTAGAAGATTAGGCCAACCCCCGAAAGCGTCACCTCGACACTCTCGGGGGTTATTGTTTTAAAGGCAAAAAATATAGTGCATACAATTTAATTGTTATGCACTATAATTATATGCTACTTTTTTTGAGGGTCCGACTATCTCTTGGTCACATCCTGGTCCAAAAGTTTATGGAGGAGGTGGTAGAGTTGGAGCACTTCACCCGGGTCAAGATTGACAAATTTCGCCATAGCCTCCGGAACGTGGAGAGCCTTTTCGCGCAACTCCCAACCCGCCTCTGTGAGGGTAATCTCCACATTGCGCTCATCTGCAATACTGCGAGTACGCATAAGCAAACCAGCCTGTTCCATCTTCTTCAACATAGGAGTCAGCGTACCCGAATCGAGGTAGAGTAATCTACCCATCTGGCTGACAGTCATACTATTGTGCTCCCACAGCGCCATCATGGCGATATATTGGGTATAGGTCAAGCCCAGCGGGTCAAGATAGGCACGATAGCAGCGCACAGTCTCCTTAGCTGCTGCATAAAGAGGAAAACAAAGTTGATGTTGCAAGAGTAACGGATCTCTCATAATCTTCAATCAAAAAAAGGTTAATAACATAATTTATCAACCAACAACTCAGCAGGCAAACTGATTGTTGTCATACCCAATACAATCCAATTATCATTAAAAAGGATTGTATAACACACAATAAAATTAGGCAATCAAGTCTGTGGGGACAGATACTTTTCATTGTATGCAATGAAAATCTTGCACAAAAGTATGTATCAAAATTCAATTATGCAAACTATCTCATAACATTTATATTTAAAATCGCTCAGCGGGAAACCCCGATATGGGATTTCCCGCTGACAATCACTGTTTATAGAGCTATTAATCTAAGAAACCTCTATTGCGCAAAAGTGCATCAACTCTGGGCTCACGACCACGGAACGAAGTATACATCACCATACCATCGTCAATACCGCCAGGGGTGAGCACATAGCGACGGAAACGCTCTGCAACCTCCTGATTGAAGATATCGCCGGTCTCCTCAAATGCCTCAAAGCCGTCAGCATCGAGCACCTCAGCCCACATATAGCTATAATAACCTGCCGAGTAACCACCACCCATTGTATGGCTGAAATTGGACATACGGTAGCGGGGAAGAACCTGCGAAGGGATACCGCGCTCAGCAAGTTTCTGAGCCTCGAACTCCATAACATTGAGATCTGCGGGCACCTCGGTCAGAACGTGGAGGTCCATATCGCTCAGCGATGCTGCAACATACTCAACAGTGGCAAAGCCCTGACCATACTGCGCACTCTTCTGAATCTTCTCAACAAGCTCCATAGGGATAATCTCGCCTGTCTTGTAGTGTTTAGCATATACAGCCAGCACCTCGGGGTGGAACGCCCAATGCTCATTAATCTGCGAGGGCAACTCAACGAAGTCGCGCTCTACGCCACCAGCACCATTGTAGCGCACATCGCGCATAAAGCTGTGGAGTGCGTGGCCGAACTCGTGGAACATAGTCTCCACATTGTCTATGCTCTGCAAAGCGGGAACATCACCCGAGGGGGAGGTCATATTGCAGCAGTTGACAACGATGGGGATAATACGCTCCTCGCCATTGTAACTCTGACCACGGAAAGAGGTGCACCAAGCACCTGCGCCCTTGCTCTCGCGGGGATAGTAGTCGCCATAGAAGATAGCCAACAGCGAGCCATCCTTGTCGATAACCTCCCACGCCTTAGCAGTAGGCTCATAGGCGGGTACATCGGGGGTAATCTCGTTGAAGGTCAGACCATAGAGTTTGTTGGCAACATAGAAGATACCCTGCATCACATTGTTAATCTCCAGATAGTTGCGAATCTCCTGCTCGTCAACAGCAAACTTACTCTGCTTAGCCTTGTCGAGATAGTACATATAGTCCCAGCCGGCAGGCTCGAAGGAGTGTCCCTCCTTGCGAATCTCGGCACGGATATCATCCAGCTCCTCCTTGGCTGCTGCCACTGCGGGAGTCCACACCTGATCGAGGAGGTCATATACAGCCTCGGGAGTCTTAGCCATACGGTCAGCAAGTGCCATATCTGCATAGGTGTCGTAGCCCATAAGGTTGGCCTTCTCCAGACGGAGAGTAACAATTTTAGCCGACACCTCTTTATTATCATACTCGTTATCACGATTACCACGGTTGTAGTAGGCATTATACACCTCCTCGCGCAACGAACGGTCGGTGCAGTACTGCAATACGGGGTTACAGCTGGGACGCTGCATATTGAACATCCACTTGCCTGCCTGACCGTTTGCCTCTGCCATCTTGGCTGCTGCCTCGATATTTGCCTGAGGCAGACCTGCCAGACGCTCGATGTTGTCAACGGTTACAAAGGTGTTGTTGGTCTCGTAGAGGAGGTTCTGCTCAAAGGTGAGCTGGAGCATCGAGAGCTCTTTGTTGAGTGCGCGGAGCTTCTCCTTGTCGCTATCGGAGAGTTCTGCACCGCTATTCACAAAACGCTTGTAGGTATTCTCAAGCACCTTCTGCTCCTCCTTGGTAAGGTCGAGCGACTCACGCTGGTCATAGACCGCCTTCACACGGGCGAAGAGGTCGGGGTTGAGGTTGATGTCGTCGCTGTGGGTCGAGCTGAGGGGCGAGAGTTCCTTCTCAAGTTCGCGCATCTCCTCGGTGGAGTTGCTGCTCGACAGAGGGCTGAACACACCACGCACCTTGCGCAACAGCTCGCCACTGCGATCCATCGCTACAATGGTGTTCTCGAAGGTTGCGGGCTCGGGATTAGCCACGATAGCCTCTATCTCTGCCTTCTGCTCCTCCATACCTTTGAGCATACCCTCGCGGATGTGGTCGATGGTGATTTCGGAGAAGGGTGCGATTCCGTGCGGAGTGTCATACTCTGCGAAGAAGGGGTTTGCGGAGTTGTCGGACCCGCAACCGTAGGCCGCAACTGCGATTGCTGCTGCCAGGACTGTTTTCATTATCTTCATTATTTTTGTGTGTTAAAGAATTCTACGCGCAAAGATACCTAATTATTATGTTATCGCAACGGTTTCCCCCATCTTCCTAAGGGTTGCCAAAGCCAAAAGAAAAAATGTATAAAATTTATTTCACAGATACTCAGCGAGTAAGGCTATTTGCACTAAAAAAAAAGCGTTAAAAAATTTGCAGATTGCTCAAAAGTAGCTATATTTGCAACCGCAAAAGGGTTCCGTAGCTTAATTGAATAGAGCATCTGACTACGGATCAGAAGGTTACAGGTTTGAGTCCTGTCGGAATCACGAGTAGCGCGAGCGCAATAACAAAATGAGTTTTGCGCGAAGCGCAACAAAAAGAAGATTAGAGGTCACTTCAAGTTTATTTGAAAGTGACCTCTAATCTTTTTTTTTGTGGTTTGTGTAACAAACACTCATTTTGTTATTGCCGAGCCATCGAGTGAAAGGCGAGATCAGATGCGAAGCATCCTCGCCAATCACGAGGTCACCGCATCAAATTTATTTAAATGCGGTTTCTCTGTTTTTGTTAGGTCTATGACCTCCCTTTCGTGGATTGCCGAGCCATCGAGTGAAAGGCGAGCAAAGCGAGCCAATCACGAGGCACGCAATGCAAAATTCAAAATTTAGAAAGAGCACAAGGGAGTTTAGGGAGTTTAAGGAAATTAGGGAGATATACAGAACAACCACCTATCTAAAAAAATAACCGAGAGTGTATGATGGCACTCTCGGTTATTAACTCATCTTTAATCACCAACACCCTATTCGATGTCAAGCACCTTAAAGTGTCTATTACTCTGCACATAGGGTCGCCACTCTGGCACTGACGAGCCATTGGGGTCACCTGTCCTGACAAAGTTTGTCCAATAAGCTATCATACGTCGGCTCAGGTCGTAGTCTGCATCCACGAAGGGTCGCCAGCTACGGCCAAGAGTGCCGAACTCGTACCACAACTCCGAGGAGTGGAAGGCACCGGCATCGTCACCGGGCAACTCACGCACAAACTTATATGTAAACACTGGGCGGTGTCCCTGTTCCTCGCGCAGGAGGGCAAAATCGGCAATCGCAGAGTTCTGACGCTCGCCATCCTTAGTCACATAGCCAATCATATAGGGGATGTCGGGCAGTGCATCGGCACGTGCCACATTGCTAAATGTATCGTAGCTCAGGTGGTCGTCGAGGATAGGCCTGGTGCTCATTCGCTTGCCCGACTCTGCGGGGTAGGTGGCGAGCATACGCATCAACTCTCTCGGCTCCACCTCGCGCATAGCGGAGATATCCTTGCCGTAGTGAGCCGCAAAGTCGGCACCCATAGCCTCAGCCTCAGCCAGCGATGTGCCCTGCTGATTGGGGGCGTTAAGACCGCCACCACTCTGGATAACCGCCTTGCTGATAAGCGGTTGTGCAAGGGGCGAGGCAAGGAGTGTCTGCACACTGCCGGCACCTGCACTCTGTCCGAGGATAGTAATATTCTCCGGATTGCCACCAAAGGCCGATATATTATTCTTCACCCAGGTAAGTGCTGCAAGCTGGTCGAGTATGCCATAATTGCCCGATACACCATCGGGGCTCTCCGACGAGAGTTCGGGGTGTGAGTAGAAGCCGAATATGCCGAGTCGGTAGTTTATGGTCACCAACACCACTCCCCTATCGGCCCACGCCTCGCCATCGAACTCCACTTCGTGGCCAAAGCCCTGAGTGTAGGCGCCTCCGTGAATCCACAATGCCACAGGGAGTTTCTTATTACGACCTGCAGCGGGAGTCCAGATATTGAGATAGAGGCAATCTTCGCTACGCTCAGGATCGCCCTCCCAGAAAAACTCTTTCTGATAGAATTCGCCTGGTGTCTTATCGGTCTGCCAGCAGGCAGGGCCAAACTCATCGGCAACCTTAACACCCTCCCAGGCCACAACGGGCTGAGGTGCCCTCCAGCGCAACTCCCCGACAGGAGCAGCAGCATAGGGAATACCCTTATAGGAGATTACGCCATCGGTAGCGGTGGGGACACCGACCACCTGACCACCCTCAATATCAAGCACTGGATTTTGCTCTGCACAACCCACCAAAACGGTAGCGAATATCAGGGTCAATAGAGAATAGAAGTGTTTCATGTAGGTTTTTGTTTATTGGTTTGAATATATTCTTGCTACGAATATAAGAATATTTTTTCAAAATTCCGCATCTCCCACAAAAACAGCACAAAAAATGTATAAAAAATTGAGTTCCAACGCATCATTTGCAAGGCTCCAAGCATCTAAAAATATAGAAGACAAAACAGACAACAGAATGACAAAAGACAGAGGAGTTACAGTGAGGTTTGGAGTGTTGGCGATAGTGACACTCCTCTGCGTGGTGTGGTGTGCGAGTGCGGCACCGCAGGATGATGAAGACAGCAGTCGCAAAAAGGTAGGACTCGTACTGAGTGGAGGTGGCGCCAAGGGCGCAGCCCACGTGCGAGTGCTCAAAGTATTGGAGGAGGCCGAGATTCCTATCGATTATATTGCAGGCACCTCTATGGGTGCCATCGTTGGTGGTCTGTACGCCATCGGCTACACCCCCGACGAACTCGACTCGCTCTTGTGCTCTCAGGATTGGCTGAGCCTGCTCAGCGACCAGGTAGGGCGCGAGAACCAATACTACTCCGAGCGACAAAACAGCGACCGCTACATAGCCCGATACAACATCTCGCAGGAGAGCCCTGTGATACCGGCAGGTATTCTCCCGGGGGAGAGCGTGATGAATATGCTCAACGAGCTCACTATCGGCTATCACGAGATGGAGAGCTTCGACGATCTGCCAATCCCCTTTGCTTGTGTGAGCTACGATATGGTATCAGGCACCGAGCTGGTGTCGCGTAGTGGCTCGCTGCCAATGGCTATCCGTGCGAGTATGTCGATTCCGGGAGCCTTTATGCCGGTCAGGACCGATAGTATGATTTTGGTCGATGGCGGTGTCTATAACAATTTCCCCGTAGATGTGGTGCGCCAGATGGGAGCCGAGATTGTGATTGGCGTTGACCTATATCCGGGCCCCTACACCATCGACCAGATGGGCAATATGGCTGAGATTTTCAACCAGATAACCAACTTCTTCGGTGCCGAAAAGTATAACAGCAACAAGGACAAAGTGGACCTCTATCTCTACCCCGAGTTGGATGGCTACACCGCCGCTTCGTTCACCAATACCGCCATCGACACTATCCTGATGCGTGGCGAAGAGGTGGCACGCAAGCACTGGGAGGATATTCTAGCACTCCGCAAGGATATTGGCATCAGCGACGACTACAAAGCATCTCGCCCTGCCAAACACCTGATTGATAACGATATGTTGATGATTGGCGCGATTAAGTTCGAGGGTATCGACGAGCGCGAGTCGAGGCGTATGATGCGCTTCCTCGAACTCGAAGAGTACAGTGTCATCTCGCTCGGTGAGCTAAACAGTGCCATCAGTCGCGTGCGTGGCACAGGTGCCTACTCATCGGTCTCGTTCCGCCTCAACAACAACGCACCATACGACCTTACGGTTATGCTCTCGCGCAAGCGCAGTGGCACCATCAATGCAGGGTTCCGATTCGACACCGAGGAGATGGCATCGATTCTGCTCAACACCACCATCCTCACCCGCCAGTCGCTCTTCTCCCCAAGTGCCAGCCTAACGCTGAGGCTCAGCGAGAACCCATACGGTCGCATCGACTTCACCACAGGCAGCGTAGGTATGGCCAATGTGGGTGGTAGTTATATCTATCGCAGCAACGACTTCTCGGTCTACGACAAGGGCAAACGAGTAGCATTTAACTCGTTTAACCTCAATCATATAGATTTAGCATTTACCAACCTTCGCCTCCGCAACTTCGACCTGAATCTTGGTGCTCAGTACGAACATTTCGACTTCCACGAGTCGCTCTATGCCGAGGGTGGCAACCCTATCGAGCTGAAACCACAGGACTACATAAACTACTACTTGGACCTGCACTACGACTCTCTCGACGAGCTCTATTATCCCACCCGAGGCTCGTCGATATATACTTCCTACACCCTCCACACGACAGATGGCGTCTCGGTCAACCACAAGATACCCTTTGCCTCTGTCCAGTACTCGCTCCAAAGCGTCTTCCCGCTCAGCCCGCGCCTGACCATCTCGGCGTGGCTCTATGGCCGTACCCTCTTTGGTAACAACGCCACCTACCCATACTACAACTTTGTCGGTGGCGAGATGGCGGGTCGCTATATGGCTCAACAACTGCCATTTACGGGTATCAGCAATGTGGAGATTTTCGACAACTCGGTCATCGCCACCCAACTCTATCTCAGTGCCGAGGTGTGGAACAAACACTACCTGCGCGCAAAGGTCGCAGCACTCACCGAGAGCGACAATTTCCTGCCGATGTTCAATTTTCGCAACAACACTTTCGGCTACGCCTTGGAGTACTCCTACGACAGTCCCATCGGCCCCATATCGCTCACCTGCGGTGGCAACAGCCACCAACCCTGGACGGGCTTCTATCTGAGTGTCGGCAAGGTATTTTAAGTTAACGGGAGTTTAAGGAGTTTAAGGAGTTTAAGGATTACTCCGATTATTCTCTAAATTTCCCTAAATTCCTTAAATTCCCTACTCTCCCTACAACATTTTGAATTTTGGATTGCATCGTCACTCTCAAAACTCCTTACTCTCCCGAAACCCACCAACCATAAACGCATCTATGATGCTTGCCATTTCGGTTTTTTTCGTTATTTTTGCTATTTAGTAGAAATGCAAACCATCCCCTACTATGGCAACAGAGCAGACAAACATCAACCTCAAACCATATAACAGTTTCGGCGTCAGTCAGATAGCAGAGCGACTCGTAGAGTTTACCTCCTACGACGATTTGCACGCTACGCTCACTGCCGACCCCACAATCCTGGCGGGTAACTGGCGAGTGTTGGGTGGTGGCAACAACACCCTCTTCACTGCCGACTACCACGGCACACTCATCCACCCCATCTCCAAAGGGATAGTCATCACTGCCGAGCGAGGCAACGACGTCATTGTGCGTGTAGAGGCGGGTGAGGAGTGGGACGACGTAGTGGCCTGGGCCGTGGAGCGTAGCCTATGGGGCATTGAGAATCTCTCGCTGATTCCTGGGCAGGCAGGTGCAGCCCCTGTTCAGAACATCGGGGCATACGGCACCGAGATTGGGGAAAGCATCGAGAGTGTGGAGATGCTCTGTACCGACACCCTTAACCGACTGGTATTGGGAGGCGAGTACTGTTCATTTGGCTACCGCGAGAGCATCTTCAAGCAGTCGCTTGCGGGGAAGGTTATCATCACCGCTATCAATCTGCGCCTCAGTCGTTTAGCTGCTCCGCATTTGGATTATGGCGCTCTGCGTGCCGAGGTGGAGAGGTTGGGTGAGCCTACGCTAAAGAATATCCGTCAGGCCGTCATCACAATCCGCGAGAGCAAGCTCCCCAACCCCAAGGTGTTGGGCAATGGCGGTAGTTTCTTCAAAAATCCGATTGTAGAGCCCGAGGTGGCAGAGAGATTGCTCGCCAACTATCCCAATATGCCCCTATATCCCGCCGAGGGAGATATGAAGAAGTTGTCGTCGGGCTGGCTTATTGAGCAGGCGGGCTGGAAGGGCAGACGAGTAGGTAATGTAGGTGTCCACGACCGCCAGGCACTTGTATTGGTCAATCACGGCGAGGCAACAGGCAGCCAGGTGATAGAGTTTGCGAAAATCATAGTTGCCGAGGTTGAGCAGAAGTTCGGGGTCAGGATTGTCCCCGAGATTAACATAGTAGGTTAGATTTTGAGGTATAACAGGGTGTAGATTAGTAGTTTATGGAACATAACATACTTATCGATAGACTAAACAGATATATCGACGAGCACGAGCTTATTCGTCGTGGCGACAAGATACTTCTCACCGTCAGTGGCGGTGTTGATTCGATGGTGATGCTCCACCTTATGGCATCGCTCGGCTACGATATTGGTGTTGCTCACTGCAATTTTCAGTTGCGTGGCGAGGAGGCCGAGGAGGACGAGAAGTGGGTTGAGGCCGAGGCTGCACGCTTTGGCGTACCCTACTACAACAAGCGTTTCGACACCAAGGCCGAGATGGAGCAGACAGGCGAGTCGGTACAGATGGCGGCTCGCAGACTGCGCTACGAGTGGTTCAACCAGCTCTGTGCCGAGCACGGCTACCAATCAATAGCCATTGCACATCAGGCAGATGACTCTATCGAGACATTCTTCATCAACCTCTTGCGTGGCACGGGATTGAAGGGTCTGACAGGTATCAGCAAAGTAAACGGCAAGATTATCCGCCCATTGCTCTTTGCATCGCGCAAGGAGATTCACGACTACGCTCTGACCAATGGCATTATCTTCCGCGAAGACTCCTCCAATCGCTCAACGAAGTATCTGCGCAACAAAATCCGCCTCGGCATCATTCCGCGACTGAGAGAGATTAGCCCCAAGTTCACGGAGAGCACCGTTTCGGCTATCGGCAGATTGGCTGATGCTCAGTTCTTTATCACTCGCGCCGTGGAGCTCATCGCCGATCAGGTTGTGGACCACAATGGCGGCGAGGATATCATCAACCCCGACCGTATAGACCCCAAATACCCTCTCGACTTTGTCATCTACGAGCTGCTTAGTGCCACCTACGGCTTCAAGGGAGATACCATCGACTCGCTCTGCGCTTCGCTTCGTAGGGGTGCTACGGGCAAACGATTCTACTCGGCCTCCTATGTGGCCTTTATTGACCGAGGTCGTATCATTGTGACCAAGATTCAAGAGAGTGACGATTGTCGTGTAGAGATGCCTCTATCGTTCGGCAAGGTCTATTGTGGCAACTCGGTGCTCTACATAGAGCCCTGCTCGATTGACGATATCGACACCTACAACCAGCCTGAGAATGTGGCTCTTATTGATGCAGAGAGTCTCGGTGGTGAGATCTATCTGCGTCGTTGGCAGGCGGGCGACAGTTTTATTCCGCTCGGTATGGAGGGACACAAGAAGGTGAGCGACTTCCTCATCGACTGCAAGGTCTCGATGGCCGAGAAGGAGCGTCAGTTTGTGTTGATGAGTGGCGAGGAGGTCGTGTGGGTTGTAGGCCGTCGATTGGATGAGCGATACAAACTCACCTCCAAGACGGAAAATGTTATAAAAGTCACTCGCGAGATAATATAAACCCTTAACACTAACCCACTTATGGCAGCAGCAAAGAAGTTAAAGTTTAAGGATTCGGTGGCTCTCCATCACGCTCTCCAAGGCGATATTTTGGCGGGTCGTATTGCCCCTGTCTATCTCTTAATGGGCAAGGAGAGCTATTTTATCGACTCGCTCACCGACCTGCTGGCCGACAATCTTCTGCCCGAGCAGGAGCGTGCCTTCAACCAGATTGTGGTCTATG
>JAZUCV010000033.1:0-1815 GCA_045639285.1 Tidjanibacter sp.
ATCCACCTGCCCGTGCAGAGCGGTAGCTCGCGCGTATTGAAGCTCATGAACCGCAAGTACACCCGTGAGTGGTACCTCGAGCGCGTAGCGGCCATCCGTCGCATCATCCCCGCCTGTGGCCTCAGCACCGACATCTTCTCGGGCTTCCACTCCGAGACCGAGGAGGACCACCAGGAGTCGCTCTCGCTGATGCGCCTGTGCGAGTACGACTCGGCCTTCATGTTCAAGTATAGCGAGCGCCCCGGCACCTATGCCAGCCGCCACCTGCCCGACGATATCGCCGAGGAGGTCAAGATACGCCGCCTCAACGAGATCATCGCTGTGCAGAACGAGCTCTCTGCCGAGAGCAACCGCCGCTGCATCGGCAAGACCTACGAGGTGCTGGCCGAGGGCTACTCGAAGCGTTCACGCGAACAGCTCTGCGGACGCACAGAGCAGAACAAGACCGTCGTCTTCGACAAGCAGAATCACCGCATCGGCGATTTCGTGATGGTCGAGATTACCGATGCCAGCTCGGCAACACTCATTGGTAAGCCGGTCGAGTAGGAGAGCACGATACCAGGAATTTTGGGGGAGCCATCACGGCTCCCCCAAATAGTATAAAGATGTCTTAGGGAATCGGCACTCTCCGTGTGATTGCCTCCTTTTTACATTACAATCTTGACGCACTTACTGCTCCTACACACAAAAGAGCATAGGCTGTAGGCCCTGTACTCTTTTTGTGTGTTCTCTTATTCTTTGTGGTAGGCTTTTCCCCTTACCAAACAACCTCGGATTAAGTCCGAGGTGAATGACAATTTTCTCAGGAAAGAGTCAACACTTTCAGTCGCGCGAGTCAACCTTTTTAGCAAAAGAAAACTTTTTCGGGAAAAGGCAATTCTCTTTTAAATGTCTTAACTTTCTTAATATTCGCTCGTTGAGATTTGGCATTTCGCTCATCTTTTATTACCTTCGCCTCGTTAAACACGTAAGTAAATCAGAAAGGAATAAAAGCGACAAAAGATATGGAATACAATTTTAGAGAAATCGAGAAGAAATGGCAACAGTGGTGGTTGGATAACAAGACCTACCGCGTGACCGAAGACCCGGAGAAGAAGAAGTTCTATGTGCTCAACATGTTCCCCTATCCCTCGGGTGCGGGACTCCACGTAGGACATCCGCTGGGATATATCGCTTCGGACATCTATGCCCGCTACAAGCGTTCGCAGGGATACAACGTACTCAACCCCATGGGCTATGATGCATACGGACTCCCCGCCGAGCAATATGCTATACAGACTGGTCAGCACCCTGCCATCACCACGGTGCAGAACATTGCACGCTATCGTGAGCAGTTGGATAAAATTGGCTTCTGCTTCGACTGGGACCGTGAGATACGCACCTGCGACGCAGAGTACTACCAGTGGACACAGTGGGCCTTTATCAAGATGTTCGGCTCATACTACGACAATACCCAGGGCAAGGCTATGCCCATCGAGAACCTCGTGGCACACTTCGAACAGAATGGCTCGGAAGGTATCGATGCCGCCCAGTCTGAGGCACTGACCTTCACCGCAGCCGAGTGGAAAGCGATGAGCGAGAAGGAGCAGCAGGAGGTGCTGATGAATTACCGTATCGCCTACCTCGGCGAGACGATGGTGAACTGGTGCCCCAAGTTGGGTACGGTACTCGCCAACGATGAGGTGGTAGATGGTGTGTCAGAGCGTGGTGGTTACCCCGTGGTGCAGAAGAAGATGCGCCAGTGGTGCTTGCGCGTGTCGGCATACGCTGGTCGTCTGCTCGACGGATTGGACAAGATTGACTGGACCGACTCGC
>JAZUCV010000034.1:0-29205 GCA_045639285.1 Tidjanibacter sp.
AGGGTATGTATGTAGGTTACCGTTGGTTCGACACCAAGAACGTTCCCGTTATGTACGCGTTCGGTCACGGTTTGTCGTATGTAACCTTCGACTATGCTAACATCGAGACTAACAAGAAGAGCTACAAGGCTAACGACGTTATCAAGGTTACCTTCGATCTGACCAACAATGGCAACATGGTTGCTGATGAGGTTGCTCAGCTCTACGTAACTCGTCTGGATGCTCAGGTTGAGTGGCCCGTTAAGGAGCTCAAGGCATTCGATCGTATCACCTTGCAGCCCGGTGAGACTAAGAGCGTAACCCTCGAGGTTCCCGTATCGAGTCTCCGTTACTGGGATGTAGATGCAGACGTTTGGGCATTGGAGAGCGGCAACATCGAGATTATGGTCGGTGGTGCATCGGATGATCTCCGTGTAAAGACCCAGGTTGCTATCTAATTTAGACAACTTTCACTCTCGCTCTCCCCGTCTTTTCGGGCGGGGAGAGAGGAGAGCTTGAAATAGAGTTGCGAACTGCTACAAGCGCAACTCGGAGTAAAGTCTGTTCTGGCGAGTTTTCAGAACCTTATAACTCGTATTTTAAGAATAGACTTGCATATGTAGTGTTGCGGATATAGTCCGCGTTGGTTGGAGGGATGCTGGGAAGCATCCCTTTTTTTATTTAATGCTCACGAAGCCATCTGATTGGTAAATTTTGCACTTCCCTTGAAAGTCAAATACTAATTTTCGCCGAATGATGTCAAGGGTTAAATAGAAACGCGTCTGCGACGCTACGAAGCCCAAAATTTTCCTAATCATAGTGGCTTCTCGGCCAAATAGAAACGCGTCTATGACGCCTCGAAAACACCTGCGCCTAAAAATCGTCTCACCAGATGGCTGTTAATTTTTAGAAAAGCGTCTGCGACGCCTCACGAAGCCATCTGATTGGTAAATTTTGCACTTCCCTTGAAAGGCTTCGCCTCACATACGTCAAGTATGCATCGGCTTGCCTTTCTGTGCGAAGCCCAAAATTTTCCTAATCATAGTGGCTTCTCGGCCAAATAGAAACGCATCTGTGATGCCTCGAAAACGCCTGCGCCTAAAAATTGTATCACCAGGTGGCTGCTCGATGTAGGCTGGTGTTTAATAGCAAAAAAAACAGATTGGCTAATAGTCAATCTGATGTAAAATCTCTACAAATCAATTGCAGGAGTATGTTTACCCCATTGTTCGAAGGTAGTTAATTGTCTCGGAGGGGCCTTCGCAGAAGAGCAAGTCCAAGATAGAGAGGCGTGGTTGAAAGCCGCTGTCGGCTGCTTCGGGAAAGACGTGATAGTACTCGGGGCATTCGAAAGCGGGCTCTGCACAATCCCTCAGAAACGGGTAAGCTCTAAAATCTCTATCTTCCTCACCTGCAATCACATATTTTTCTGAAATGGTATATTGCGGAGTTACTTTTAGTGCCTTACATACAGCTTCGACAAGCATAAAGTTCCACTCGCGGAGTGAGCGAATCTCCTGCGTATAGAGTGGTTCGAAATGGTGTGCCAGGTAGTCAAAATAGGGTGAACTCTTATATGCCGAGCGGATGGCATTCCAATGTTGGTGTTGCCAGCGTTTGGAGTAGTCAACCTCCATCATTGCCACAGCCTTTTTGCGTAGCGAGCTGCCCTTAACCACATTGACGGTCAGCACCATAACTCCATCGGCAGTGAGAATCTCTGCCCTGTTTCGGCAGGTCTGTTTTACATAGTTCTCGCCCACATCGATTACGGCCTCGCCCCCCAGGAGCAGTGCCCACCACTCGGTATTGCCGAGGTATGTCAATGGTAATATATTCATACTTACTCTTGCTCCGTCCAACGTCCATCGGCCTTAATCAACTCCACAAGTCTGTCGAGTGCCTCATCCTGCGGGATGTTACGACAAACCACCTCCTTGCCACGATAGAGCGACACCTTGCCACGCGCTGCACCCACATAGCCATAGTCGGCATCCGCCATCTCGCCAGGGCCATTGACAATACAGCCCATCACACCGATTTTTAGCCCTTTAAGGTGCGAGGTGCGCTTCTTAATCTGTGCCAGCGTGCCCTGCAGGTCGTAGAGCGTACGCCCGCAACCCGGGCAGGAGATATACTCGGTCTTGCTGATGCGCACGCGCGATGCCTGCAAAATATCGAGCATCACACCTGTCAACTCCTCCTCGCTCACCTCCGAGCAACGGATATCTATCGCATCGGCAAGTCCATCGACAAACATAACGCCGAAGTCGGCTGCCGCCTTGATTCGCAACTCATCTGCCGAGCCTACGCTATAGGTGCGACTCAGCATCACGGGACGATGGTCGCCCTTCGCCTCCTTGCGTGCAATAGCCCTGCGCCACTCGGCAACGGGATTCTTACCCACAGCCTCAATTGCGCAGACCCCTGTGCGCTCCTCCTCGGTCATCTCCGAGTAGAGCAGAGGTACACCATTGCCACCAACTCTACCTACCTGCTCACTCACATTTCTGCAATACTCAAATGGAGAATATTTTTGTTCAAATGCCCCTGCAACGGCAGTGTCCAAATCTGTTTTATCCTCCTGACGGTCTGCCATATAATCAACCAACATACGCCCTGCAACTACTTCGCGCTCAGGCTCTTCGGTGAGCGACACGCGGATAGTGTCGCCAATACCATCAGCCAGCAGAGCACCAATACCCACCGCCGATTTGATACGTCCCTCGTTGCCATCACCCGCCTCGGTAACGCCCAGGTGGAGAGGATAGTTCATCTCCTCCCTCTGCATAGCCTCCACTAGCATACGGTAGGCATATATCATAACCCTCACATTGCTCGACTTCATCGATACCACCACATTGTGGAAGTTGCGCTCACGGCAGGCACGCAGGTACTCCATAGCCGAGGCTACCATACCCTCCGGCGTGTCACCATGGAGGTCGAACATACGAGGTGAGAGCGAGCCGTGGTTGACACCTATTCGCAGTGCCACACCCCTGCGAGCACACTTCTCGAGCAGTGCATCGAGTGCGCCACCCTTGTCGTTATAGTTACCCGGGTTTATGCGCACCTTATCGGCACTATCGGCAGCCACATCGGCTGCTGCGGGGAGAAAGTGCACGTCTGCCACAAGTGCCACGTCGGGCCACTCGGTATGAGTGCGTGCGGCAATCTCGGCAAGGTTGCGAGCCTCTCGGGTACCCTGAGTCGTAAGGCGTACGATACGGCAGCCCTCGCGTGCGGCAGCAGCAATCTGTTCTACACAACCTTCCGTGTCGTTAGTGTCACGGTTTGTCATCGTCTGCACGGCAACGGGATTATTGCCGCCAATCACACTCTTGCCAATGCGCACCTCACACGCAGGACGGCGTGTAAAGAGAAATAGGTTATCACAAAACTTGCTCATAATATTGCTCGCAAAATAGTTGTTTCACTTACAAAAATAGTTGTTTCGCATCAAAAATGCATACACTTTCAAAAAAGTTTACTAATTTAGTAGCGGAAACAACAATAACAATCAGAATATGAAACGACTTTTAGCACTGACCGCTATGCTGGTGCTCACAATCCTGAGTGCATCGGCACAACAGACCGAGAAATTTACTATAAAAGTTGAGGAGCCTCTGTCGAAATACCTCTACCTCTACGAGGATTGGCAGACAGGTGTTGCCGAGTTTGAGAATAATCGTAACGAGTTGAAGGTAAACTACAATGTCTATTTCCAGCGCGTACAGTATGTTGACAAGAACGATATCTATGCCTACGATATCGTCAGCACCTCACCTCTGCTCTATGTTACCATTGGCGAGGATAAGTGGGTGAACGACGGCAAGAAACACTATCGCGTAGTGCGCGAGAAGGATGGTATCTACCTTGCTGAGGCCATCACTCTCCACACCGTTGACAAGGCGATGGATGCTGGCTATGGCGCAACCTCCTCGACCTCGGCTATCACCTCGACCAACTCGATGTTTAATATGAACTCGGGCTTTATGGATCTGCGTCAGGTTAGCACCATGGAGTTCACTATGGAGCGTCGCATAAACTATGTTATTGGTTTGGATGGTGATTTCAACTCGCTCTCTACCAAGAATCTGAACAAGGCCTTTCCCGACAAGAAGAACGAAATTCGCGACTTTGTGAAGAAGGAGAAAATCGACTTCAATGTTCGCGAGGATGCTATTCGTATCTTTGAGTACCTCACCGAGTAGGAGAGTAAGATACAGAGAAGACTGTTAAAGGCTGCTGTCGTAGAAAAAACATCGCCCATTGGCGGTAGTTGTGCGAGTAGTCTTTAACAGTCTGTTTTTAATAGAGATAGATAACAAACAAACCGTGCAGAGCAAGCTGACGAATGATATAAAATATCTGCCTGGGGTGGGTGAGCGACGTGCCTCGCTACTTGCCTCTGAGATCGGCATACGCACTTTTGGCGACCTGCTCTACTACTTCCCCTTCCGCCACGTAGACCGCACACGCATCTATCGCATAACTGAGGTCAGCGAAGAGAACACCTCCTATATACAGATTCGGGCGCGAGTGATGAATATCACCACCCAAGGTGCAGGGGCCAAACAGAGGCTTATTGTACGTGTGGCCGATAGCAGCGGTGCGGCAGAACTTGTTTGGTTTAAGGGGATTAAGTGGATTGGCAAGAAGATTGAGGCGGGGCGTGAGTATATCATCTTCGGCAAGCCAAATATCTTTAAGGGGGCACTCAGCTTCGTGCACCCCGAGGTGGAGCTTGTCGAGCACTTCCTCAGTCGCCAGAACGCTTCGGTGCAGGGTGTCTATAGTACTACCGAGCGACTGACAACCTCGGGGCTGGGAAGCAAGGGTATCTATGGACTTGTCTGCTCCCTGTGGCCGATTGTCGAGGAGGATATCGTCGAAACATTACCGCCCTATATTGTTGAGGGTTGCCAGCTTGTGGATTTGCGCACGGCTCTGCACGACATCCATTTCCCGCCATCGAATGAAGCACTGAGCAGGGCAGAACGCCGCCTGAAATTCGAAGAACTATTCGGCATACAGCTCGGTATTCTCTCACGCCGAGCAACCCGCACAACCAATAGCAACGGCTTTATTTTCAATCGCGTGGGCGACCACTTCCGCTCGCTATATTCGTCACTGCCCTTCCCCCTGACGGATGCACAGCAGCGTGTGATAAAGGAGATTAGAGCTGATACCGTTACCGGTCACCAGATGAATCGTCTGTTGCAGGGCGATGTGGGTAGTGGTAAGACGTTGGTGGCTTTGGCCTCGATGATGTTGGCGGTGGATAATGGATTCCAGACCTGTATGATGGCACCGACAGAGATTCTCGCCCGTCAACACTTTGCCTCCATTGAGCGATTTGTGGAAAATACCCCTGCCAAGGGGTGCGTGGCGGTGCTTACAGGTGCTACGCGTGCCAAGGAGCGTCGCGAGATTCTGGTGGGTCTGGCCGAGGGTCGTATTAAAATACTTGTTGGTACTCACGCACTTATCGAAGATTCGGTGCAGTTTGCCAATCTCGGTTTTGTGGTGATTGACGAGCAACATCGCTTTGGCGTTGAGCAGAGAGCGAAGATGTGGACAAAGAATCAGATTGCGCCACACATCCTTGTAATGACCGCCACCCCAATCCCTCGTACTCTGGCAATGACACTCTATGGTGATTTGGATATCTCTGTGATTGACAAACTGCCACCTGGTCGTAAACCAATTCGCACACGCCATCTGTTTGAGTCGCAGCGACTTATGTTACACGGGTTTATAAAACGTGAGATTGCGGCAGGGCGTCAGGTATATGTGGTATATCCTTTGATTAAGGAGTCGGAGAAGGCCGACTACAAAAACCTTTATGAGGGCTTTGCTCAACTCACCGACGAGTTCCGCGAGCCAACATACAGGGTGGGTGCAGTGCATGGCAAGATGACCAACGAGGAGAAAAATGGCAATATGGATGACTTTAAGCGTGGGATAACCAATATTTTAGTGGCTACATCCGTTATAGAGGTAGGTGTTGATGTGCCAAATGCTACGGTGATGGTGATTGAGAGCGCCGAGAGGTTTGGTTTGTCGCAGTTGCACCAGCTGCGTGGCCGTGTGGGTCGTGGTGGTGAGCAGTCCTACTGTGTGCTGATGAGTGGCGATAAGCTGACCCGCGAGGCGAAGGCACGATTGGGGGCTATGGTCGAGACGACCGATGGTTTCCGCCTTGCCGAACTTGACCTCAAACTGCGCGGAGCAGGCGATTTGGCCGGTACTCAGCAGAGTGGCGAGCCGTTTGAGCTGCGCATTGCCTCCGTGAGTCGCGACAACCAGATTGTGGAGTGGGCACGACGTGTGGCAGAGAAGGTGCTTGCCGAAGACCCCACACTGTCGTTACCGAAGAATAGAGGTTTGGAGGAGTTGAAAAAACAGTATAGCGGAAAAGAACAGAGAGATTTTGCGATGATTTCGTAGAGAGGAGGGTGCTATGAGATTTTTTTACATTTTTTTGAGTGCGATGGTATTGGCGTTGTTGGCTGACGCTCAGTGTGTAACGGCGCAACCGCTTGCCTCGGGTGCCTTTGCCCCGGGCGAGAGTCTGACTTATACTATAAGTTTTCGTTCGAAGGTGCTGATTGGTGCCAACATTGGTGAGGTGACAAGTAAGGTGACCACCGAGAGTGTGGATGGTACGGCTGCGTGGCGCATCTCGGCTCGTGCGACAACCAACAATATGGCGCGTGTAATCTTCAAACTCGACGACCGCCTGAATACCTGGCTGGCAACAAGCAACGGCCTCCCCGTGCAGTACTCTCAGTATATTAACGAGGGCAATTGGCGTACAGCGTCGAGCTACCACTACGATTGGAAGAACAACACAGCGCTTGCCCGCTATAGTGCGATGGACTCCCCGTGGAAGGATACAGAGTTGAAGATAGACACCTCAATCCGCGACTATCTGGCGCACTTCTACACACTGCGTAACAGCAACATTGTCGGCTCGATGCGCAAGGGTGAGAGCAAACGTATAGGCATTATTCTCAACGACCAGATTCAGTATATCTCATACACCTATCTCGGCCCCGAGGAGAAGGATATCACAGGTATCGGCAAGGTGCGCACCATAAAGTTGGAGTGCCAGATTGCGCTACCCAATGGCGAAAAGCTGGCCGAGGGCAATATCTTTCACCTATGGATATCCAACGACCGCAACTACATACCTCTCTACATCGAAACACCTACCCGCTATGGCATTGCCAAGGCGAGGTTGAGCAGTTATTCGGGGTTGAAATATCCGTGGGAGAGTGTGTTGCTCGGCTCGAAGTTGAAGGCTGAGAGATAGGCTCTGTGCAAAAAGTGAAATAAAGTAGGGGGTAGTTTCGCAAAAAGAGTTATCTTTGTACCAAATGTGGCGAATTAAACGCCATCTATAAACCTGAAACATCCTAAAGATATGGAAGAGTATAACGACGAATATTACGATTATAATGAGGAAAAGAGCGATGACAGTCGCTCGTTAAAAGGATATAAGGTGCTGGTTATCATATTGGTAGTGATACTCGGCGCTCTCTCGTTCCTGTACTTCAAGCAGACACACCAGATGCGTGAGGACTTCCGCATCGAGCGTGACACGCTGACCAATCGTATCGTAAACCTTATCAGCGATATCGACAATATCCAGACAGCGAACGACACCATCTCGCACAACCTTAGCATTGAGCGCCAGCGTGCCGACTCGCTGATGCAACGCCTGCAACAGGAACGCTCGGCAAATCAGGCGACAATACGTCGCTACGAGAAGGAGATTGGCACTCTGCTCAACACTATGCAACACTATGTCAAGCAGATAGACTCGCTCAATACACTCAATCAGCAACTCGCCTCGGAGAATATCACTATTCGCCGTCAGGTGACAAGCGAGCGTCTGCGTGCCGACAAGGCTGAGGAGCGTGCAAGCGAGCTCGACGATAAAGTGCGTATGGGCTCTATCGTGAAGGCGCGCGATATCACCCTCACACCTATCAATGCCAATGGCAAGCCTGTGACTCGTGCCTCGCGTGCTGACCGTCTGAAGATTGACTTTGTCCTCTCGGCCAACGAGTTGACACAGCCCGGTGCGCGCAATGTCTATGCCCGAATCATCGGCCCCGATGGCTATATTATGGCAAATGCCGATGGCTATGTCTTCGACTTCGAGGGCGACCAGATTACCTACTCTGCAATGCGTGATGATATTGACTATCAGAACGAAGACCTTGCAATCGGTTTGTACTATGGTGGTGCACAGGTGGTTGCGGGTGAGTATCAGGTGGAGATTTATATGGACGGCTACTTGATAGGTGAGAGTAGCACACTGATTCGATAAACCCAGGCGAAAGTAGATGAAGAATAGAAATATACTCCTGCTTGTGGTGCTCCTGCTCGTGGCAGACCAGGCGTTGAAAATTTGGATTAAAACGCACTTGGCGCTTGGCGAGAGTATCACCGTATTCCCCGATTGGTTTTTCCTGCGCTTTATAGAGAACCCTGGAGCAGCCTTTGGCTTTGAGCTGGGTGGTAATAATGGTAAGTTGTTCCTGAGCCTCTTCCGCATTGTCGCCATTGGCGCGCTCTGTTGGTTTGTCCCCTACCTGAACCGTAAGACAGCCGATAAGGGATTGGTCGTGGGCTTTGTGCTGATTCTGGCGGGTGCGATTGGCAATATGATAGACAGCGCATTCTACGGTATGATATTCTCCGAATCAACACCTTGGGGCGTTGCCGAACTGCTCCCCGAGGCGGGTGGCTACGCATCGTTCCTCCACGGCAAGGTGGTGGATATGTTCTACTTCCCGCTGTTCAGTGGAAACTACCCCGATTGGCTCCCGATGGTGGGCGGAAATCCCTTTACCTTCTTCGCTCCGGTATTTAATTTAGCAGATAGTTATATCACCGTAGCAGTCTTTTACTTGCTGATTTTCAAGTACAAAGCATTGCCTTAGCGAGAAGATTCTAAATGTTAAAAAGAGCTACGCATAACTTTCGAGCCTTTTTGTAAAAAGGCTCCCCAAAAACTTTTCCCCGCTTTTTGTAAAAAGCGGGACCAAAAACTTTTAAACATTTTAGTTTGCGGGTTGAGCAAATAAACCCACCTCAGCTGCTTAGAGATAGCCTTGCTGCAACTACGACAAGAATAGATATAGGGAAGTTCAAGTAAACTTGGCTTCCCTATATCTATTTTCTATCGTACTCTCTACGAGAGTATTCCCTAAACCCTATAAACAAAAAAAACGACAGAACAATTGTTCTGTCGTTCGCTGCATAGAATATGCTCTTTGCGGAAAGAGAGGGATTCGAACCCCCGGTACAGTTGCCCGTACACCGCATTTCGAGTGCGGCCCGTTCGACCACTCCGGCATCTTTCCAAGGTCGATTGCCTCTTATCGAGGCCCTAACGGATTGCAAAAATAGTAATTTTTTCTAAAACTACATCTTTTTCGGGGATTTTTTTTCGATTTTTTGCATTTTTTTCAATTTCACCTCCTCAGCTCAATAAAAAAAAGAGGAGCAACCCTAAAGTTGCTCCTCTACTAATATAGTATTACTATAAAGTTCTACTATTTGAGGCTAAGCTCTGCTACGGGCTCTGCGGGGTGCAGAACGTCGGTAGTCTTCCAGCTCTGAGCCTTCTTCAAGTTGTAAGTACCGTTACCACGGATATCGGTTGCGCTTGCGCCGAACATAACCTTGTATGCACCAGCTGCAGCCTCCCACGAAGTGGTAGCCTCGTTGTACGAAGCGAGGGTGTAGTTGTCAACATTGATAGTCAGAGTCTGGCTCTCGCCGGGCTGCAAGAGGTTGGTCTTAGCAAAACCACGCAACTCAAATGCGGGTTTCTCCAAGCCACCAGCAGGAGCAGCAACGTAAACCTGAACAGCCTCCTTACCAGCAACCTTACCGGTGTTCTTCACGGTGATGGTAGCGGTGAAGCCATTAGCGTTAGCCTTAACAGCGGGCTTGCTGTACTCGAAAGTGGTGTACGACAGACCGAAGCCGAAGGGATACGAAACCTCCTTGCCTGCGCTCTGGAAGTAGCGGTAACCTACATAGATGCCCTCAGCATACTCGGTGTAGTCAGTGTTCTTGCGCAATGCACGCTGCTGACCACCGTAGTTGCCATAACCCTGCTGAGTGTTAGCAGCGGTAGCATAGGGGAAGTTAGCCGACGAGGGGATATCCAGATAGTTCAAGGGGAAGGTCATAGGAAGCTTACCCGAGGGGTTAGCAGCACCGGTCAGCACGTCAGCAACGGCCAAACCACCCTCCTGACCAGGAGTCCATGCGAGAAGGATAGCGTCGGGAATGTGCTTCCACGATGCAGTCTCGATGGTACCACCGATGTTCAGAACAACTACGAACTTCTTACCAGCAGCGTGGTAAACGTCAGCCAGATCCTGAATCATCTGACGCTCCAGAGCGGTCAGATACCAGTCACCATTCTCAGCCTTACGGTCGCCACCCTCACCTGCGTTACGCGACAAGGTGAACACAGCCATATCGGTCTGACCTACCATACGCTCCATGAACGAACGGCTAACCTCCATCTCGGGAATAACGGGATCGCCAAGGAGGATACCGCTACCGCCACGACCACTCTGGTATGCCATAGTAGCCTTGGTGTAGTTGATGTACTCCTCATACCAACCCTTGATGTTAGCGTTAACCTCGATGCCGTTAGCAGCGAAGCCCTCAGCAACGTCGCGGATATAGGGCTTGTTTACGTTACCCGAACCAGTACCACCTGCGATGAAGTCGTACGAACCGGTACCATAGAGAGCAACGGTCTTAACGCCAGCCATAGGCAGAGTGTTGTCGTTGTTCTTCAAGAGAATCATACCCTCGGTAGCAGCAGCGCGAGCAACCTCAGCGTGTGCAGCCATGTTGGGCTTGTTCGAATACTTGTAACCTTTGAAACGGGGAGTCTTAACGATGTAGTTGAGCATGTTGCGAACGTTGCGGTCGAGCTCCTCCTGCGAGATCTCGCCACTCTTCACACCCTCAACGATGCGCTGAATCTCCTGATCCGAACCGGGCTCCATCAGGTCGTTACCAGCCTTAACAGCCTTAACAGTACCTGCCTTGTTGCCCCAGTCAGTCATAACGATACCGTCGAAGCCCCACTCGTCGCGCAATACGCTGGTCAAAAGACCGTGCGACTGCTGAGTGTACTCACCGTTGAGCTTGTTGTACGACGACATAACAGTCCAAGGCTGAGCCTCCTTAACTGCAATCTCGAAACCTTTGAGGTAGAGCTCGCGGAGAGCGCGAACGCTAACGCGGCTGTCGTTCTCCATACGGTTGGTCTCCTGGTTGTTAACTGCATAGTGCTTAACACTAACACCTACACCATTGCTCTGGATACCGTTAACGTAAGCAGCAGCAATCTTACCGGTGAGCAGAGGATCCTCCGAGAAGTACTCGAAGTTACGACCGCACAAGGGGTTACGGTGAAGGTTCATACCGGGAGCCAAGAGTACGTCAGCACCATACTCCAGAACCTCCTCACCCATAGCGGTAGTTACACGCTCAACGAGTGCGGTGTCCCAGGTACTAGCCAATACGGTACCTACGGGGAAACCAGTACAGTAGTAAGTGTTGGGGTCATTAGGGCGAGTGGGGTTGATACGCAAACCAGCAGGGCCGTCAGCCAATACGGTTGCAGGGATACCCAGACGCTCAATAGGACGGGTAGTACCAGCAGCACCCGATACGAGAACGGTGCTCGATGCAGTCATACTACCAGCGCTCATACTACCCCAGCCTGCACCTACAAGCAGAGTAGCCTTCTCCTCGAGGGTCATCGCTTTGATGATCTCCTCAACATTGTTAGCAGCGAGTTTAGGCTGTGCTACTACGGAAGCAACACACATAAAAGCTGCAACAACAGAAAATACTTTTTTCATTTTGTTTGTTGTTTTAGTTAAAAAGAGTTTGGTTATCAGTTTGTGTTGTACACATTATTGTTCGCTATGCCACAATTGCGGGTAAAGATATAACATTTTGGCGTTTTGGCAAAGAAAAAGTAGTTGAAGTGACAACTTTCACAGGTCAACTGACCATTTTTGCCCTAGCATACCTATAATATTATGCTGTTTGTCAGAACCTCGATGGTCGCCTTTTCGGTTATGTCGCCACTCTTGGCCTCAATAGTATTCTTGCCCTGCATAAGCGAGACTCCCTCCCAGAGGTATTTGCCATTTACAGGCTCAACGCTTTCGAGTGCTACTCCGTTGACAATCAGTTCGATTGATGGCTGATTGGAATAGACGATGATATTTTGGGTGCTCTCTCTGCGACGTTTCCATCGCTTCTCGGCAATATGGATAAACGGCTCGTTCTCGTTCCACGCCGCCTTATATATATAATAGGCGTCTTTGCGGGTCTGTCGGTCGAAGGTGACAATTCCCGAATCGTTGATACCTGTGCCGTCGCCACCAATGCTGTTTACTGAGCCGAAGTCAAACATACAGTTGACAAACGAGCCCCAAAAGAGCGAATCGGCAGCCAGGCTATTCATGTAGATATCGTGGAAGTGGGTCTGCCAACGCTCGGGATGCAGGTTGCTCGATGCAATAGGCTTCTCGAGTACCTCGCTCAAATCCAATACGTTACCGCCACAACGATAGGCTACTGCTGAGCGCAGGGTGCTCCACTCGGGGTGGTTGTGCATCTGTCGCTGCCAGATGGTGATATCCTCGGGCTGACCCTCAATCCAGCCGAAGGTGTGACTCCAGACAACGAGGTCGGTGATGAAATTGATATCGCCATCCTGGTTGCTGAGCCCTGCTGTCAGACGTGTCGGGTCGAGCCTCTTGGCGCGGGTGTTGAGTTCGCGCAGGTAGTCGATAGGGCTCTCACCCCTAATCTCCATCTCCGTAAATAGGTTCCACGCCATAATCGAGGGGTGGTGTGCAAGCTGGCAGATAGTCTCGTCGAGCTGCTGGCGACCATTGTCGTGGAACGAATCAGTGTTGAAATAGCCTTTCTGGTTCAATATGTTGCTGCCGGTAAACGGAATACCGGTAATCACCACCAGACCCCTGCGGTCACACTCGTCGTAGAACTCACGACCCATCGAGCCGCCAACCACATAGATAGTGTTTGCGCCCATCTCGCTGATGATGTCGAGGTCGTCTGCAATATTGTCGGCACTCAGAGCGGTACCTACAAGCGAACGGTCGCGGTGTATAATCACACCTCTTGCTGTGAAGGGCTTGCCGTTGAGGCTCAGACCATTAGCGGTATATGTAAAGTTGCGGAAACCACTGCGAATTGTTGTGCTGTCGCAAGGCTCACCACCCTGCAACGCACGAACGCGGAACTCGTAAAGCGCAGGGTTTTCGGTTGCCTGCCACAGAACTGGACGGCTCACCTCAAAGGGAATGGTAACCATCGTTTTGCCATCCTCGTTGCGTGCCTTGCTGCTCTTTCGTGCAACAACTTGGCCGTCGGGAGCGACAATCTCCACCTCAGCCTCAGCACCACGCAGGTTATCTGTCAGAAGCTCAATCTTTAACGTGCCCTTTGCGCTCTGCTCGGTCACCTCCGATGTGGTGATTGTAACGCCATCGGCACCCATCTTGTTGGGGTTGATGGCCTCGCGGTCGGTGACAATAATCTCCACGGTGCGGAAGATACCTCCGTATGCGTTGTCGGGGCCTGCCGTGGGCAGGATGTCAATCATCTGCGAGTTGTTCACCATCACCCAGAAGAGGTTTCTTCCGGAGAAGCTCACAAGGTCGGTAATATCGAATAGGAAGGCACCCGAGCCGCCACGATGTTGTCCGGCGTGGCGACCATTAATCAGCAGGTCGGTGACGGCATTTGAGCCGCCGAAGCGAATAAAGATGCGCTTACCCTGCCACTCGGGGAGCATATCTATATAACGCAGATAGTTACCCGTGCCGCGAAAGTAGTCGGCACGACCACCGAGTGCGTCGTTGTTCCAGGTGTGGGGAAGGTTGACGGTAATGGCCTGTGCCTCGTTATAGGTGAAAAATTTCCAATTTTGGCTTACATCGTAGCTCTGGCGGGCGCTCAATGTCGTGACCGCCATCAGCGCGATAATCAAGGTGTTAATAAATCTCATAGTGTCTGGGGTTTGACTTATGTTTTGACAAAGGTAAAAAAAATAGTATTTTCGTGAAAATTTATCGAGTATCTTTCGCACCCACCGCCCAATTTTGTACCTTTGTGCAGTCGGACGGAGGATGCGAACCTCTGCTTTATGATTATAAACGTATGACGCTCAATATTTATGATGTTATCATAGCAATTCTTCTTGTGTGGGCACTCGTGGGTGGCTATCGCAAAGGAATTATCGTGCAGGCTTGCCAATTGGCGGGTCTGTTACTCGGTCTTTGGCTCGGCTTCCGTTTCTGTAAGGTGGCGGGTGGCTGGTTGGGCTACGAGGAGATTTCTCCTGTGTTGGCCTTTGTGGTACTCTTCCTGGTGACGGTGTTGGTCGCTGCGCTGATAGGTCGCCTTACGCGCTCGATTGCCAAGGTCGCCGGTCTGGGTTTTCTGGATAGATTTATAGGGATTGTCTTGTCGGTGGTAAAGGTGGGCGTGCTCACCAGCCTTGCGATGGGACTCTTTATTCGTATAAACGATAATTTGGATTTGGTTGATTCTCAGCCTATTGAGGATGCAGTGCTGGTCGAGCCGTTGCAACGATTGTCGGATGCAGTGCTCCCGTTGTTGCTCGATGTGGCCTCCGATATTCTTGACGAGGGGGCAGAGGGTATTGAGAAGATTGACGGAACAAAGGTGATATAATGGCAGCGCGCGGAACGGTAATAGAGAGTACGGGCAGTTGGTACAAGGTGCTCGATGAGCAGGGCAACACTGTGGAGTGTCGCATACGTGGGCGTATCCGTCTGGATGGTCGTCGCTCGACAAACCCCGCTGTGGTAGGCGATGAGGTCGAGTGGGAGATTCAGCCCGATGGGGTGGGGGTTATCACCCAACTGATGCCTCGCCGCAACTATATCATACGTCGTGCCTCCAACCTCTCAAAGGAGAGTCATATCATTGCTGCCAATATTGATCAGGCATTTATCGTGGTCACCCTATTTGACCCACCTACCAACCGCGAGTTTATAGACCGCTACCTTGTCACCTGCGAGGCCTACCATATCCCCGCAATCATTGTGCTCAACAAGATTGACCTTGCTCGCCGCGAGGAGGAGATGCTCGCCGACTTTTTGGAGAGTTACGCTCTGGCGGGCTACCCCGTTGTCGAGTGTTCGGCAGCCGAGGGCGAGGGAGTGGAGGAGATTCGCCAGATGTGCGCGGGGCGCACCTCTCTCTTCTCAGGCAACTCGGGTGTGGGTAAATCTACTCTCATCCGTGCCATAGAACCTACTGCGGAGGCGAAGGTGGGTGAGATTTCGAAGGCTCACCACAAGGGTCGCCACACCACCACCTTCTCGCACGTCTATCCCCTGACGGGAGGTGGTGCGATAATAGATACCCCTGGAATCAAGGGCTTTGGATTGATTGATATTGACTCCGACGAGCTGTGTCGCTACTTCCCTGACTTTATGCGTGAAGCCCCCGAGTGCGGTTTCTACAACTGCACCCACACCCACGAGCCTTCGTGTGCCGTGGTGCGTGCCGTGGAGGAGGGACGTATTGCGTACAGCCGTTACGAGAGTTACCTAAAAATAATGGACGAAGATGGCAAGTACCGTTAGACGATTTGACGCACCGACAGAGTGGTTTGAGGAGCGCTTCGACTATATTTCGGAGTTTATGCTCCCCGAGCGTGTGGAGAATATGGTGAAGGTGGCTTCGGCGCGCACTCGTTATATGACCATCTGTGCAGAGAACACCTACCACTCCCAGAATGCGAGTGCACTGATTCGCCACTGCGAGGCCTTTGGCGTGCAGGACCTCCACGCGGTGGAGAGCATCTGCCGATTTACGCCTAACACCCACGTTGTGCGTGGCACCGACAAGTGGATCGACCTCTATAAATATCGTTCCACCGAGAGCGCACTGCTCCGACTCAAGGAGCGTGGCTACCGCATTGTTGCCACCTCGCCCCACTTGGAGGATACCACTCCCGAGGATTTCGATATTGCAGCAGGCCCCTTCTGCCTTGTCTTCGGCACTGAGCACGAAGGTATCAGCGAGGAGGTGAAGGCAGCGGCCGATGAATTTTTGCGAATACCGATGTGTGGATTTGTGGAGAGTCTAAATGTGTCGGCTTCGGCAGCGATTGTGATATACCAACTCTCTGAGCGTCTGCGACGTAGCAATCTTGATTGGCGACTCTCGGACAACGAGCGCGCACAGCTCCTCTACGAGTGGGTGATGCGTAGTGTGAAGGACGCAAAGGGGATTATGGCACGAAAATATGGAGAAGAGCGATGAGTGAGATTTTACGCAAACAGTTTTTGCAACACGTGGGACAGACCTCGCCGGAGCCTATGTTGGTGGAGGTGGAGCGTGCCGAGGGGGTATTCTTCTACACCCCTGAGGGTAGACCCTACTACGACCTTATATCGGGTGTGTCGGTGAGCAATGTGGGCCACGCAAACCCCGCTGTTGTTGAGGCGGTGTGTCGTCAGGCGCGCGACTATATGCACGTTATGGTATATGGCGAACTTGTTGAGACTCCGCAAGTTGAGTATGCGCGACTGCTGGCCGAGCAGTTGCCCGGAAAGATTGATTCCATCTATTTCCTCAACTCGGGAGCCGAGGCTGTTGAGGGTGCGCTCAAATTGGCAAAGCGTGTGACAGGTCGCCCCGAGATGATTTCGATGAGGGGTGCCTACCACGGCTCCACGCACGGAGCAATGAGTATGATGGGTGGCGAGGAGCACAAGAGTGCTTTCCGACCCTTGCTCCCCGATGTGCGCCAGATTAGATATAACAATTTCGATGATATTCAGCTGATTACCACTCGCACCGCCTGTCTGCTTGTTGAGCCTGTACAGGGAGAAGCGGGTGTTGTGCTTCCGGCAGAGGGCTACTTAGAGGCTCTGCGCAAGCGTTGCGACGAGGTGGGGGCTATGCTTATCTTCGATGAGATACAGACGGGTATGGGTCGTTCGGGTGTTATGTTCGCCTGCGCGAAGTATGGTGTCGTACCCGACATCATCTGCCTTGCAAAGGCGTTGGGTGGCGGTATGCCTCTGGGTGCGTTTGCAGCGCGTCGTGAGGTGATGCAGGCTCTTACACATAATCCTGTGCTCGGTCATATCTCGACCTTTGGCGGCCACCCCGTATGTTGCGCGGCAGGCCTGGCGGCAGCACGCTATATGCTTGATAATCGTCTTGTTGAGCAGGTGGAGGCGAAGGGTGCCTTGTACGAAACCCTGCTTGCCGACCATCCCGCAGTGGTGGAGATTCGCCGTAGCGGATTGCTCTTGGCTGTCGAGCTCGGCTCCTCGGAGCGTATGTTTGCTATGATGGCTATGTTTAAGGAGGTGGGTATCCTCAGCGATTGGTTCCTCTATTGCGATACCGCCTTCCGCATCTCGCCCCCGCTGACAATCGCCGAGGAGGAGATACGCGACAGTGCTGCACTAATCCGCCAATGTTTAGACAAACTTTAACTAACTCAAATAATTAAATCAAATGAAGTGTAATTACGCTCCTTCGACCCTGCCCAACACTCGCATCGATGTTGCCGATGTGTTGCGAGGCATTGCTCTGGCAGGTATTCTGCTCATCCACGCGATTGAGCACTTTAACTTTTACAGTTTCCCCGCTCCCGCGAGTGAGTTTATGGCAAAACTCGACCAGGGTGTGTGGGACACCATTTTCTTTGTGCTCGCAGGTAAGATGTACGCCATCTTTGCTGTGATGTTCGGTCTGAGTTTCTTTATTCAGCACGACAACCAGGCTCAGCAGGGTAAGGACTTCCGCCTCCGTTTTGCTTGGCGATTGGTGCTCCTCTTCTGCTTTGGTCTTTTCGACCTCTGCTTCTACAATGGCGACATCCTGACCGTCTATGCAGTATGTGGTTTCTTCGTTATTCCACTGATTCGTGCATCGAATAAGGTGCTCTTGGCAGTATTCGCATTGCTTATCATCCAGCCTATCGAGGTTGCCTACATCATTGCATCACTCTTCAACCCCGAACTCACTCCGCTGAATCTCGGCTCGGGTCAATATTTTGGTGGTATGATGGCAGCTCAGGCTGGCGATTCGTTTATCGAGTGCCTCAAGGTGAGCGTGTCGAAGGGTCTGCCCTGTAACTTCCTCTGGGCTATCGAGAATGGCCGTCTGACCCAGACTATCTACCTCTTCATCGTGGGTATCTTCCTTGGTCGCACCCGCCTCTTCTATAACGAGGGCAACAACCTCCAGACCTGGAAGAAGGTACTCTTGTGGGCTACCGTGGGCTTCGCTGTGCTCTGGCCTGCATATGAGTTCCTCCCCGGTATGGCAGAGAATCGCACAATCGCTAACTCGCTGAATGTGATGCTCAATATGTGGAAGAACTTCGCTATGATGCTGATGATCGTGGCGGGCGTTGTCCTCCTCTTCTACAACCGTGAGAAGGCAAGAAAGAACCTGATGAAGATCTCCTATTTCGGCAAGATGAGCCTTTCGAACTATATCCTCTCGGGTATCCTCGGCTCGTTCCTCTTCTACGGCTGGGGTCTGGCACTCCACCTCACCTGCCGTCACACAGTCAGCGCCCTGATTGGTATCGGTATGCTGATTCTGCAGATGCTCTTCAGCTACTATTGGTTCCGTAACCACAAGCGCGGGCCGATGGAGTCGATTTGGCGTAAGCTTACCTGGCTGTAAAAAAAGCCGTATAATTGGTGAATTTGGTGTTGGGGGTGCTTGGGAAACCGCTCACATACGATAAGTATGCATCGCAGCTTCCCAAACACCCCCGCCTAAAATTCCCCTAATTCTACGACTTTTTTGGGTCGCAGACCCGTTTCTATTGAGGATAGTAGTTGGTGGTTGTTTAGTGGTTGCCTCCGTACTACTCTCAGAGGGGATAAAATCAAAAAGTGAGAGCAATATCGAATTGCTGTCAGCTCTTTTTGATTAGTGAGTTTAAGGAGTTTAAGGAGTTTAAGGATTGTCCCTATGCTCCCTACACTCCCTACACTCCTTAACCTCTCTAATTTCCTATTACTCCTATTATTCCTATTATTAATCCTGCTTCGCAGTCTTTCCGTTGCTCCCGCTCGGCATAGTCTGCAAGCAGCCTCTGCTCTCGCTTAATCGCAACGTTCCCAAATTTCCCATCAATAAACGGTCGTGTCCGCAACTTCCGAAGCCCACAATCGGTCGTGCCCGCTACTTTGCCCGAGGCAAAGCCTCGGGACACATCCCCCGCCGAGGCGGGGGCTTGGGGGTGGGTCAGGCTTGGAAATGCCTGCGAAGCAGGCAGGTGTCGAGGTGGCAATTAGCGTGGTGAGAGTGAGTGGAGTAAGGAGGATGGCTTGTGAGTTTAGTGAGTTTAAGAATTGTCCCTACTCTTTCATTTCCTATTACTCCTATTATTCCTATTGGCCCTAAATTCCCTACACTCCCTATCACCCTTCCTACACTAAACAAAGCACTCTGCAAAATTGAATTGCAGAGTGCTTTTTGTTATGGTGAGTATTCAATCAAAAAGTCGCCATCCCACTTGCTTAGAAATTCCAGTCGGAGAGTTTGAACGAACTCTTCACCTCCGCAGGTGCTGTGGGGAAGAAGGTATGGCCTGTCAGCTCCTCAATCTCCTCCACGCTCACCGCGTACTCCTTGAAGGAGTTGCTGAGCGAAGTGTTGCTCTTGGGGTGTTCCATCAGGAAGCCGATAGCAATCAACTCGCTTGCTGAGCAGTCGCTGATAGGCTTGCCGATATTGCCTTTCTTGGTGCGAAGCAATACCTTATAATAATGTGTAGGCACGGGGGCCTCCTTCTTGTCGGCATCGTACGCCTTGGGCATAGTCACATTCGAGGCGAAGTGTGCACCGGTAACCACATATAGAGTGTCGGAGCACTGTTTCTTGCGCACTGCGTCCTCCAAAGTACCCCAGATACCGCCATTGAAATTACTCTGCTGAGGTGTTGAGTTGGAGAAATAGAAGGTCTGTGCATTCATCTGTGCGCTTGCCTGACGGTCTGCCGAGGCTATCTGATGACCGCGATTATAGTCTGCTGCCGAGCCCTCATCCTCTTTGTATGAGTAGCTTACATTTGCCTGGTCGTTAATCGGGATGAGTGGATTGGCTACCCACTCATCGGTACGACCGGCATCGCCGCTTGTGTAGCAGGAGTGCATCGGGTAGGCAACCCAGAGAGCTGCCTTCTTGCTCTTGTCAAAGGCCATCGAGTAGTTGCGGCGACTCTTACCCTGTGCGTCATCCGCAAAGAGTGCCACATACTGCAACTTGCTGTTATCCATCACAGGCAGCTCGGCCCAACCCATCTTGGTAACATCAATAGACTCATTATTGCCACCCGACGAAGAGCCATCCTCGATATTGATCTCCTGACCTCCCTCGCCGCTGACAGTGAGCGTGATATCGTCGAAGTTGATGCCGTGTTGCTGATAGGTGTTGGCAATCAGACGGATAGATAGCTTGTCGCGAGACTCGCTCAGAGAGAATGTCGCCTTGCCCAGCGCCCAAGTGTTATAAGGTGTCGGGTTGTCGTAGGACAATCTCACCCACTTGTCGCCATCGCCCACATAGATATCCATATCCTCGTCGGGCTGGCCACCGCCTACGGTAAGCGAATAGTTCACCGAGCCCTCGGGCAGGGTGATACTCCTGACGGTGAACGACTCACCCTCATACAGACGAACATAGACACCTCCCGAGGCACCCTCATAGGTGCCTATATTGCCCTTCGAGCCGTAGTTGTCGTTGCGCACCTTTGCGCCAATGCTCTCGTAGGTTACACTCGCTGCACCGGAGCCTGAGGTGCTCCACTTGGTGTATGTGTCTGCGTATGTTGTTCCGCTAATGGTCTGAGTGCCAAATGTCTCCTTATAGACCAACTTGCCTGCATTGGGATCGGCCTCTGGCTCATCATCACCACTATCCGGCTTGTCGCCATCATTACCCATATCGTCGTTGCCTCCCGAATTGCCACCATCGCTTCCACCGGCCGGACGGGTGACGGTTATGGTCTTGCTCACCTCATTGGTGAAAATCTCGCTGGTGAGGGTCTTGACGGTGAAGGTATAGCTCTTACCCGCAGGGATAGAGAGCACGGAGATTATGCCGTTCCCCTTGCCTCGTGTCTTGTCGAGCTTAAGGTCCGGATGGCTGGGCGATACGCTCCACTCGGTATTGCTCGTCACCTCGACAATGTTGTTTGAGGCAACATTGATGTCAAAGGTGATAGCGGTGGGGCTGACCGACAATTCTGCCGCCTTTGGCTCGGGCTCATTGGTGCAATTAGTCGCAAGAGCCACACAGAACAAGAGTGCCAAATAACTAATAAAATTCTTCATAACTCGATGACTTTTATTGATATAGGGCTGACTGACCTAAGTCAGGCAGCCCTATAACTATCTGATAATATTTACTCTACGTCGATAATACGGTTCCAGCCGTGGATATCTTCGGTGCGACCGTACTGGATATCCTGCAAGAGGTTGAAGAGCTTAACAGACCAGGGACCAGCCTCCGAGCCGTACTCGATGGTCTTGTTCTCCTTGGGGTCGTAAATCGAGCCTACGGGCGAGATTACGGCAGCCGTGCCGCAAGCACCCACCTCCTCAAAGGTAGGCAGTTCATCAACAGCCACACGGCGCTCCTCAACTCTCAGACCCAAGTCCTCGGCGAGCTGACGCAACGAGCGGTTGGTAATCGAGGGGAGAATCGAGGGCGACGAGGGAGTGATATATGCGCCATCGCGAATTGCCATAAAGTTGGCCGCATTGAACTCGTCGATATACTTACCGTCGCGGGGGTCGAGGTACAACACAGCGGCATAGCCCTCGTTGTGGGCCTTGGTGCCGGAGATGATACTTGCAGCGTAGTTACCGCCCACCTTGGCGTGACCTGTACCCTTAGGGGCAGCGCGGTCGTGGTCGTGCTCCAGATAGGTGCTGATGGGGCGGAAGCCATTCTTGAAGTAGGGGCCTACGGGGGTGGCAAAGACAATCATAAGAAACTCCTTAGCCTCCTTAACACCCACCTCGGCACTTGTGCCAATCAGCAGAGGACGAAGATAGAGCGATGCGCCGGTGCCGTAGGGAGGAATGAAGTCCGCATTGGCCTTTACGCACTGCTCGCACATCTCAACAAACAACTCCACTGAGGGAGATTTCATACAGAGATAGTTGGCCGAATCAATCATACGTTTGGCATTCTCCTCGGCGCGGAAAAGACGCACCTTGCCGTCTATGCCACGGAAGGCCTTCAGGCCCTCAAACACCTCGTGACCATAGTGAAGGCAGGTGGCTGCCATGTGCATAGGGATATACTCACTGTCGGTAGTGGTAATCTCACCCCATTTACCATCTTTGTACTCGCAACGAACATTGAGATTGGTCTTGTAGTAGCCAAATCCGAGTTCGCCCCAATTTAAATCTTTGCTCATTTTGAAAGTATATTTTAAGGTTCTTGTATTCTGATTTCCAAACTATTAACCCACTACCGAGCCGCTCTTTACGGCCATCTCGGGCGAGAGAAGTACCAATTTGCCTGTGGCATCGGCAGCCATCAGAATCATACCGCGCGAGAGGATACCCTTCAACTCGCGGGGCGCAAGGTTTACAAGCACCAACACCTGACGACCAACCAGCTCCTCGGGTGAGTAGTGCACGGCAATACCCGACACAATCTCGCGCTTGTCGATACCGGTATCGACGGTGAGCTTCAAGAGTTTCTTGGTCTTGGCAACCTTCTCGGCAGCGAGGATGGTCGAAACACGGATATCCATCTTGCCGAAGTCGTCAAACGACACCTCCTCCTTCTGAGGCTCAGCCTTCACCTCGGCAGCAGCGTTAGCGGCCTTAGCGTCAGCGAGTTTCTGCAACTGCTTCTCGATAACCGAGTCCTCAATCTTCTCGAACAGAAGCTCTGCCTTGCCGAGAGTGTGGCCTGCGGGGAGCAACTCGGTGCTGCCGATGGCGTCCCAGCCAAACTTCTCACAACCAAGCATATTGAGAATCTTGGCAGCCGAGAAAGGCATAAAGGGCTCGATAGCAATCGAGAGGTTGGCAGTAATCTGCAACGCCACGTTGAGGATGGTCTTAACCCTCTCCATATCGCTCTTGGCAAGTTTCCAAGGCTCGGTGTCTGCCAGATATTTGTTACCCAGACGGGCAATGTTCATCGCATCTTTGAGTGCCTCGCGGAAGTGGTAGTTCTCGATGTTGCGCTCCAGGGAGGCCTTAATCTCGGGCAGCTGACCGAGAATCTCCTTGTCGTAGTCGTTCAGCTCGCCACACTCAGGCACCTTGCCCTCGAAGTATTTGCCTGTGAGCACCAGGGCACGGTTTACGAAGTTGCCGAGGACAGCCACCAGCTCGTTGTTGTTGCGGGCCTGATAATCTTTCCAGGTGAAGTCGTTATCCTTGGTCTCAGGAGCATTTGCGCAGAGCACATAGCGGAGAACATCCTCCTTGCCGGGCATCTCCTCGAGGTACTCGTTGAGCCATACAGCCAAATTGCGCGAGGTCGAAATCTTGTCGCCCTCCAGGTTGAGGAACTCGTTTGAGGGTACATTGTCGGGGAGGATATAGTCGCCGTGTGCCATCAGCATAGTGGGGAATACGATGCAGTGGAATACAATGTTGTCCTTACCGATGAAGTGTACCATCTTGGTATCTTCGCTCTTCCAATACTTCTCCCAGTCGGGGGTGAGCTCCTTGGTGGCAGAGATATAGCCGATGGGGGCATCAAACCAAACGTAGAGCACCTTACCCTCAGCACCCTCGACAGGCACGGGGATACCCCAGTTGAGGTCGCGGCTTACGGCACGGGGTTGCAAGCCAAGGTCGAGCCAGCTCTTGCACTGACCATATACGTTGGGCTTCCACTCCTTGTGCTCTTCGAGAATCCACTCGCGGAGTTTGGGCTCATACTTATCCAGGGGGAGGTACCAGTGCTTGGTCTCCTTCATCACGGGCTTCGAGCCTGAAATCATACTGCGAGGTTCTACAAGGTCGGTGGGGTTGAGTGTGCTGCCGCACTTCTCGCACTGGTCGCCGTAGGCACGGTCGTTCTGACAATGGGGGCAAGTACCCATAATGTAGCGGTCGGCAAGGAAGGTCTGTGCCTCCTCGTCGTAGTACTGCTGCGATACCGCCTCGGAGAATACACCCTTGTCGTGGAGTGTGCGGAAGAACTCGGAGGCTGTGCGATAGTGCTCACGCGACGTGGTGCGCGAGTAGATATCGAAAGAGATACCAAGACCCTCGAAGGAGCGCTTGATGATATCGTTGTACTTATCTACCACATCCTGAGGGGTAACACCCTCGTTGCGTGCCTTGATGGTGATGGGCACACCGTGCTCGTCAGAGCCACAAACCCAGATTACATCTCTGCCACGCAGACGCAAATAACGCACATAAATATCGGAGGGAACATATACGCCCGCCAAGTGACCAATATGTACAGGACCATTGGCGTAAGGGAGTGCCGAGGTCACCAAATATCTCTTATAATCTTTCATCGCTTTTATGGTAAAAATAATTCATACAAAGATACCTATAAATAATAGAAATTCAAAATGCAAAGTTCAAAATTCAAAATGAAAGTGGAAAGGAGGGAGTTTAGGGAGTTTAGGGACAAACCTTAAACCCTTAGAAATAAAAGGGATTTTTGAGAGTTATGGGAATTATGGGAGATTAGAGATAGTTTCTACTATTCCTATAAACAAAAGTAGTCTGCAATTCGATATTACAGACTACTTTTAAATCTCAACCCACTAAGGTCGAGAAGTCAGATGGTTGAGGAAATTTTGGGCTTCGCGCAGAAAGACAAAGCGGAGTTTACTCGGAGTAAATGAGCCATTTGGCTTTCAAGGGAAGTGCAAAATTTGCCAATCAGATGACTTCGTTATTTGTAGGTATCAAAGCCCTGCCCATAAACACCCATCACGGAGTTCATCGAGATAAATGCCTCTTGGTCAACGGATTTGATAGCCTTCATCATCATCGCCATCTCGGTCTTTCGGCAGACAATCATCAGCACCTTGACGGGCTTCTTGGTGTACCAGCCGGTGCCGTCCAGAACGGTTGCTCCACGGTGGAGCTGGTTGGTCACCAGGTCGGCAATCTCATCATACTGCTTAGACATCACAAAGATTTGGAGCGACTGTTTGTCACCCTCGAGGACAATATCGACAGTGTAACCAAATACCGCCACAACCACATAACCATAGATTACTGTTGCAAGGTCGCCGAAGATGAATAGCGAGCTGCCGATGATAAAGACATCGACAATCACCACCACGCGGCTGTAACTGATATTGTGATACTTGTTGATAATCATAGCCACAATATCGCTACCTCCCGTACTGCCACCTTGCAGCAGACAGATACCGATACCCACACCCGAGAGTGCACCACCGAGCACCGAGGAGAGGAACTTGTCGTCTGCCAGACCTACCCATCCCTCGGGAATTACAGCCTCGAAGACGCCCATCACACCCGATATGAGGAAGATAGCGTAGAGAGTTTTCACTCCGAACTTTGCTCCGAGCAGTATCACTGCCAAGACAAGAAGTACGGCGTTAATAAGAAAGAAAGATACACTTGTGGGGATGCCGGTGGCGTAGTCGATAATCAGCGACAGACCACTCGCACCTCCACTGACACCACCTGCGGGCTTGATGATACCCACAATACCGAATGCGTAGATAATCACGCCCAGCGTAATCAACAGATACTCGCGAAATGTGCGGGCAGGGGACGAAGGATTAAATTTTTTCATAATTCCTATTTCTCTCAAAAGTCATCGCAAATGTAACGTTTTCTCAAATAAAATCAATTCTTCACCGCTACAAGCGCGAAAAAATTGCTAAAAATTTTACCTTTGCCTAAAATTATACACCCTGTGGAACTCTACGCCGATATAATTCTTCCGATAGCACTGCAACCGCTGACCTATCTTGTCCCTGCCGAGTTGGTGGGTAAGGTCGGTGTTGGCGATGGCGTGGAGGTGACCATCGGAGCGAGAAAGAGGTATATGGGTATTGTCCTGCGCCTCCACACTTCGCGCCCCGACTATAAGCGCATCAAGGCTGTTGAGCGGGTGCTCTATGGTGGCGGGCTGGTCAGTGAGATGCAACTCGCCCTGTGGCAGTGGATGGCGGAGTACTATATGACACCTCTCGGTGAGGTGATGAGGGTGGCACTCCCCTCGGCACTTAAACCATCGGGGCTGAGTGACGAGGAGTTCTCGGAGCGCATCGTGGAGCGCAGAAGCGAGGCCACCGTGCGACTGCATCCCCGATATGTGGCTGACGAGGCGGCACTTGGCGAGATTCTCGACAGGATGGCTCGCAGGGCTAAGGCTCGCTATGGGCTGTTGATGCAACTCCTTGGCCGACTCTCTGAGCGTGGCGATATGGCGGGCGAGGTGGCTGTTAGGAGCCTCGGCGGTATGTCGCCTCAGATACATAAATTGGTGGCAGATGAGGTTGTCGTGTTAGGCACCCGCGAGGTCGATATGTTCGCCACGGAGGGTATCCTGCACCTATGTAAAGGGCTCTCTGAGGCTCAGCAGAGAGCGTTGGACAGCATAGAGGCTCAGAGCGCATCGCGAAGCACATCGCTGCTGCATGGAGTGACGGGAAGCGGTAAGACGGAGATTTATACACATCTGATTGCTAAGGAGTTGGCCTGTGGAAGGTCGGTGCTCTATCTTCTGCCTGAGATTGCAGTTACGGAACAATTTATCGGCCGTATGGAGGAGTGTTTTGGCGAGTGCGTGGTTGTCTATCACTCAAAGCTAACCCCTTCGCGTAGGGCGCAAATATATCTGAATATATCACGTAGTGATCGCCCGCTTGTGGTGATTGGCGTGCGTTCATCCATATTCCTGCCAATCAAGTCGCTGGGACTGATTGTTGTTGACGAGGAGCACGACCGTAGTTTCAAGCAGGAGGACTTCGCTCCCCGCTACTCGGCTCGTGATTCGGCGGTGTGGCTTGCCTATAAATTCGGCATCCGCACCCTGCTTGGTAGTGCTACGCCATCGGTGGAGAGTTACCGAAACGCTCTCGGTGGCCGCTACGGATTTGTGGAGCTTGCCGAGCGATTTGGCGAGGCCAGGCTGCCGCATATCACACTCTCCGACACCCGACGCGCAGCGAAGAGGGGAGAGCGTAAAGGACATATAAACAAGGAGTTGCGCGACCTGATGCAGGAGGCATTGGAGAGCGGCCGACAGGTGATGCTCTTCCAGAACAGGCGCGGCTTCGCCCCCTATGTTGAGTGCGAGGAGTGTGGCGCTACCATCCGTTGCTCGATGTGCAGCGTAACCCTTTCGTACCACAAGAGCGACAACTCACTGCGCTGCCACCACTGCGGATATAGAACCCCTACGCCCGAGCTGTGTCCCGACTGTGGTAAGGGTAGATTGCTACCTCAGGGCTTTGGCACTGAGAAGATTGAGGAGGAGATAGCACGACTATTCCCCGAGGCTCGCGTTGCGCGTCTGGATGCAGATGTGGCGACCTCGCCCAGCCGTTATGGGGCAATCATCAAGGATTTTGCGAGTGGCAAGAGCGATATTTTAGTTGGTACGCAGATGATTACCAAGGGCTTTGACTTTGCAGGTGTCTCGGTGGTGGGGGTGCTTAATGCCGATAACCTGCTCAACTTCCCCGATTTCCGCTCTGCGGAGCGCGCCTTTCAGACCCTTACCCAGATTTCCGGCAGGGCAGGGCGCACCGATAGCGATGGCCAGGTTGTCATCCAGACCTCGGAGCCAGAGAATCCCACCCTTGTTCGTGTGGTGTCTGGCGACTACCGCGCTATGTATGAGGAGGAGGTGGCTCTGCGCGAGGCCTTTGGCTACCCGCCATTTAGTCGCGAGGTGCTGCTCACTTTCCGCCACAGTGAACAATCGCGCGCTGAGCAGAGTGCCCGTCGAGTGCTGGCAATGCTCTCGTCGCACCCCTCGATGACAATTGTCGGCCCCTATCCCCCGCCTCTGGAACAGTTGTCGGGTATGTGGCTCAGTTGCCTGACTATCAGGCTGAAAGGCGGTGGCGCGTCGGACGGTAAGATGGCTATCTCTGCTGCCTTGGAGTCTCTTGCCAAGGATAAGCTCACAGCGTCGGTGAAGATTACCGTTGATGTAGATCCGCAATAATCCCACAAAATAGTATGCTGTACAGATTGCTTTTCCCGCCTGTCTGCCCTGTCTGTGGCCGTGTCTTTGAGGAGAGGGGGCTGGTGGTCTGCAAGCAGTGTCGCCACAGGGCACCGCGCACCCACTTTGAGGCGCAGGTGGCCAACCCCGTTGTGCGTATGTTGTGGCGCGAACTGCACATCACTCACGGCTGCTCGTTTATCTATTTCGGTGCTAATGAGGGGTATCGTAACCTTATTCACGACTTTAAGTATGGCGGTATGTGGCGATATGCCTATGAGTGTGGTCGCTGGTTTGGTAAGGCGTTGAAGCAGAGTGAGATATATGCAGATGTGGAGCTGGTTGTTCCTGTTCCGCTTCATCCGTTTAAGGTGATGAAGAGGGGGTATAATCAGGCGGAGTATCTGGCTCGAGGCATTGCTGAGGAGTTGGGCGTAAAGTGCGAGACGTGCGCTGTGCGTCGAATAAAACATAATCAGAGCCAGACAAGTATGTCGTTTGAGCAGCGCAAGGCCAATGTGGCAAATATCTTTCGGGTCGTACGACCTAAGATGCTGGAGCACCGCAAGATTCTGTTGGTTGACGATGTTCTGACCAGTGGCGCCACCATCGCCTCGTGCGGTCGGGAAATCCTCGAATCGACACTTGACACGCAACTCTATGTTGCCACCTTCGCCTGCGCCCTCGACCACGAAGAGGAGAAGGTTAAGGTGAAAGATGGTTTAAAATAATAATAGGTAGCCCGATGGGGCTACCTATTTTGCACATAGGCTATTATCCCCACCTCGCCTCGGCGATTAGCCGAGGACACATCCCCCGCCGAGGCGGGGGCTTGGGGGTGGGTCAGACTTGGAAATGCTTTCGTCAGAAAGCAGGTGTCGCAAGGGTCGTCAGCAAAGGGAATGGTGTTGGGTGTGATAAGTTTAGGAGGTGGTTTAAAACAATAATAGGTAG
>JAZUCV010000035.1:0-17006 GCA_045639285.1 Tidjanibacter sp.
CTCCAACACCGAAAGACCCTCCTTAAAGTTCGACAAGATGGGGTTCTCAATGGTCTGACCACCCTCAGCACCCGACTTCTGTGGCTTAGCCATCAGACCACGCATACCGGAGAGCTGACGAATCTGCTCCTTCGAACCACGCGCACCCGAGTCAAGCATCATAAATACGGGGTTGAAACCATCCTGATCGTTCTTCAACTGGTCGTACACAGTTGCGGTCAGTTTATTGTTAACGTGTGTCCACACGTCGATAACCTTGTTGTAACGCTCGTTGTTGGTGATGAAACCCATATTATAGTTCTCCATGACCTCATCTACCTGAGCATAACCATCCTTAACCAACTCTGCCTTCTCCTTGGGGATAAGCACTGCGTCAAGGTTGAACGACAGACCACCGCTAAATGCCATACGGTAACCCATATTCTTGATATTATCGAGGAACTCTGCGGTCTTATCAGCACCTGCCTTCTTCATAACGGTACCGATAATATCTCGCAGGGTGTTCTTCTTCAACACGGTGTTGATGTAGCCAATCTCCTTGGGAACAACCTGGTTGAAGAGGATACGACCAACAGTGGTCTCCTTAACGAACTCCTTCTTGGGCTGGCCGTTCTCGTCAACAGTGTCAATCAACACACCTACGGTTGCGTGCAAATCAGCACGACCCTCGTTGTAGGCGATGATTGCCTCCTCGGGACCGTAGAACTTCAGGCCCTCACCCTTAACACCCTTCTTGGGCTTGGTCATATAGTAAAGACCGAGTACCATATCCTGCGAAGGTACGGTGATAGGCGCACCGTTTGCAGGGTTGAGGATGTTGTGCGAGCCGAGCATCAGAAGCTGAGCCTCCAAGATTGCAGCGTTACCCAGAGGCAAGTGTACTGCCATCTGGTCACCATCGAAGTCCGCGTTGAACGCGGTACACGACAGCGGGTGCAACTGCATTGCCTTACCCTCAATCAGCTTGGGCTGGAATGCCTGGATACCCAGACGGTGAAGGGTAGGAGCACGGTTCATCAATACGGGGTGACCCTTGATTACATTCTCCAGGATATCCCAGATAACGGGATCCTTGCGGTCGATAATCTTCTTCGCCGACTTAACAGTCTTCACGATACCGCGCTCAATGAGTTTACGGATGATGAAAGGCTTGTAGAGCTCGGCAGCCATATCCTTAGGAATACCCATCTCGTGCATCTTCAACTCGGGACCTACGACGATAACCGAACGTGCCGAGTAGTCAACACGCTTACCGAGCAAGTTCTGACGGAAACGACCCTGCTTACCTTTGAGGCTGTCGCTGAGCGACTTCAAAGGACGGTTGCTCTCGGTCTTAACCGCATTGTTCTTGCGCGAGTTATCGAAGAGGCTGTCCACTGCCTCCTGCAACATACGTTTCTCGTTGCGGAGAATCACCTCGGGAGCCTTAATCTCGATGAGTCGTTTCAGACGGTTGTTACGGATGATAACCCTACGATAGAGGTCGTTCAGGTCGGAGGTGGCAAAGCGACCACCGTCCAGGGGTACCAAAGGACGCAACTCGGGAGGAGTCACGGGGATAACCTTCAACACCATCCACTCGGGCTTGTTAATCTCGCGCGAGTCACGGAACGCCTCGATAACGTGCAGACGCTTGAGTGCCTCTGCCTTACGCTGCTGCGAGCTCTCGCGGCTTGCGCGGTCACGCAGCTGGTAGCTCATCGAGTCGAGATCCACACGCTTCAGCATAGTCTCCACAGCCTCGGCACCCATCTGAGCGATGAACTTGTTGGGATCCGAGTCGTCGAGCTGTGCGTTGCCCTTAGGCAGTGTTGCCAGAATATCGAGATACTCCTTCTCGCTGAGCAGGTCGTGCTCCTGCACACCGTTCTCAGCAGCAGCACCGGGCTGAATAACGATATAGCGCTCGTAGTAGATAACTGCGTCGAGTTTCTTGGTCTGGATACCCAGCAGGGCACCAATCTTCGAGGGAAGCGAACGGAAGTACCAGATGTGTACAACGGGTACTACCAGGTCGATGTGACCCATACGCTCGCGACGTACCTTCTTCTCGGTAACATCCACACCGCATCGGTCGCAGACGATACCTTTATAACGGATACGTTTGTACTTACCGCAATGGCACTCGTAGTCCTTCACGGGACCGAAGATGCGCTCGCAGAAGAGACCATCCCTCTCGGGTTTGTAGGTACGATAGTTAATCGTCTCAGGTTTCAGCACCTCGCCACTCGAATTATCCTTAATCTCCTCAGGCGAAGCAAGAGCAATCGAGATCTTGCTGAAATTGATGCTTGTCTTATTATCTTTCTTGATAGACATATTCTTTAACCTTTTTTACTTATTATCCTAATCTCTTGCTGCGATGCTTACGACAGTTTAACACTGAGTGCCAAACCGCGCAACTCGTGAAGCAATACGTTAAGCGACTCGGGAATACCGGGAGTGGGGAGATTGTCACCCTTAACAATAGCCTCGTAAGCCTTTGCACGACCGGTAACGTCGTCACTCTTAATAGTCAGAATCTCTTGGAGGATATTTGCTGCACCGAATGCCTCGAGTGCCCAAACCTCCATCTCACCAAATCGCTGACCACCGAACTGAGCCTTACCGCCCAGAGGCTGCTGAGTGATGAGAGAGTAAGGACCGATAGAACGTGCGTGCATCTTATCGTCGATCATATGGCCGAGCTTCAGCATATAGATCACACCCACAGTTGCAGGCTGATCGAACAACTCACCCGTACCACCATCGCGCAGACGGCAGCAACCGTTCTTGGGTACACCTGCCTTAGCAGTGTACTCGTTAATCTCGTCGAGAGTAGCACCGTCGAAGATGGGGGTAGCGAACTTCAAACCGAGCTCCTTACCTGCCCAACCGAGTACTGTCTCGTAGATCTGACCCAAGTTCATACGCGAAGGCACACCCAGAGGGTTCAGTACGATATCTACGATGGTACCATCCTCCAAGAAGGGCATATCCTCGTCACGAACAACCTTGGCAACGATACCCTTGTTACCGTGACGACCTGCCATCTTATCACCAACCTTCAGCTTACGTTTCTTAGCGATATAGACCTTAGCCATCTGGATAACACCCGAGGGCAGCTCGTCGCCATTGGTGATGTTGTACTTCTCGCGCTTAACCTTAGCATCGAGTTCCTTATACTTGATAATGAAGTTGTTAACAGCAATACCTGTCAAGCGGTCCAGACGCTCGTCGCCGGTCCACTTGGTATCCATCAGGTTGAGGTAGTCAATCTCCTCCAACATCTTCTTGCTGAACTTGGTACCCTTAGCGTACAACTCAGCACCGAAGTAGTCGCGTACGCCGGTGGTAGCCTTATCCTTCAACAGAGTGTAGAGTTTCTCTACCAAAATGTTCTTCAGGGCTGCGGCATCCTTAGCGAACTGCTGATCAACCTCCTCCAATTTGCGTTTCTCGTCCTGCTTACCCTTCTTGCCATCCTTAACGTTGCGGCTGTAGAGCTTGCGGTCGATAACAGTACCGAACAACGAGGGCTGTGCCTTGAGCGAAGCATCCTTCACATCACCTGCCTTGTCACCAAAGATTGCGCGGAGCAGCTTCTCCTCGGGGCTGGGATCGCTCTCGCCCTTAGGAGTAATCTTACCGATGAGGATATCGCCGGGCTTAACATTAGCACCGATGCGGATGATACCCTTGTCGTCCAAATCCTTGGTTGCATCCTCGCTCACATTGGGAATATCGGGAGTAAGCTCCTCGACACCACGCTTGGTCTCGCGAACCTCCATAATATACTCATCAACGTGTACCGAGGTGAAGAGGTCGTCGCGCTGCAAGCGCTCCGAAATCACAATTGCATCCTCGAAGTTGTAACCCTTCCAGGGCATAAATGCCACCTTCAGGTTACGACCCAGAGCCAACTCACCGTGGTCGGTCGAGTAACCCTCGGTCATAATATCGCCCTTGCTAACCTTCTGACCGATAGTCACGATAGGACGCAGGGTGACAGACATATTCTGGTTAGTCTTGCGGTAACGGGGAAGAGTGTAGGTGGTAATATCCGAGTCGAAACTTACCAAACGCTCATCATCGGTGCGCTCGTACTTAACCTGAATCTGGGTAGCGTCGGCAAACACAACCTCACCCTCACCCTCAGCAACAATCTGGATGCGGCTATCCTGAATCATAGCCTTCTCCAAACCGGTACCTACGATAGGAGCCTCGGGGTTAATCAGGGGCACTGCCTGACGCATCATGTTCGAACCCATCAGCGCACGGTTAGCATCGTCGTGCTCCAAGAAGGGAATCAAACTTGCCGCGATAGAGGCAATCTGGTTTGCTGCAACGTCAACCAAGTTGAGCTGGCCGGCATTAACGGTGGGGAAGTCAGCCTCGGCACGAGCCTTGATACGCTCGGGCTCCAGGAACTCACCCTTCTCGTTAACGGGAGCACTTGCCTGACCAATGAGCAGACCCTCCTCCTCCTCGGCACTCATATAGACAATCTCGTTGTCGTTGAGGTTTACCACGCCACCCTCTACCTTACGGTAAGGAGTGGTGATAAAGCCCATATCGCTAATCTTAGCATATACACACAACGACGAAATCAGACCGATGTTGGGACCCTCAGGAGTCTCAATGGGGCAAAGACGACCGTAGTGAGTATAGTGTACGTCTCGAACCTCGAAACCTGCACGGTCACGCGACAGACCACCAGGACCCAGAGCCGACAGACGACGCTTGTGAGTCATCTCGGCCAGAGGGTTGGTCTGGTCCATAAACTGCGACAGCTGGTTGGTACCGAAGAACGAGTTGATAACGCTCGACAGAGTCTTTGCGTTAATCAGGTCGATAGGAGTAAATACCTCGTTGTCACGAACATTCATACGCTCACGGATGGTACGAGCCATACGCACGAAACCAAGCGAGAACTGGTTCGACAACTGCTCACCAACGGTGCGAACACGACGGTTGCTCAGGTGGTCGATATCATCGACGTTAGCCTGCGAGTTGATAAGCTGGATGAGGTACTTGATAATTGCAATGATATCCTCCTTGGTAAGCACCTTTACGGCGGGGTCGGTGGTGAGGCTCAGTTTCTTGTTGATACGGAAACGGCCTACATCGCCCAAGTCGTAACGCTTGTCGGAGAAGAAGAGCTTGTCGATAACATCTCTTGCGGTAGCCTCATCTGGTGGCTCCGAGTTACGCAGCTGTCGGTAGATGTAAACCACCGACTCCTTCTCACTGTTACAGGGGTCTTTCTGCAATGTGTTATATACAATCGAGAAGTCGGTGCCGGTAGCATTCTCCTTGTGGAGAAGGATGCTCTTGGTACCGCTCTCGAGAATGCTCTCAATGTGGTCCTCGGTAATCTCAGTCTCACGGTCGAGGATAACATCGTTACGCTCGATCGAAACAACCTCACCGGTATCCTCATCTACGAAGTCCTCTACCCATGTGCTCAGAATACGGGCAGCCAACTTGCGACCAACCGCCTTTTTCAGATTGCTCTTGGTAACCTTAACCTCGTCTGCAAGCTCGAAGATATCAAGGATATCCTTATCGTTCTCGAAACCAATCGCACGGAGCAGAGTGGTCACGGGCAACTTCTTCTTGCGGTCGATGTAGGCATACATCACATTGTTGATATCGGTAGCAAACTCAATCCACGAACCCTTGAAGGGGATGATACGAGCCGAGTACAACTTGGTACCGTTGGTGTGGACACTCTGACCGAAGAACACGCCGGGCGAACGGTGCAACTGCGATACAATTACACGCTCAGCACCATTGATAACGAATGTACCGCGAGGAGTCATATAGGGGATGGTACCCAGATATACATCCTGTACTACGGTGTCGAAATCCTCGTGCTCGGGATCGGTGCATGAGAGTTTGAGTTTAGCTTTGAGAGGTACGTTGTAGGTCAAACCACGCTCAAGACACTCCTCGATGGAGTAGCGGGGTGGATCTACATAGTAGTCGATGAACTCCAAAACAAAGTTGTTTCGGGTATCGGTAATGGGGAAATTCTCCATGAACACCTTGTACAAGCCCTCGTTTTTACGATTCTCGGCTGTGGTATCCAACTGGAAAAAGTCTTGGAACGATTTGAGCTGCACCTCCAAAAAGTCGGGATACTCCATCTTGTGCTTGATGGAGGAGAAGCTAACTCTCTGATTGTTTGTTTTCAAGGACATTTTTCTTTTCCAAAAAATTAATCGGTAACTTCCTCTCGGCCACTGCGCGCGCAATGCAGTGTTTTCTCGCAACGGTTCCCTAAGCCGACACGAGCCGAGGTCGGTTACACCCTATTTTTTCCTCTTTTTCGTATCACTCACCCACCCCCAATCTCACACACCATCTCTCGGACGCAACACACCTAAGGGAGGTGGGTTCTGACCTCAAAACAGCGTTTCCACTCCTTGCCAAAAAGGCAGGGCACACGGAATTGCGAAAGCAAGTCGATGAATATGATACAGTGTTTTGTGTGGAGTGTGCCGCAATGTCCTGGTTGTGGCACAAGTGGGGCTACATAGTTCAGGGCACTCCTATCAACGCTCTATTGCATCGCTCGTAAAGACGTCCGAGCCTCTCGTTTTGCGCTGATTATTAACAGATTGGATGTGTGGTAGCCGACCACTCTTCTAACTCATTGCCGTCTTTGATGTTTATACAGATGACGACTATCTGTGCAAGAAACCGACATTGACCATATTGGTCTATTTTGTATCGGTACCTTAGACGAGAAAAGGCATAGAGCCTGATTTCCAGGCTCTATACCACATATTATTCTCGGAATCTAAGTTCGAACTACTTGAGCTCAACCTCAGCACCAGCCTCCTCGAGAGCAGCCTTGAGTGCCTCAGCCTCCTCCTTCGAAACACCCTCCTTGATAGCCTTAGGAGCAGCGTCTACGAGATCCTTAGCCTCTTTCAAACCAAGACCGGTCGACTCCTTAACTGCCTTTACAACAGGAATCTTGCTCTGACCTGCGCTAACGAGAACTACGTCGAAAGTAGTCTTCTCAGCGGGAGCAGCCTCGCCAGCAGCGGCGGGAGCAGCAACAGCAACAGCTGCAGCAGCGGGCTCAATACCGTACTCCTCTTTCAGGATAGCGGCCAACTCATTTACTTCCTTAACTGTCAAGTTTACCAACTCTTCAGCCAATACTTTTACATCTGCCATTGTAGTATAAAATTTTTAAGTTTGTTTTTTAATTCTTTGTTTTGTTTTTTTTTGCTTAGTTTCTCTCTTCAAGCGCTTTTACGATACCTGCGATCTTCTGGCCACCATTTGCCTGAAGTGCCGAGATAACGTTCTTCGCGGGCGACTGGAGCAGTGCAACGATATCGCCGATAAGCTCCTCGCGGCTCTTGATGTTAACAAGAGTCTCGAGATTCTCGTCACCTACATATACACACTCCTGTACGTAAGCGGCCTTAAGAATAGGCTTGTCACCCTTCTTGCGGAACTCCTTGATAACCTGTGCGGGAGTCTTTGCCGCCTCTGCGAACATAATCGATGAAGAGCCTTTCAGTACTCCTACCAAATCAGCATCCGCCTTCTCAACCTTCTCCAATGCCTTGGTGAAGAGAGTGTTCTTTACAACCGACAGCTGTACGCCAGCCTCGAAGCAAGCCTTACGAAGAGCAGCAGTGCTCTCTGCGTTCATGTCCGAGATATCGGTGATATAGAAAGTGGGATACTTGCTGAGTTTCTCGGCCAAGGAGTCTATTACCTGACTTTTTTCTTCCCTGTTCATTGTCTTCGGTTTTTATTACTTAGTCTCAATTGATTTGGGATCTACCTGCAAGCCGATACTCATAGTCGTAGAGAGATAGATGCTCAGCACGTAGCTACCTTTAGCGGCAGCGGGTTTGAGTTTATATACAGTCGAAAGGAACTCGTTAGCGTTCTCAACGATCTGCTGGGGAGTAAAGGAGATCTTACCTACCGAGGTGTGAACGATACCGTACTTGTCAACCTTAAAGTCGATCTTACCGGCCTTCACCTCCTTAACAGCTTTACCAACCTCCATAGTTACAGTACCGGTCTTGGGGTTAGGCATCAAACCGCGAGGACCGAGGATACGACCAAGCGCACCTACCTTTGCCATCACGTTGGGAGTACAGATGATAACATCGACGTCGGTCCAACCGGCTTTGATCTTCTCAACATACTCGTCGAGACCAACGTAATCTGCGCCAGCCTCGCGTGCCTCGTTCTCCTTGTCGGGAGTACAGAGAACCAATACTCTAACAGTCTTACCTGTACCGTGGGGCAGTGTTACAACACCACGCACCATCTGGTTTGCCTTACGGGGATCTACACCCAAACGTATGTCAACATCAACCGAAGCGTCGAATTTCGTGAATGTAATCTCCTTCAGAAGAGCGGCAGCCTCGTCCAATTTGTAGACCTTGTTGGGCTCTACCTTGGCAAGCATTGCTTTTTGATTTTTTGTCAGCTTACTCATCTCTTAAAATTATTACATTTGAGGAAACTCTCCGACAACATTGATACCCATACTGCGAGCAGTACCGGCTACCATACGCATTGCAGCGTCCAGAGTAAAGCAGTTCATATCCACCATCTTGGTCTTAGCGATCTCCTCGACCTGCTCCCAAGTTACCTGACCTACCTTCTTACGGTTAGGCTCCGAGCTACCAGCGGATACTTTTGCAGCCTCTTTCAACTGAACGGCTACAGGTGGCTGTTTAACAACGAACTCAAACGACTTGTCGTTGTAAACAGTGATGATGACGGGCAATACCTTGCCTGCCTGCGACTGAGTTCTTGCATTGAACTGCTTGCAGAAGTCCATAATATTGACTCCCTTAGAACCGAGCGCGGGACCAACGGGGGGCGAAGGATTGGCAGCACCACCTTTAATCTGCAATTTAATAAATGCAGCAACCTCTTTTGCCATAGTTTTCCTTGGTTAATTATTCTTTTTCTACTTGTGTAAAATTCAACTCCATAGGAGTCTTTCTTCCGAATATCTTCACAGAGACTGTGAGTTTCTTCCTCTCCTCATCAACGGCTTCAATGGTGCCCGAAAAACTTGCAAAAGGACCATCAGTCACCTTAACCGTTTCACCTGTGAAGAAAGGAACCTCGTTCTCCTCCACACCCTGACTCAATTCGTCAACTCTACCGAGGATGCGAGCAACCTCCTGCGGACGTATAGGCGTCGCAATCAGTTTCTTGCTCTCCTCCTTCGAATCTCCGAGGAAGCCGAGTACATTAGGTGTGTTACGAAGCATATAGGGAACTTCTCCTACCATAGCTGCCTCGACCAATACGTAGCCGGGATAAGACACACGCTCTTTGCTGACCTTCTTACCGTTTCGGATCGAATAGACCTTCTCGGTGGGGATCAGCACTTGGGAAATAAGGTGTTGAAGGTTACTGCGACGTACCTCGTTGTCGATGTACTCCTTAACCTTCTTCTCCTTACCGCCAATGGCGCGTATCACATACCACTGTTTCTCTTCACTCATCGCTTTTCTGAATTATCCGTTAAGATATATTAGAATTTTAGTGAGCCAGAGTGCGGTATACCAACTCCATAATGTTCTCAAAGGCCAAGTCCATCGCAAGGATAACTACAGCGAATATCAAGGAAGCTACCATAACGGTAATTGCTAAACTCTGCAACTCCTTGAACGGTGTCCAGGTGACCTTTTTGACAAGCTCTTTATAGGATGCTTTTACGTAATTTACAAATTTCATTGTCTTTCAACTTTTTTCTTATTAGCACGGGAGGAGAGAATCGAACTCCCACCAACGGTTTTGGAGACCGCTATTCTACCATTAAACTACTCCCGTAAAAAGTGGCAGGCACTCTCTGCTGTGGCCTAAGCCCCGAAGAGCTTGCCTGCCAAAGATCTATAGAGTATTACTCAATAATCTCCTTGATCTGACCCGAACCTACGGTACGGCCACCCTCGCGGATTGCGAAACGCAAACCAGCGTTCAGAGCTACGGGGTAGATGAGCTCTACAGTGATCTCAACGTGGTCACCGGGCATTACCATATCGATACCCTCGGGAAGCGATACCTCACCGGTAATATCCATGGTACGGATATAGAACTGGGGACGATAGTGGTTGTGGAAAGGAGTATGACGGCCACCCTCCTCTTTCTTCAAGATATAAACCTCGCCTTTGAACTTGGTGTGAGGAGTAACGGTCTTAGGCTTAGCAACAACCATACCACGCTTAACCTCCTTCTTATCAACACCACGCATGAGCAGACCTACGTTGTCACCAGCCTCACCCTCATCGAGGAGCTTGCGGAACATCTCAACGCCAGTACAGGTCGAGTTGATAACCTTGTCGTTCAAACCGATAATCTCAACGGGGTCACCTACGTGGATAACACCAGTCTCAATACGGCCGGTAAGTACGGTACCACGACCGGTGATCGAGAAGATATCCTCGATAGGCATCAAGAAAGGCTTCTCATTGTCACGGGGAGGAACGGGGATGTACTCATCAACGGTAGCCATAAGCTCCATGATCTTAGCCTCCCACTCGGGCTCACCGTTCAAACCACCAAGAGCCGAACCACGGATAACGGGAGCGTTGTCACCGTCGAAACCGTTAGCGCTCAAGATGTCACGGATCTCCATCTCAACGAGGTCGAGCATCTCCTCATCGTCAACCATATCGCACTTGTTCATGAACACTACGATGTGGGGAACGTTTACCTGACGAGCCAAAAGTACGTGCTCACGGGTCTGGGGCATAGGACCATCAGTAGCAGCTACTACGAGGATAGCACCGTCCATCTGAGCAGCACCAGTTACCATGTTCTTTACATAGTCGGCGTGACCGGGGCAGTCTACGTGAGCGTAGTGACGGTTTGCAGTCTGATACTCAACGTGAGCCGAGTTGATGGTGATACCACGCTCTTTCTCCTCGGGTGCGTTATCGATCGAGTCGAAGCTACGCAACTCCGAAAGACCAGCCTTAGCCAGAACAGTGGTAATAGCAGCGGTAAGAGTAGTTTTACCGTGGTCTACGTGTCCAATAGTACCGATGTTTACGTGCGGTTTGGACTTGTCAAATTTTTCTTTTGCCATAGCACTAATAATTTATAAGATTCACTAAATTTTGTATAAAACTTATTTTCGTTTCAATATCCCTCTATACTGCAAAAACGCGAGTGATGCAAAACCTCTTTTCTTTGAATATCAGCGACTTAGCAATTCCGCCTAAGCCCTTTTCTCCACGGGTTTGCGTCACACGACACTTTTGTTTTTGAGCGGAAGACGAGGCTCAAACTCGCGACCCTCAGCTTGGAAGGCTGATGCTCTATCAACTGAGCTACTTCCGCAGTTAAGCCCCGCCGACAACACTCTTTGTCCGGCGAAGGATCAACACTTAAAAGTCAATCCAACCATCATTGATTGAACTGACTTCTCAGCGTGAGTGGGAGAAGATGGATTCGAACCACCGAAGGCGTGCGCCAACAGATTTACAGTCTGTCCCATTTGGCCACTCTGGTATTCTCCCAGGTTATGTAAAAATTTTGCTGCTCATCGAGCATTTGAGCCGATAGAGGGATTCGAACCCACGACCTGCTGATTACAAATCAGCTGCTCTGACCAACTGAGCTACATCGGCAAATCCCTTTCTTAGGGGCAACAAAAGTAGTGATAATTTTTCAATCTGCAAATTTTCAGACCAAAAAATTGCAAAATTTTTACTTTTTTATTCCAAAGAACTCTTCGCGCTCATTTGTTATACTCTGGTCGCGAAATCGGGGGCAAAAATAAGATAACTTTTCGATATAAAAAAGAGTGCGACAAAAAAAAATGCATTTGGAAGCATTTTTTCAATTCAAAATTCAAAATTCAAAATGATTTCGGGAAGGTAGGCAGAAGATGGAAGATATGGGAGGTATGGGAATTATAGGAATAATAGGAGAAAGGAGAAAGATTATAGGTTAGAGTATAGGGAGTGTAGGGAGTGTAGGGAGTGTAGGGAGCGTAGGGAGAATCCTTAAACTCCTTAAACTCCTTAAACTCCTTAAACTCCTTAAACTCCTTAAACTCCTTAAAACAACAAGTGAGAGTAGTTCGATACTACTCTCGCTTGTTTATCATTTTGAATTTTGCATTTTGAATTAAAAAGCCATATGATTGAGGGATTTTTGTGCATCGTGCAGCAAGACAAAGCGGAGTTTACTCTAAGTAAATGAGCATTTGACTTGCAAGGGATGTGCAAAAATCACCAATCAGATGGCTTTTTAAAAAGAATAAAGGGTTGGAAACCCAACCCTCTATTCTTTCGCTTACTCGCTCTTCTTAACGTAACGACGCTCCTTGATACGAGCCTTCTTACCGGTCAGCTCACGCAAGTAGTAGATACGTGCACGACGTACAGCACCGTACTTGTTAACCTCGATGTGGTCGATGTGGGGCGAGTAGAGGGGGAAGATACGCTCTACGCCTACGCCGTTCGAGATTTTGCGAATAGTAAACATCTTGGTTACACCGCGGCCCTTGATCTGGATTACCACGCCACGGAAGCTCTGCAGACGCTCCTTGTTACCCTCGACGATCTTGTAGGTAACGGTGATGGTGTCACCAGCCTTGAACTCGGGCACCTCAGGTTTCTGCCACATTGCATCCTCTGCAATTCTAATCAAATTATCCATTGTCCTTATAAGGTTTTTAGTTATGTGCGGAATATTACGGACTCCTGCGTTCTCATAAGAGATTCCTACACTTAGCCCGCAAAAGTAACCATTTTTTCTCAGTCACCAAAATTTTCCATTATTTTTTTCAACTATTGCCACTTATCCCCTCAAAAAAGGTATCTTTGTGACGCAAAAAAGGAAAACCTATGGAGAAAAGACCTCTTATATTTATAACTAACGACGACGGCTATGCCAGCAAGGGCTTTGCAGCCATCATCGAGGTAGCGCGTCGCCACGGCCGAGTTGTGGCCATCGCCCCCGAGCACACCCAGAGCGGTATGTCGCACGCTATCACCATGTTCTCACCTCTCTACCTGCGTCCCGTGCGCGAGGAGGAGGGGCTGCAGGTCTATGCCTGCTCGGGCACTCCGGTAGATTGCGTGAAGATGGCTTACGACTATCTGCTTGTTGATGATATGCCCGACCTCAACATATCGGGCATCAACCACGGCTCCAACTCCGCTATTAGTGTCCTCTACTCGGGCACTATGGGCGCAGCAATGGAGGCCAGCTTCTATGGCTCACCCTCCATCGGCCTATCGCTCACCGACCACAGCGCCGATGCCGACTTCGACGCCACCTGCGAGTTTGCCGATAAGCTTATTGGCAAGATACTCGCCGAGAAGCCCGCCACCCCGCTCTGTCTCAACGTGAATGTGCCTATCGCCCGCCCCGAGGAGATTAAGGGCCACCGCATCTGTCGCCAGACTCGCGGCTATTGGAAGGAGGAGTTCTACTGCCGCAAGGATCCGCGCGGCAAGGATTACTTCTGGCTCACGGGCGACTTTGCCAATGCCGAGCCCGAGGCTCAGGACACCGACGAGTGGGCACTCAAAAATGGCTACATCGCCGTAGTCCCCGTGCAGGTAGATATGACCGACTACCAGCGTATGGACGATATGAAAGAACTACTGGGGTAGTTCTTTCAATGCAAAATGAGTTAAAACAGAGAGTAGCTCGATGCTACTCTCTGTTTTTTTACTATTTTGCCCAGATACCTTTGTAAGGTAAATAACCCGTTGCCTCTACTCAGCCTCGCGACACCTGCCTGCTTACGCAGGCAAATCCAAGCCTGACCCACCCCCAAGCCCCCGCCTCGGCGGGGGATGTGCCTGCTTTGCAGGCACATCCATAAGCGTTTACCCACCCCCTAAATCCCCCTCCTTAGAGGGGGACTTACTCCTCGGCAGAGCCGAGGCAATATAACGGGTACGACCGATTGTGGGTTTTGGAGGTTGCGGGCACGACCGTTTATTTTTATGGGAGTGATGGGAACGTTGCGATTAAGCGAGGGCAGAGGCTGCTTGCAGACTATGCCGAGCGGGAGCAACGAAAAGAGTGCGAAGCAGGATTAATTATAGGAATTATAGGAATTATGGGAAAACCATTTATACTCTTTGTGTAGCAATTAGATTTTTCGGGGTTAGGGGATACCCTCGTAGAGGGTACAAATGAAATAGAGAATAGGGCTTGCCAAATTTATTTGAGCAAAGCCCTATTCTCTATTTTGTTTGTAATAGCTATAAGCTATTCCTAAATCCGCAAACTAAATAGTACAAAAGTTTTTGGGGAGCCTTTTTACAAAAAGGCTCGAAACAAAATGCTTTTTACAAAAAGCGACTAAAAAACGTGGTACATCTTTTGCGAAGTGCGTTGTTATCAAATCCTAACAACAATGCACTTATGATTATTTTTACGCAGAAAACATCAGCCAAGGCTTTGTTTATTGTGTTGCTCCCTGCCTTTTTGTTGGTTGGTTGCAAGTCGCACAAGAAGCAGAGCGTTCTCCCTGAGCCGCAATATACGGCTACTGTGGCGGTGAGCGAGAACATCTCGCGCAGTCTGACCTTCTCTTCCCGCTTGGGTAGCAATGTAGATATCGTCATCCAGCCTCGCGTTGCGGGCTACCTGCTCGAGAAGCGGTACAAGAAGGGTATGCCTGTGCGCAAGGGGGAGCTGATCTATGTCATCGACCCCTCGCAGACCAACCTCACGGTGGCCGCCAACCGTGCTTCGCTCTACTCGGCACGTGCTATGCTCACCGAGGCGGAGAACAACTACCGTCGTGCCCTGCCCCTTGCTGAGCTCGACGCCATCAGCCAGACCTCGCTCGACCAATATCGCGCCACCTACGAGGCGGCACGCGCGCAGGTCACCTCCGCCGAGGCGGCGCTCAACAACTCCACCATCGAGCTTGGCTACACAAAGATCTACTCTCCGATTGACGGCATCATCGGCGATACGAGTGCCTCTGTTGGCGACCTGGTAGGCCCGGGCACTGAGTACTCTACGCTCAGCACCATCTCGGATGTGAGCATTGTGGGTGCGACCCTCAACATCCCCTTTGCCCGCTACTTCGCCATCGTTGACTCCGATGGTGTGCTTACTCAGAGCTATGACAATAGCAAGCTCCTGAGCAACATCGTGCTCCTGCTCCCCGACGGCACTCCCTACCCTTATGCGGGCTATTATAGCCACACCGAGAAGAATGTGGGCTCCGAGAGCGGGTCTATACAGATTGCCGTCAACTTCCCCAACCCCGAGGGGGTGTTGAAGGCGGGGCAGTATGCCTCCGTACGGGCCGATGTGGGTATGCCTATGGGTGTGGTGCTTGTGCCTCAGCGCGCCGTGAACTCCATACAGGGCGAGAACAACCTTTGGGTTGTCGGCAGCGATGGCACGGTGGAGTATCGCCCCGTGACGCTCGGCGAGACTTTTGGCGATATGTGGGTTGTGGAGAGCGGCCTAAGAGCGGGCGAGGTGGTGCTCACCGACGGCGTGCAGAAAGTACGCGCAGGCGATAAGGTGAAATATACCCTTAAATAGAGATTGGCAATGTATAAGACTTTTATAAACCGACCGATATTCGCTATGGTTATATCCATAGTGATTGTGTTGCTCGGAGGGTTGGCCATCACTCGGCTACCTGTGGAGCAATACCCCGATATCACCCCACCTGTTGTGGAGGTGACAGCCTCCTATACGGGTGCGGATGCCGAGGTGGTGGCCGATGCGGTGGCCGTCCCTATCGAGGAGAGTGTGATGGGCACAGATAATATGCTCTATATGCAGAGCACCTCGGCAAGCGACGGCTCGATGACCTTGCAGATACTCTTCGACGTGGGGTCGGATGCCGATATGGATCAGGTATTCGCTCAGAACAATGTGGCCACTGCCACCCCACTCCTTCCGGAGGAGGTGACGCGTCAGGGAGTTACTACGCAGAAGATACAGACAGGCTTCCTGCTCGTCTATGCTCTCCATTCGGACGGACGCTACGACTCTAAGTTCCTCTCCAACTATGCATATATCAACCTGCGCAACGAGCTGTTGAAGATAAATGGCGTGGGCAAGGTGCAGATTATGGGTGCCGGCGAGTACTCGATGCGTATATGGATTAAGCCCGACCTGCTCAACTACTATGGTGTGTCGGTCGAGGAGATAGCCTCCGCCATCGAGGCGCAGAGCGGCACCTTCCCGGCTGGCAAGTTCGGGCAGGAGCCTATGAACACCCCCGCCGAATTCACCTACACCGTCACTCTGCCTGCCGAGATTAGCACTCCGGAGGAGTATGCCAATATCATTGTGGCGACGCTCCCCGATGGCGAGCAGCTCCTGCTGAGCGATGTTGCCCGTGTGGAGTTAGGCACGGAGAGCTACGGTGTGGACTCCTCGTTTGATGGCAAGCCTGGCTCGCTGATGGTGGTCTATCAGGAGCCGGGGAGCAACGCTATGGAGGTAGGACGACAGGTCAAGGCGACAATGGCAACCCTCGCCGAGCGCTTCCCAACGGGTGTGGAGTATGACACGGTGGTCGATGCCACACTCTCCATCAGCGAGGGCGTGCGCGAGATTGTCAAGACGCTGTTCTTCGCCCTGGTGTTGGTGGTACTCATCATCTTCCTCTTCCTGCAGGATGTGCGCGCCACGCTCATTCCGCTGGTGGCTATCCCCGTCTCGCTCGTCGGAGCCTTTATGCTCTTTCCGTTGCTTGGCTTCTCGATAAATATCATCTCACTGCTCGGCCTTGTGCTGGCTATCGGCCTGGTGGTCGATGATGCGATTATTGTCGTGGAGGCCACACAGGTACATATCGAGCAGGGGATGACTCCGCGCACCGCCACAGCCAAGGCTATGCGCAGCGTGGCACAGCCTATTGTGGCCACCACCGTAGTACTCTTGGCGGTCTTTGTCCCCGTGTCGTTCATCGGTGGCGTGGCGGGCAAGCTCTTCCAGCAGTTCTCGGTGGGTATCTCGGTGGCTGTTGTCATCTCTGCCTTCAACGCCCTCACCCTCTCCCCCGCCCT
>JAZUCV010000036.1:0-13835 GCA_045639285.1 Tidjanibacter sp.
ACAACTCCTTGGCTCACAGAACGACATGGCTACGATCCGACTTCCTGGATGTACTGACCCATAGAGTGAAGGTCAGCAGTGAGAGTCACCGATGCAGGGAAGATACCCTTGCCATCCTTACCCTCGCTCTCGCCGTAGAGCTGTTTCCACCACTCAGCGATGTACTGCAAACGAGGCTCGTAGGAAGCCAGAATCTCAATCTTGTAACCCTTGTTGTAGAGGGCGTTGCGAGCTGCTGCATACTGAGCAGCGATGTTCTGCTCGTAGGGTACATCCTCAGCGGTTGCGCGCTGCATATCCTGTGCACCACGAACGAGCTCTGCTACGTTGATGCCGGCAGCAGCCAGGGGCAACAGACCTACGGGGGTGAGCACCGAGAAACGACCGCCCACGTTGTCGGGAATAACAAACGACTTGTAACCCTCGCTGTCCGAGAGGCTCTTGAGTGCGCCACGAGCCTTGTCGGTAACGGCAACGATGCGCTTGCGAGCCTCCTCAACGCCGTAGCGAGCCTCGATCTCTGCCTTCATAAGACGGAAAGCGATAGCGGGCTCGGTGGTGGTACCCGACTTGCTGATAACGATGGTAGCGATCGAGTAGTTCTTCAATGCGTCGAGCAACTCTGCGGTATAGGTCTCGCTGATGTTGCAGCCTGCGAATACGATGTAGGGAGCCTTGCGCTCTTTGTGGAGGAAGTGGAAGGAGTCGGTCATTGCGTCGAGGACTGCCTTAGCACCGAGGTACGAACCACCGATACCAATCACAACAATCACCTCGGCAACATCTGCCAAGCCCTTGGCAGCGCTCTCAATATCTGCCAACACGTCGGGAGTTACCTCTGCGGGGAGGTTTACCCAACCGAGAAAATCGTTGCCTGCACCTTTACCGCTGTGCAACAAACCGTTTGCCTGCTCTGCTGCCTCTTTCAGCGCAGCAATCTCAGCAGCCGAAGCACCAACTGCTGTCTGTGTAATGTCAAGTTTAATCATTTTCTGACTCTATTTAATTATCTGATTTTTGGTCTTTAATCTCTCTTTGACGCACCCTTAAACATTAAGGGTGAAAAATCGACCACAAACATATTAAAAAATACCGAAAAATCCTCGCAGTTCAGATTACTTTTTCGTATCTTTGTACGTTCATTGGAGGAGTATCCTCCGCAAGCAGGAAAAAATATAAAAAATAGATATAAAAATGGGACTTTTTTCATTGACACAAGAGTTGGCGATTGACCTTGGAACTGCCAATACTCTTATCATTTACAACGGAAAAGTTGTGGTTGATGAGCCATCGATTATCGCGATGGACATCCACACCAACAAGGTAATGGCTATCGGTAAGCAGGCGCGTATGATGCACGGTAAGACTCACCAGAACATCAAGACTATCCGCCCGCTGAAAGATGGTGTCATTGCCGACTTCAATGCTGCCGAGCAGATGTTGCGCGGTATGATTAAGATGGTGAAGACCAATGGCCACTTCTTCAGCCCCTCGCTCCGTATGGTTATCTGTATCCCCAGCGGCTCGACCAATGTGGAGATTCGTACCGTGCGCGAGTCGGCTGAACACGCCGGCGGTCGTGAGGTATATATGATTTTCGAGCCTATGGCGGCTGCTCTGGGTGCCGGTCTTGATGTGCAGGCTCCTGAGGGTCATATGATTATCGATATCGGTGGTGGTACTACCGAGATTGCTTGTATCTCGCTCGGCGGTATCGTATGTAGCGAGAGTATCGATGTTGCGGGCGATGTATTTACCGACGATATTCAGAAATATGTTCGTCAGCAGTACAATGTTCGCATCGGTGAGCGTACTGCCGAGGATATCAAGATTGCCATCGGTGCAGCAGTGCGCGACCTCGAGGATGCGCCCGAGGACTATGTGGTGACAGGTCCCAATATGCTCACCGCACTTCCCACCACCATCAACCTCTCGTATAGCGAGATTGCCTACGCACTCGAGAAGTCGTTGTTGAAGATTGATGCTGCCATTATGAAGGTGCTGGAGATTATTCCTCCCGAGCTCTATACCGATATTGTGAAGAACGGTATCTACCTGGCAGGTGGCGGTGCGCTTATCAAGGGTCTTGCCAAGCGTTTCACCGAGAAGAACAATATCCCCTTCATCGTAGCCGAGGATCCTCTTCGTGCGGTTGTTCGCGGTACGGGTATTGCTCTGCAGAATATTGACAAATTCTCCTTCCTGATGAAATAGTCGCTCCCTGTGGAGCGTTTGCCCAATGTGAGGGGCGTATTGTCAAAGGATGTATAAACTTATCACATTACTCAAACAGATTGCCGTGCCTCTGCTATTCGTTTTAGCAGAGGTATTGGCTATTTTGCACTATGCCAATTCGACCGCCTACAACAAGGCGCAGATACTATCGGCAACCAATGGTGCGGTGGGTGCAGTGAGTGGTGTGTTTGGCTCGGTGGGGGATTACTTCCGCCTTGCCAGCGAAAATGAGGCACTGAGAGGTGAGGTGGAGAGCCTGCGCAACCAATTGGCAGACCTTGTGGCCGACTCTACTCTGGTGAGTAGCTATTCGGCCGAGGGCGAGATTGCTCCCTACTACTTTTCGAGTGCCAAGGTGTTGCAGAACTCGGTTGTCCGCCAGCGCAACTACTTCATCATCGACAAGGGTCTGCGCGATGGCGTGCAGGCAAATATGGCGGTGCTGAGTATGCAGGGCGAGGCGGCAGGCTATGTTGTTACCTGCTCGGAGAAATTCTCTGTATGTATGTCGGTTGCCAGCCTCGACTTTACGATGGGTGGCCGTATCCAGGGCAAGGAGTTCTTCGGCTCGGTGGGTTGGCTCGGCGGTGACCACCGCAAGGTGAGCCTTACCGATATCCCGCGCTATGCCGACCCGCAGGTGGGCGATACGGTGGTTTCGACAGTCTCGTTCCGTTTCCCGCCCGATGTGACTATCGGCTATGTTGAGAGTTGGGAGGAGGCTGCCGACCAGACAACGATAGATATCACTCTGCGCACGGCAGTCGATTTGGCCACTCTGCGCGACGTGCTTCTGGTTCAGTATCAAGACTCGGAGGAGCTGGAGAATCTGTCGAGTGGCTATTAGTTTGACTATTAGAGATTTATATTGTGTATAGAGGTATAGCATATTCGGTGTTGTTGGTGGTGGCGGTGCTCTTGCAGGTGCTGCTGCTCGACTCGTTGTTTATCATCCCGTTTGGTGTGCCGATGCTCTACCTGTCTTTCCTCATCCTGCAACCCTTTGACCGTAGCGCGCTGGCTATGCTCGGCTTGGGAGTGTTGCTCGGCCTGGCTATGGATTTGCTGTCGGGTATGGACGGACTCTATACCATCTCTGCTCTCTGGCTCGCGTTTGTGCGCCGAGGGGTGGTGATTCTCTCACTCGGCAAGGATGCACTCCGTGAGAGCTTTGTTCCTTCGGCTCGTGTTCTGGGGGGTGGCAGGTTTTGGATATACACCCTTAGCACACTTCTGGTGCACAATATGGTCTTCTTCATCTTTGAGGCCCTGACCTTCGATAATCTCCACATCACTCTGTCGCGCATTGTCGTTTCGACAATCTTCTCTGCCCCATTTATCTGGGCGGCAGCCAAACTCTTCCCGTCGTTTAACAAAAAGTAGAGGAGAGCAGAGAGATGGAGAAGCAAAAGAGAATCTTTACACTTAGATTGGTGGTGGTGGCCATCTTTTTGGTTATCATCTTCCGTCTGTTTCATATTCAGATAATCGACCACAGCTACAAGGAGGCGGCAGATAATAATGCCCTTCGTTATGAGGTGCAACACCCGCCACGCGGTGAGATATACGACCGCAATGGTGAGTTTCTGGCTCAGAGTGTGGCCTCCTATGACCTTATGGTGACCCCGAGAGAGATGTCGCGCGATGGCTTCGATACCGTAACTCTCTGTCGTATTGCTGGTATCAGCAAGGAGCGTTTGGAGAGGGAGTTGAAACGAGCCAACAACTATTCGCGCAGACGTGCCTCGGTGATTGTCAAGCAGATGCCTATCGAGTCGAAACTCCTCTTTGACGAGGGCGACTACAAGGGTTTCCACACCGTATATCGTACTCAGCGCTCCTATCCGCGTAAGATAGCGGGGTCGCTCCTCGGCTATATCGGCGAGGTTGACGACTCGGATATCGAGCGCGACCCCTACTACCGCAGTGGCGACTACAAGGGCTTCTCGGGTATTGAGAGTGCCTACGAGGAGGTGCTGCGTGGTGTGAAGGGAACTAAGGTGCAGGTGGTTGATGTGCACGGCACGGTGAAGGAGTCCTACAAGCAGGGACAGTACGACACCCCTCTGGTGCCCGGCGTGGCGCTGACAAGCTCTATTGATGCAGAGCTGCAGGCCTTTGGCGAGGAGCTTATGGAGGGTAAGGTGGGTAGTATTGTTGCCATTGAGCCTTCGACAGGTGAGATTCTGATGATGGTGAGCAGCCCCGGTTACGACCCCGACGAGCTTGTGGGACGTGAGCGTGGCAACAACTATATGGAACTGCTCAACAACCCACGTCGCCCGCTATACAACCGTGCGGTGATGACGCGTTATCCCCCAGGCTCGACCTTCAAGCTTGTTAATGGCCTGATTGGTATGCAGGAGGGAGTGCTCACCCCGTCGCAAAAGTACCCCTGTCACGGTGGCTACACGATTGGCCGCGGTGTGAAGTGCCACGAACACTACTCGCCACTCGACCTGGAGGCGGCAGTGGCTACCTCGTGCAACGCCTACTTCTGCTATGTGCTGCGCAATATCCTCGATAACCCCAAATATGGCAGTGTGAAAAACGGCTTCGACAAGTGGGAGGAGTATGTGCGTAGTTTCGGCTTTGGTCGCAAACTCGGCTCCGACTTCCTCTCCGAGTATGGCGGATATGTCCCCGACAGGGAGTTCTACGATAAGACCTATCGTGGTAGTTGGAACTCACTGACGGTCATTTCGCTTGCTATCGGTCAGGGTGAGCTGGGATGTTCGCCTTTGCAGATGGCCAACCTTGCGGCTATTGTGGCTAATCGCGGCTACTACTATATCCCTCACGTTATCAAACATATAGAGGGACAGGATTCGCTCGATGTGAAATACTACGAGAAACACTACACGATGGTCGATGAGAAACACTACGAGCCTATCGTGCAGGGTATGTACGATGCAGTACACACAGAGGGCGGTACGGGTCGTGTGGCCGACGTCCCCGGGCTGGAGGTATGCGGCAAGACAGGTACTGCGCAGAACCCCCACGGCAAGGACCACTCCACATTCCTCAGTTTCGCACCACGCAACAATCCCAAAATCGCCATCTCGGTATATGTCGAGAATGGTGGTTTCGGTAGTACCGTTGCAGCCCCCATCGCAGGTCTGATTATTGAGAAGTATCTGACAGGCTCGATTGAACGCACCTGGCTTGTCGACCAAATAAAGAATACCCGAATCAGCTATCCCCACTATGATAGGAACAGCAGGTAATACAAGGAGAAACCGCACCGATTGGCTCTCGGTATTGGTATTCATCGCCCTGATGGTTATCGGGTGGGTGAATATCTATGCTGCTGTCTATGACGAAACAGCCACGGCAGGCTTTGCGTGGGGCAGCCAGTATGGTATGCAGTTGATTTGGATCTGTGCCTCGCTCCTGGTGGCGGGTGTGATACTCCTGATAGACAAAATATATATCCACCAATGGACCTATCCGATATATGTGGTGCTATTCCTGCTCCTGCTCTCGACGCTTGTGATAGGTAAGGAGGTCAATGGCGCAAAGGCGTGGCTTGTGCTGGGGCCTGTGTCGTTGCAACCTGCTGAGTTTATGAAGTTTGGCGTGTCGCTGGCGCTCGCCCGTTATATGAGCGAATATAGCTTCTCGTTGCGCAATCCTCGTTCACTGCTGGGGGTGGGGCTGCTGATGGCGCTGCCGATGGGGGTGATTATGCTGCAGCCAGATATGGGCTCGGCAATCGTCTATTGCTCCTTCCTGGTGATGTTCTACCGCGAGGGACTCAACGAGTGGATATACTATATCCTCTGCGTGGTGGTCGGAGTCTTTATCCTCTCCTTCTTCCTTATGCCGAGCGTCTTGGTGCTCTTGCTGCTGCTCCTCTGTGTGGTGTGGCAGGCAATCGCTAATCGCAACCCGAAGGAGAGTGTCATCTATCTCTCGGCAGTCCTGCTTATCTCGGGCATACTCTACTTTGGGGCGAACTATCTGTTGATGAAGGAGTTCTCCTACTACTCGGCACTCCTCTGGACTATTATCCCCTCGTTCGTTCCGGTGGCTATCTACGCCTTCCGTGAACGACTCCACTCCATCTATGCCTTTATGATTCTGCTTGTCGGGGCGATACTCTTCTCCTCGGCTGTGGACTATGTCTTTAACGACCTGCTCGCCATCCATCAGCAGAAGCGAATCCTCGACCTGCTTGGCATTGAGCAAGATACACAGAACTGGGGCTACAATGTCAACCAATCGAAGATTGCTATCGGCTCGGGAGGATTCTCAGGCAAGGGCTTCCTGGAGGGCACACAGACCAAATACGACTTTGTCCCCGAGCAGAGTACCGACTTTATATTCTGCACAGTAGGCGAGGAGTGGGGCTTTGTGGGCGCGACCATCGTACTGACCCTCTTTGCCGTGCTCATCCTGCGCCTGATGCGTATGGGCGAACGACAAGGCGAGGCCTTCAAACGCATCTACTGCTACTCGGTGGCGGGTATCTTCCTATTCCACGTTATGATTAATGTGGGTATGACGATTGGTCTGCTGCCCGTAATCGGTATTCCATTGCCACTATTTAGTTATGGCGGCTCGTCATTGCTGGCCTTTACGGTATTGTTTTTTGTGGCAGTTAAGCTTGATAGCGGCGAAGAGTAAAAAAAGCCGTATAATTGGTGAATTTGGTGTTGCGGGTGCTCACGAAGCCATCTGGCTTGTAAATTTTGCACTTCCCTTGTGAGTCAAATGCTCATTTACTTCAAGTAAACTCCGCTTTGCCTCCCTTCGCGAAGCCCAAAATTTCCTAAGCCATATGACTTCGTGAATTCAAAATTCAAGATTCAAAATTCAAAATGAATTAAACCTGAGAGCAGTATCGAACTGCTCTCAGGTTTTTTTGATAGGGAGATTAGGGAGATTAGGGAGATTAGGGAGATTAGGGAGATTAGGGAGATTAGGGAGATTAGGGGACACTCCTTACTCTCCCTAAATTCCTTAAACTCCCTAAATTAATCCTGCTTCGCACTCTTTTTGTTGCTTCCCGCTCGGCATAGTCTGCAAGCATCCTCTGCTCTCGCTTAACCGCAACATTCTTTAAACTCCTTAATTTCATTTCAATTATCTTCACCTCACTTATCCCCTAAAACAAACATCCGAGAGTAGCACAAGCTACTCTCGGATGTTATACAAATACCCTTATTGGGCTTAGAAGTTATTGGTATACAAGAATCTCTTGATACTGCGTTTCGGGGTCTTCTGGAACTCCTCGTCCATCAGCTTATAGCGAGCCACCTTCTCATAGGATGCTACCAAGCTGTTGAGAGTGCGAAGATTCTCATCCATAGTCTGCTCCAGTGCGGCGCGGTCGATACCCTCGCGGTTGGCGGTGTCCCAGTCGGGGACAATCAGCGCGCTGAGAACGCCCTTGTCCTCGATAATAAGGCTCTCGAGTACCAGGGGCAGGTTGTTGAGCTTGTCCTCAATCTCCTCTGGGTAGATGTTCTGGCCGTTAGCGGTCAGAATCATAGTCTTGCAGCGGCCACGGATAAAGATATTGCCTTTTGCGTCGATAACACCCATATCGCCTGTATGCAGCCAGCCATCCTTGTCGAGCGCGGCAGCGGTAGCCTCCTCGTTCTTATAGTAGCCCATCATCACATTCTCGCCCTTGGTGAGAATCTCGCCGGGGATGTTCTGCGGGTCTTTCGAGTCGATGCGTACTGTCATCAGGCCGGGCAGCTCACGACCGCACGAGCCACCAGCAAACTCACAAGGAGCGGAGAAGCTGATCAGAGGAGCGCACTCAGTCATACCGTAGCCCACGGTGAGCGGGAAGCCGATTTTGCGCAGGAAGGCCTCGGTCTCCTGATTCATAGGTGCGCCACCCACGATGAACACCTTCACCTCGCCACCAAACGATGCCATCAGCTTGTTGCGGATAATCGAGTAGAGAGCGGTGTTGATCAATGGAATTTTCATCGCAATACTCATCGGGCCCTTCTCGAGCATCGGTATAATCATCTTGCGGTATATCTTCTCCAGCACGAGGGGTACGCTACATACAAAGGTGGGCTTCACCTCCTTCATCGCCTCTACAAGAATCTTGGGCGAGGGCATCTTGCCCAGCAGTGTGATGTGGCTACCCACAGCGAGCTGCACGAGGAAGTCGAAAGCACAGCCGTAGGCGTGTGCCAGCGGCAGGAATGAGAGTACACGGGTCTGGTGCTCGATAAAGTGTGTGCCGTCGGCGGGGTCGATTACATTGACGCCGAACACTGCATTACCGGTAAGGTTGTTCACCGAGAGCATTACACCCTTCGATGCGCCTGTTGTTCCCGAAGTGTAGTTGAGCAGGATGAGGTTCTCGTTGGGTACCTCGTGGAAGCGGATATCCTCGACCGAGAATCCATTCGGATAACGCTCGGCGAAGAGGGTGTCGAGGGCTTCGCGAATCTCTGCTACGGCTGTCGAGGGGGTACCCTCCTCAACCTCTTTCTCGTAGATAACCTTGTAGCCTGTCAGGTCGAAGGCTGCCTCCAGGTTGGGCATACGGTCGGTGTCGATAGCCTGCCAGTGGGGCTGGTCGGTGAAGAGCAGACGGCTCTCGGAGTGTCTAACGATATTCTCCACATCGGCAGGGTTGAAGTCCTGCAGGATGGGAACGATAACTGCACCGTAGGTGATGGTAGCGATATAAGCTATACACCAACTGATATTGTTTCGACCGATAAGTGCGATTTTGTCGCCCTCCTTGATATTTGCCTGCTCGAAGAGGATGTGCAGACGTGCAATCTGCTCGGATATCTCGAGATAGGTAAGAGTGGTCTTGGAGAAGTAGTCGGTCAGAGCCGGCGAGGAGTGGTATTTCTTGAATACCTCCTCATACATTTTAATTAAATTCTCTTGTAACATCTTGTTCTATGCTGTGTTTTGTGTGTTATCTCTTTTTGAAGTTAAATCTGTTCTCACTTCCTGCAATCAGTCTGCCGATATTCTTGCGGTGGGTGAAGACAATAATGAGTGTCACCAGGCAGTAGAAGAGGGTGATGGGAAGATACTCCACGCCACATACGAAACGGGTGACAATGGGGAGCAATACCGCCACCGTGAGCGAGCCCACCGACACATATCGGGTGATGATGAAGACAATGGCGAACACCACCAAGAGTATTGCAATGGGGAGTGGGGTGATGGCGCAGAGCGAGCCTGCAAAGGTCGCCACGCCCTTTCCGCCCTTAAACCCTGCAAAGATGGGCCACATGTGGCCGAGCACGGCTGTCAGTGCCAACACCATCTGCAAATTGTAGTAAGCGGGAGTAGCGGGGGTGTAACTGCTCAGGTGGGCGAGCATAACTGCTGCTACACCTTTGAGAGCGTCGAGCAGAAATACGGCAGCACCCGCCTTGGCACCCAGCACGCGCACAGCGTTGGTGGCGCCGGCATTCTTGCTGCCCTGCGTACGAGGGTCGATGCCGTAGAAGCACTTGCCAATCCACACTGCATTGGATATCGAGCCTAAAAGATAGGCGCCGATGACTAATAATATATTAATAAGGTATGTTTGTTCCATAGTCTAAATCTTCGGTTTGGTCATACATTTGCAGGGTAAAGGTAGGAAAAAAATGGGGATATACCTAATATATTTTATATGATGTGGTAAGTCACTTATCTGTGTGACTACTTAATCGAACTTTTAGGATAGTTTTTCCATTTACCACAACTTTTGTGGCGAATTTTCACCCCTAACAATATAATTTTTGTTGCTAAAAAAACATTTTTCAAGGCAAGTGTAGTAAAATATAACATTTTTATTACTTTTGCACCGCGAAATGAGAGAAATCCCTATTTGCACCAATTGTTAAATACTGAAAATACTAAGAATACAATTTATACAATGGGAACATTTAGTCTGAAAAAATTGAAGACCAATAGTGGTTGGTTCTCGTGGGTGCTTGTCTCCATCGGAGCCTTTATTCTTGCTATGGGCTTTGTGCTCTTCACCAATCCCTATAAAATTATTCCGGGCGGTGTCTATGGCTTGGGTCGTGTGCTCCACCACCTCATCCCCTCGATCCAGACCGGTACTTTTGGTCTGCTGTTTGATGTGCCACTGACCATCACTGCAATCCTTGTCTTTGGACGACAGTTCGGCGCCAAGACCATCTATGCAGCACTCATCACCCCTGTATTTATGAACGCGATGACATCGTTGCTCGGAGAGAACCCCGCAGACGGTATCAGTATCATCAGTACGCAGTTCAACTTCTCGGATAACATCTTCTTTGCCGCTCTGTGTGGCGGTCTGCTTATCGGTGTGGGCTGTGGTCTGATATTGCGTGCAGGAGCAACGAGTGGCGGTACGGATATCGTCTCGATGCTGATTGTCAAGTTTGCCAAGACCAAATTCTCCTCGGCGATGTTCCTTGTGGAGTCAACAATTGTCATTATAGGTATGTTGGTGTTGGGCGACTGGAAACTCCCCCTCTACTCGCTGATCTCAATCTTCGTCTGCGCACGAACTATCGACTATGTGCTCGAGGGTGCAAGCTACGACAAACTGCTGTTTATCATCTCCGAGAAGCAAGAGGAGCTGAAGCAATATATTCTGGTCGATATGGAACGAGGAGGTACCTACATCAAGTCGTCGGGTATGTATACCGGCAACGACAGAGATATGATTTTCCTTGTAATCAGTCGTCGCGAGATTGCGGCCGTGAAGGAGAAGATTCGTGCGTTAGACCCGAACTCCTTCGTGGTGGTGGTCGATGCCTACGAAACATACGGCGACGGTTTCAAGCCCTTCTCTGAGTAGTGGGTGTGAGATAAGAAAAAGAGTCTTTGTGCAGAGGCTCTTTTTTTGCTTTTCGGCAAAAAGAGTTACCTTTGCGCCCTATTTAACCCAAATTCTATATGATTTATATCGCATACATAGTAGTCGCTTCATTGGTTGTGTGGCTCAGTATCAAGGCGTCTGAGTATATCGACCTTATCGACCAGAAGACCACCCTTTCGGGTGCATTTCTCGGTGGCGTGCTGCTCTCGGCAGTGACCTCGCTCCCCGAGATGTTTACAAGTATCTCGGCAACAATCCTGATTGACAAACCGAGCCTCTGCATCGGCAATATCCTCGGTAGCGACCTCTTCAACCTTACCATCCTTGGTGTGTTGATACCCGCCTATGCGCGCTCGTTCGCTCGCACCCGCACCTCGCGTGGCCATCTGTGGGTTTGTTTCTACCTCTTCCTCTCCTATGCAGTATTGTTGCTCAATATGTTGGATATGGTCAACTTCCACATCTGGACTCTCAATATCTCGACACTCCTCATCCTCGGACTATATATACTCAGCGTGCGTCACCTCGCTGCCGAGAATGGCTCGCAGCCCGAGGCGGTGACTGCCGAGGAGAGCAACGAAGAGAGTGTGGAGGATGGCGGACTCTCGGTACGACAGATTGTGGTGCGTTTTGTGCTGGTCAGCCTCGGCATCATCTGCCTGAGCGTGATACTGACCTACATCACCGACGATATCGCCGTACGCCTTAACCTGGGCGCAGGCCTGGCCGGTGCTATCTTCCTCGGCGTGGCCACCTCGCTGCCTGAGGTATCCTCCACGATTGCCCTCTTCCGCATCGGTAACTACAATATCGCAGTGGGTAATATCATCGGCAGCAACATCTTCAACTTCTTCGTTCTGTGTTGTGCCGACCTCTTCTCGCGCCTTCCTGTCTATGACTTCTCCGACCCGAAGGTTGTGGGTCTTATGCTCTTCGGCGGTCTCTCTACACTGCTGATGATTGGAGCGCTGGCTGCCAAGAAACGTGGTCTGAAAGTGGTCCTCGCCCTTGGAACGATACTCTGCTACATCGGCTTCCTGCTGAGATAATTTTTGTAAATAGATATTGCAAAACTCCTCAAATTGGGCTATCTTCGTATCTATGAAAGTGGATGCGTTGAGCCAATTTGAGGAGTTTCTGCGTTTTGAGCGTCGCTACTCACCCGCCACCGTCGAGGCCTACCTGCGCGATGCGCGGGAGTTCTGCGCCTGGATAGGGCAGGGGTGCGAGGGTGTGGACCTCTCGCTCGTCACCCGTAACGATATTGCAGAATGGGTGATGTCGCTCACCGAGAGTGGCCGTAAGGCGACCTCTGTCAATCGCGCCACCAGCGCCATAAAGTCACTCTTCCGCCTGCTCCATAGTCGCGGTATTATCCCCACAAACCCCGCCGCCCTTGTCGGCACCCAGCGTGTGCCCCAGCGACCCCCCACCTTTATTCAGACCGACCGCACGAAGGATATAATAGATGGAGCGGTTGAGGCGGTTGGCGACTTCTGTCCGGCTGCCGACGACGAGGAGTGGCCGGCTCGCTACTCGCGTGCCTTGCGCGGCACAATCATCATCCTCTTCTATGCCACGGGACTTCGTCTGGCTGAGCTTGTGAGTCTGACGACAGAGAGTTTCGCCTCTGCATATACCTCCCTGCGCGTGGTGGGCAAGGGCGATAAGGAGCGTATGGTGCCCCTGCCGGTCCTTGCACAGAGGGTGGTTGTGGAATATTGTGAAAAATGGCGGCGAGAAATTTGCAAATCTCAGGAAAAAGTACTATTTTTAACAAGCAAAGGTGAAGCTATGAGCCGCTGGCAAGTTGAGCGCGCGGTGAAGAGCACCCTTTCGGAATATGGCGTGCAGGGCAAGACCTCGCCCCACATTTTGCGCCATACCTTTGCTACTCACCTGCTTGGGGGTGGTGCAGATATGAGGGATATACAGGAGCTGATGGGACACTCCTCGCTCTCGACAACCCAAATCTACACCCACCACACCGCCGAGGAGTTGAAGAAGGCATACAAGAAGGCTCACCCGCGAGCCGATAAATAATATTCACCTCTCCGCTCTCTGCCCGAAGGGCGTTGAGCCTTGTAGGTAGGGAAGGAGAATAAAATTTTTAGGAGGATCAGTTATGAACGTACAGATTCAATCCGTGAAGTTCGATGCCGACAAGAAATTGATCGACTTCGTTGAGGCCAAAATGGCTAAGTTAGACCGCTTTATCGAGCGTGCCACCTCGGCAGAGGTAATTATGCGACTCGACAAAGATCCCGAACACGGCAACAAGGTGGTAACCATCAAGATCGCCGTACCCACCGAAACGCTCATCGCCGAACACCAGAGCAAAAGTTTTGAGGAATCGGTCGATGGAGCGATAGATGCGATTAAGAGACAGGTGGAGAAGATGAAGGAGAAGTTTGCAAAATAAAAGCGTAAAAAGCCATCTGATTGGTAAATTTTGCACTTCCCTCGAAAGGCTTCGCCTCATTTACGCCAAGTAAACTTCGGCTTGCCTTTCTTCACGAAGCCCAAAATTTCCTCAATCATATGACTTTTTGGAATCAAAATTAAGTTAAAAGTGAGAGTGGTATCGAACCACTCTCACTTTTTTTGATAGGGAATTTAGGGAGTTTAGGGAGATTAGGGAGATTAGGGATAACCGATTAGACTCTTTGTGTAACAATGTGTAATAATTGGTTTTTCGGGTTTAGGGAATACTCTCGTAGAGAGTACAAATGAAATAGAGAATAGGGCTTGCCAAATTTATTTGAGCAAAGCCCTATTCTCTATTTTGTTTGTAATA
>JAZUCV010000037.1:0-16300 GCA_045639285.1 Tidjanibacter sp.
AGTCTTCATCATCTGAGTCGAAGGCGACTGGCTCGCACCACGGGTTACATTCTGATTCCAACGCTTCAAGTCCTGCATACGGAAGCCCTCGCCAACCAACTCGCGAGCACGCTCAGCCTTAACAGCCGACAAGAGTGCAGCAAGTGCAGGTTGCGTAGCAACCTGCACTCGTATAATAAAAAGGTATAAATTATAAAAACTCTCTCCTAAAAAGGTTTGTCCGTTCAGGTAAAAGTTGTATATTTGTAGAATTAATAGCGAACCGATATTCGGATCACTGTTTTACCTAAATCTAATTCACAAGCCAGAGGCTACGCTATGAACACACAACTCGCAAACAGAGCAGCAGACAACATCCGCATTCTCGCGGCAGCAATGGTCGAAAAGGCCAAATCCGGACACCCGGGAGGAGCTATGGGTGGAGCAGACTTTATCAATATCCTCTACTCACGTCACCTCAGTTACGACCCCGCAAGGCTCAACAACCCATTCCGTGACCGATTCTTCCTCGACCCGGGCCACATGTCGCCAATGCTCTACGCAGTACTCTCGCTTGCCGGTATTATGCCCGTAGAGGAGCTCAAAAACCTCCGCCAGTGGGGTAGCATCACCCCCGGACACCCCGAGGTGGACTTCCTCCACGGTATCGAGAACACCAGCGGCCCTCTCGGTCAGGGACACGCAATGGCCCTCGGCGCAGCAATCGCCGAGCGCATCGTGGCAGACCGTTTTGGCGAGTGGACAGCACACAAAATCTACACCTTCATCTCCGACGGTGGTATCCAGGAGGAGATATCGCAGGGCGTAGGTCGCATAGCAGGTCACCTCGGCCTCCACAACCTCATCATGTTCTACGACGCAAACAACGTACAGCTCTCGACAACCGTCGAGGAGGTGGACAGCGAGGATATCGCAGCCAAGTACCGCGCGTGGGACTGGAACGTGATGGAGATTGACGGTAACAACCCCGAAGAGATTGAAAAAGCGCTGTTAGCCGCTAAGGAGGAACAGTGTCGCCCCACCCTCATCATCGGCCATACGCTGATGGGCAAGGGCGCACGCGCCGCAGACGGCAGCAGCTACGAAAATAAGGTATCGACCCACGGTCAGCCTCTGACCAATGCGGGCGCAAGCATCGAGGCCACCATCAGCAACCTTGGCGGTGACCCCGAGGCACCCTTCACCATCTTCCCCGAGGTGGCTGCGCTCTACGAGGCACGCAAAGCCGAGCTTACCGAGAAGTGGGCTGAGCGCAACGCCGCACAGCAGGCGTGGGCCGAGGCCAACCCTGCCGAGGCAGAGGCCTTGGAGCGTTGGTTTGGTGGCGGCAAGCTCCAAATCGACTGGTCGTCGCTCTCGATTAAGCCCGATGGCGCAACCCGCGCAGCAAGCGCGGCAGTCCTCTCGCTCCTGAGCGAGCAGATCGACAATATGGTCGTTTCGTCGGCCGACCTCAGCAACTCGGACAAGACCGACGGCTTCCTGAAGCACACCCGCCCCATCACCAAGGGCGACTTCGGCGGCCGCTTCCTCCACGCAGGCGTTAGCGAGCTGACAATGGCTTGTATTATGAACGGTCTGGCGCTGCACGGCGGTATTATCCCCGCGTGCGGTACCTTCTTCGTATTCTCCGACTATATGAAACCCGCCTTCCGCCTCTCGGCACTGATGCGTCAGCACGTCATCTACGTCTGGTCGCACGACTCGTTCCGCGTAGGCGAGGACGGCCCCACCCACCAGCCCATCGAGCACGAGATTCAGCTCCGACTGATGGAGCACATCCACAACCACCGTGGCGAGCGCGCAATGCTCGTGATGCGACCTGCCGATGGCGCAGAGGCTGTGGCTGCCTGGAAGATGGCTATGGAGAGCGAGCGTCCCGTGGCACTCGTATTCTCGCGCCAGACAGTAAAGGACGTACCTCCTATGGAGAGCGACCGAATCTCGGAGGCGTGCGAGGGTGCACAGCGCGGCGCATATATTGTTCAGGACGCTGAGCAGCCCGATGTGGTGATGATTGCCAGCGGCTCGGAGGTATCGACACTCATCGAGGGTGCTGACCTGCTCGCACAGCAGGGCGTACGTTGCAGAGTGGTATCCGTACCTTCGGAGGGCTTGTTCCGCGACCAGAGCGCAGAGTATCAGGCATCTATCCTCCCCGTTGGTGTACCTCGCTACGGTATGACCGCAGGCCTGTCGCTTACTATGCAGGGCTTGGTTGGCGAGCACGGCAAGATTCACGGCGTTGACACCTTCGGTTTCTCGGCACCCTACAAGGTACTCGACGAGAAATTCGGCTTCAACGGCGCAACAGTGGCACGCGAGGTTATCGAGATGCTCGGCAAGTAGCAGATAGTTATACCTATTATTATATATATAGTGTGATGCTTTTTGGAAAAAAGTGTCACACTATTTTTTTATCCTAAAAAAGTTACTATATTTGCAGGCCCGAAATTGGGCTAAGAGTAAACTAATTTATTAACAACAATGAGCAAAGTCTGCGAAATTACAGGTAAGAGTGCAATGACCGGTTGCAACGTGTCGCACTCGAACAGACACACTAAGCGCAAATTCAACCTCAACTTGAAAACTAAGCGCTTTTGGTCTGAGGAGGAAGGTCGCTGGGTTACCTTGAAGGTTACCGCTGCCGGAATCAAGACAATTAACAAGAAGGGTCTTGCAGTAGCAATGCGCGAGGCAAAGGCACCTAAGAAAGTTTATTAATCATCACAATCATTCTAAGTAATGGCAAAGAAAGCTAAAGGTAATCGCGTGCAGGTAATCCTCGAGTGCACCGAGCAGAAGGAGAGCGGCGTACCCGGAATGAGCAGGTACATCACTACCAAAAACAAGAAGAATACTCCCGACCGTATGGAGCGTAGAAAATACAATCCCTACTTGAAGCGAGTAACTGTTCACAGAGAAATTAAATAGTTAGGAGGAATTAGCTATGGCAAAGAAAGTAGTTGCAACACTTAAAAAAGAGGGAGTCGGTAAAGGCTTCGTAAAGTGCATTAAGATGGTTAAGTCCGAGAAGACTGGTGCTTACACCTTCAAGACTGAGGTTGTAGCAACCGAGGAGGCAAAGGCATTCTTCGAGAAGAAGTAATCTCTGCTCCAACATCTTAATACAAAAGGCGGTTTTCGAACCGCCTTTTGTGTTTTAAATAAAAGTCTGACGGGTAAATTCTGGACTTACCTTGCAGGGCTTTGCCTCACATACACTTAGTATGCTACAGCCCACCTCACACGAAACCCAAATCTCAACTTATATATAAACCAACACCCTGAGAAGTCGTATGGGTTAGGGATTTTTGTGCATCGTGCAGCAAGGCAAAGCGGAGTTTACTTTGGTGTAAATGAGCATTTGACTTGCAAGGGATGTGCAAAAATCGCAAGCCAGACGGCTTCGCGCTATATTATCTCCCAATCGGCGCCGTCTTTACGATCCTTCACTCGAATACCGATTTCGGCAAGTCTATCGCGTATCTGGTCGGAGAGCGCCCAATTCTTGGCAGCCTTAGCCTCGGAGCGCACATCGAGAATCATCTCCACCAGCGGGCCCACCTTGTCGTCAGCTCCCGACGCACTCTCGTTGCGCAGGCCGAGCACATCGAAGACGATCGAGTTCACACTCTTGCGCAGGTGCTCCAGATCCTCTGCCGAGATGGTCTGCTGTCCCTCGTGCAGCTGGTTGATTATGCGCACCCAATCGAAGAGGGCGGCAATCACCAATGGCGAGTTGAGGTCGTCGTTCATCGCGGCGGCGTACGCCTCGTCAAGCTCGGCGGGGTTAATGGTAGAGGTGGCTGCGGGCTTAATCTTGCCGAGGGTATCCACAGCCTTCATCAGACGGTCGAGGCCCTTCTCGGCCGCTTGCAACGCCTCGTTCGAGAAGTCGAGTGTCGAGCGATAGTGCGCCTGCAAAACGAAGAAACGGATAGTCATCGGCGAGTAGGCCTGTGCGAGCAACTCGTGCGAGCCGGTGAAGAGTTCCTCAAGGGTTATGAAGTTGCCGAGCGACTTACCCATCTTCTTGCCGTTGATAGTAATCATATTGTTATGCACCCAATAGCGCGCAGCCTCGTGACCGCAGGCGGCTGTTGACTGTGCAATCTCGCACTCGTGGTGGGGGAACATCAAGTCCATACCGCCACCGTGGATATCGAAACGCTCACCTAAGTACTTGGTGCTCATCGCCGCGCACTCCAGGTGCCCGCCGGGGAAGCCATCGCTCCAAGGCGAGGGCCAGCGCATAATATGCTCGGGTGCAGCCTTCTTCCAGAGGGCGAAGTCGTAGGGGTTACGCTTCTCGCTCTGACCGTCGAGGGTGCGTGTACCGCTGAGCATCTCGTCGGTCGTGCGACCCGAGAGGGTGCCGTAGTGGTGCTTGCGGTTGTAGGCATCGATATCGAAATATACCGAGCCCTCGGAGATATAGGCAAAGCCCTCGTCAAGAATCTTCTTCACGAGTTCGATCTGCTCAATGATATGACCGGAGGCGCGTGGCTCGATAGAGGGAGTAAGCACGTTCAACTCATCCATTGCACGGTGATAACGTTCTGTGTAGTAGTGCGATACCTCCATAGGCTCCAATTTCTCCAAGCGAGCCTTCTTGGTAATCTTATCCTCACCCTCGTCTGCGTCGTGCTCCAGGTGGCCTACGTCGGTGATGTTACGCACATAGCGCACCTTGTAGCCCAGCGAGGTGAGGTAGCGGAAGAGAAGGTCGAAGGTAACCGCGGGGCGTGCGTGTCCCAAGTGCGGATCGCCATAGACGGTCGGGCCGCAGACATAGAGGCCAACGTGAGGCGGGTTATAGGGGGTAAACTCCTCCTTCGTGCGGGAGAGAGTGTTGTATAGCATCAGACCTTTCTGTTCCATATTATTACGATTAATTATTTAGGGTGTAAAATTAACTCAAAAATCGTTTACAACCAATTTTGTCTGCCACAACCTAACTATTTTTTTAATAGCAGATAACTCGTGTGGACAAATTTGCAATTTTTTAGCCACCGAGAGTACTTACAAGCAGAAAAAGAGCGTTTAATAACGGGATAATTAATTATCTTTGCAGTTTGGATACTCACCCACTACCCGATAATGGTGAGTGATGATTAGAGAAACACACAAAAAATATGAAAGATAGAAAACAACTAAACACCCTCATCGGTTGGCTCACCTTCCTCCTCTCGGGGTTGGTCTATCTGCTCACCGTTGAGCCTTCGGCAAGCCTTTGGGACTGTGGCGAGTTCATTGCCACCTCGTACAAGTTGGAGGTAGGTCACCCTCCCGGTGCGCCCCTATTTATGCTTATTGCCCGCTTCTTCTCGATATTCGCACCGAGTCCGGAGTTTGCAGCGCTTGCCATCAATATTATGTCGGTACTCTGCTCGGCACTGACTATTATGTTCCTCTTCTGGACCATCACCCACCTCGGCCGTCGCCTGACGGGTGCTGAGAGCTTTGAGCAGATGAGTAGCAATAAGTTCTGGACAGTGATGGGTGCGGGCTTCATCGGCTCGCTCGCCTACGCCTTTACCGACTCCTTCTGGTTTTCGGCTGTCGAGGCGGAGGTATATGCTATGTCATCGCTCTTCACGGCGGTAGTCTTCTGGGCTATCCTTAAGTGGGAGCAGGCCACCGACAACACCACAAGCACCCGCTGGCTGGTGCTGATTGCCTACCTGATGGGTCTGTCGATTGGTGTACATATCCTCAACCTGCTGACCATCCCCGCCTTGGTCTTCATCTACTACTTCAAAAAGTATCCCCAGGTGACCACCAAGGGCGTTATCTATGCAGCAGCCATCTCAGGAGTACTCCTGTTTGCCATCAACTCGCTTATCATACCCTACACCACCGCTATCGGTGCTTGGTTTGACCGTCTGTGTGTCAACACCTTAGGTCTGCCCGTGAATGTAGGTTTCTGCATCTATGCTGTAGTGTTGTTTGTGGTTCTCTTTGGCTCGTTGTGGTTTACCCATCGCAAGGGCAAACGTCTGGCGAATACCATTATGCTTTGCCTGACGATGATTTTGATTGGCTACTCGAGCTACGCATCGGTGATTATCCGTGCAGCAGCCAATCCCCCGATGAACAGCAACGACCCCGACAACCCCTACTCGCTCCTCTACCTGCTCAACCGCGATCAATATGGCGCAAAGCCTATCGTTACCGGCTACCCCTTTACTGCTCCTATGACCGATTTTGTCTATGAGAATAAATATTATGTGGGTGACGATGGCAAGTATCAGTCCGAGCTATCGGTGAAGGGCTACATACAGCCCGAAGAGTTCAAGAGCTTCTTCCCCCGTATGTGGGCAGACGGCAAAGATGAGGGCTATCGCTTGTGGAGTGGTATGGATGGCTCGCACAAGGTCAACTATGCTGGCCGAGAGATTGAGGTGCCCTCATTTGGCGACAATCTGCGATTCTTCTTCAACTACCAGCTCAACTTTATGTATTGGCGTTACTTCCTCTGGAACTTTGTGGGACGCCAGAGCGACAATCAGTCAACCGGCGAGGTCACCGATGGTCAATGGCTCTCGGGTGTCAAGCCCATCGACGAGCTCTTCCTCGGCCCGCAGGATATGCTTCCGGCGAGTAAGGCGAATAACAAGGGACGCAATACATACTTTTTCCTCCCCTTCATCCTGGGCTTGATTGGTCTGTTCTATCAGCTCAACCGCGACCCGAAGAACTTTACCGTGGTGATGCTCATCTTCTTTATGATTGGCTTCGCTCAGGCGGTATATCACAATATGGCACCCGGCGAGCCTCGTGAGCGCGACTATGTATTCGTGGGCTCCTTCTACGCCTTTGCAATGTGGATTGGTCTGGGCGTTATGAAGGTCGAAGAGTGGATATCGTCACTCACCAAGGGCAAGAACAAAGGTATGATTACCGCTACTGTAGCCACCCTGCTCTGCGCCAGCGTACCCGTAATCCTGCTCGCTCAGAACTGGGACGACCACGACCGCAGCGGCCGCTACGTGATGCGCGATGCGGGCTATAACTACCTGGAGGGCACCCTGCCCAACTCCATTGTCATCAACTATGGCGACAACGACACCTACCCCCTGTGGTACAATCAGGAGGTTGAGGGTGTGCGCCCCGACGTGCGTATTATGAACCAGAGCTATCTCGGTGGCGGCTGGTATATCGAGGAGATGAAACACCGCTACAACGAGTCGGAGGCTATCCCCTTCCAGATGCCACGCCATAAATATATGTTTGCTGGCGACTTCTGCTATGTGCAGGAGATCTATCCCAATCCTATTGATATCAAACAGGCTATGGCTGTAGTCTATAGCGACAGTCCTGCAACACGCGTCAATGTGACCGACCGTATGTCGATGGACCTTATCCCCGCCCGCAAGCTGCTCCTGCCCGTAAATAAGGAGAATGTTCTCAAGACCGGCGTTGTACGCCCCGAGGATGCCGACCTGATTCTCGATACCATCACCCTCGAGCTCAAAGGCGAGACTATCAGCAAACCCGAGGTGATGATTCTCGACCTGCTGGCGAACTGGAATTGGGAGCGACCAATCTACTTCACCCAGCCCTCGCTGTTGCAGAATATCGGTCTGCTCGACTACCTCCAATACGACGGCTACGCATACCGCTTTGTGCCTATCAAGAGCAAGGTTGAGTCGAGCCTTGAGATTGGCCGCATAGATGTAGATTACCTCTATACCAACCTGATGGAGAAGTTCCGCTACGGCAATGTAGCCGACCCCGATGTATATGTCGATAACTTCTCGCGCTATAATATCCGCTCCGTGCAGATTCGCCTGGGCTTTGCACGACTCGCAATGGGCCTGCTCCAGAGAGGCGATAAGGAGGGTGCTGTTGAGGTACTCAATCGCGGCTTGGAGGTTATCCCCCTGTCGCAGGTTGGCTGGGGCGATGGCGGCAACTTCGACTACGAGATGTTGGCCTATATCGACGCCTACTACCTGGCTGGCGAGACCGAGCGCGGTGATGAACTCCTGCTCGACTTCGCTACCGATGTGGCAGAACACGTACTCTACTACTCCTCGTTCCCCGAGAACCGCATCGGCCTTGTTGCCGACCAGCTCGACACGGCCTACTCAATGCTGGCGCAACTCTATATGCTCGCCGAGGACTCGGGCAGAACTGAGATTGCAAATGAGTTGAAAGCGTATTTTGAGTAAGATTCAAAAAGAACTATCGCAAAACAAAAGAGAGCAGTATTGTTACTGCTCTCTTTTGTTTTATAGGGAGTTTAAGGAGTGTAGTGAGTTTAAAGAATTTAGGGAGAGTAAGGAGTATCCCTAATCTCCCTAATCTCCCTAATCTCCCTAATCTCCCTAATCTCCCTAATCTCCCTAATCTCCCTAATCTCCCTTCAATTCCTATAATTCCTATTGCTCCTATTCGCCCTACAAAAAAAATGAAAGTAGTTAGACACTACTCTCATTTTTAATTAATTTTGAATTAAAAAAGGCGAAGCCTTTCGAGCGAAGTGCAAAATTTACAAACCAGATGACTTCGCAATCACCAAACGAAGCATATTAATCGCTGCAGTCGAGGATCGCTCGATATTGACACTCCTTAGGTTGCCGCCTCGGTAGAGTTTTGAAGTGACACCCTCGGGTGTTGCAATGGCGATCCATACCGTACCGACGGGCTTGGCAGGAGTACCTCCATCAGGACCCGCAATGCCCGTTGTGGCTATGGCATAGTCCGCGCCACACACTCTGCGCACGCCCTCAGCCATCTGCTCTGCCACCTGCTGACTCACAGCACCATACTCGGCAATATCCTCGGCACTCACACCCAATATATTGATTTTTACATCGTTGCTATACGACACCACACTGCCCATAAAGTAGGCCGAAGCCCCCGCCTCGGCAGTAAATCGGCTGCTCAGCGCACCTCCCGTACACGACTCGGCACAGGCCAGCGTGGCACCACGCTCGGTCAGCATACGCGCCACAACGCCCGCTACCGACTCCTCGCCATAGCCTACAAAGTAGTCGCCAAGAATCTTCTCCAAACTCTTAAATCGCCTCTCCATCTCCTCCTCAGCCACCTCGGCACTCACATCGTACGCCGAGAGCCTCAGCCTCAGCTGGCGAGGGGAGGGGAGATAGGCAAGGTGCAGCCACTCCGGCAGCGCATCCTCCCAATCGGCAATAAGCTCCGCCAACATCGACTCTGCAAGACCAAAGGTAATCATCGTGCGGTGCACCACACTGCGCAGTGCAAAGTGTTCCTTCACCTTGGGAATCACCTCCTCGCGCATCAGAGCCTCCATCTCGAAGGGGACACCCGGAAGGCTTACGACCACCCTACCCTCCTTCTCAAACCACATACCCGGCGCAGTACCGTTGCGGTTGGTCAGCACCTCGCAACACTCGGGTACAAGTGCCTGCCCCTGATTTAGTTCGTTAAACTCTATACCCTTCGCCCTCATCATCTGCTCCACCGCACGATAGGTAGGCTCGTGGCGCACCAGGCGGGAGTCAAAGAGTGCGGCAAGGGTTGTCTTGGTGATATCGTCCTTTGTGGGGCCGAGTCCGCCTGTGATAATCACAAGGGGTGCGCGACGCATTGCCTCCGCAACAGCCGAGGCAATCTCATCGCCACTGTCACCCACCGTCAATCGCCTCTCGACACGCACACCTACCTCGCCCAGAAGACGGGCAATAGTGGCAGAGTTGGTATCGACAATCTGACCAATCAGAATCTCATCACCAATGGTAATTACATTACAATTCATATTTTTTATCTATTATATTAGTGAAGAAATTGTGTCTTGTCGGTGATAGGCAATCGCCTAAGCACGCCCAACACCAAACAAAAAAAAACAACAACAAAAATAATTTATAGTAGGCAATTTTTAGGCGGGTGTGTTTGGGAGGTTGCGAGCATAATTGGCGTATGTGAGCAATCGCCTAAGCACGCCCAACACCAAAAGTGCCACTAGAAATTATTTTATAGAAGGAGAGATGGTGCCTTTGCGATGGTGTGCAATCATCGCCAGATGCTGGCAAATCTTCTTCGCAAAGCTAGCACCATTATAGATAAGTCCGGTATAGATCTGCACCAGGTCGGCACCCGCATCGAGCAGCGTCTGCACATCCTCGGGCTTCATCACGCCACCACTCGCAATCAGCGGATAGTGGCCTGGCAGACAACTCTTTACATATTTAAGCAGCTCCACCGTATGCGGGAAGAGCGGCTCGCCGCTGAGTCCTCCTTCGCCCACCTTGCGCAAACGGCGCGCAGAGCTCTTCAACCCCTCGTGGTTGTAGGTTGCACCACCCACCACAAGACCATCGAGCTGGGTCTCAACAAGCACCTCTATAATACTATCTACCAATGCCTTATCCCAATCGGGTGACACCTTCATAAGTATCGGGCAGTAGTCTGTCTGCCCCCTGCGGAAATCCACAAGTGCATCCATCACGGCAAGGAGCATACTCTTCACGTCGCCCCCCTCCATAGTCACCTGCTCGATAAGCGGCTCGACATTGAGAGTGAAATAATCCACATATTGGTAGAGGTTGCGAAACATCTTCAGATAGTCGCGAACTGAGCCATCCAGGTCAGTGAGGGTATTCTTCGAGATATTTGCACCCACACGCTCGGCAGGGCGCTCACCACGACGACGCAGGTTGTAGAGAGCCTGCTCCAATCCCCCGTTCTCGTAACCAATGCGGTTGATAAGTGCGCGGTCGGCCTTCAGACGAAAGAGTCGGGGACGCGCATTTCCGTTCTGCGGTTTGGGGGTAAGAGTACCAATCTCGACAAAGCCCCAGCCGAGAGATTTCAACTGTCGATACAGGCGGCCATCGACATCGAAGCCGGCCGATATGCCAATGGGATTAGGGAAGCTCACACCAAAAATCTCGCGTTCCAAGATGGGGTCGTCATAACGATAAAGCTTGGCGAGTGCCCAGCGTCCTGCACGCGAGCCACCCACACGGCGGAGCAACCACAGACGGAAACGATGCTTGCCCTCTGCGGTAAAAATTGATGGATATTTCTGAACCCTCTTACCCATTTTTTCGTATCTTTTGTTTTACAAATATAGTTCTTTTCGCTAAAAAAACTCTTTGCGCAGCGAGTAATTTTTGCGAAATCGCTCAAACTGCGATGGCTGAGTTTTCAGCTTCAAATCGATCTCTTCGAGCGGGCAATAGTCATCAATCTGCGCCACCATCTCATCCCAACTTATGTGGCGTGGAGTGGTGGGCACCACCTCCGAAGGATACCAATCGGTGAAGGGCAGGTCGAAGCGCTCGGAGAGAGCACGCATCACAATCGAGGAGGCATTCGCCTTACCTTGAATAGAGTAGCCGGCAATATGGAAGGTCGAGATAACTGCCTTACGCACAATCTCTTCACTGATACTTTTCGGTTCTCCCTCCCATACGTCCAGGTAGCAATCTATTCTCTTTGCAGAGATTACCGAACGCAGTGCCTCGGTATCAATCACCTCGCCACGCGAAGCATTGATAAGTGCCGCACGAGGACGAAGCAGAGCTAATTCTCGCTCACCGATAAGGTGATAACTCGGGTGGTCGCCATCGCGCGTGAGTAGCGGATGGAGGGTGACGATATCGGCTGTGGCAAGGAGTTCATCGAGTGGCACAAAACCCTCCTCTCGCCCCAGCCCCTCGACCTTCTCGCGTGGCGGGTCGCTGCACAGCACACGAAATCCCCAGCTACTAGCATACTCAGCCACCAATCGGCCCACATTGCCAACACCCACGATACCCAGCGTGCAATCCGAAGGCACGGCGGCACGGCGCGAAAGGTGGAGTGCCAGCACCGCCCCAACCCACTGGAGCACAGCACGCGCATTGCACCCTGCGGCAGTCACCACCTCAATCCCCTGCTCCCTGCACCACTCCATATCGATATGGTCGTAGCCAATGGTTGCAGTACAGATGAGTCGCACACTACTCCCCTCGAGCAGCTTGCGGTCGCAGCGGGTACGGGTACGCACCAGAAGGATATCGGCATCGCGCACCTCACGCGGTGTTATACCCTCGCCATCTATCGTAACCACCTGAGCCACACGGGCAAGCACATCGGCAATGTATGGTATCTGATTATCTGCGACAATCTTCATATCGAAAAACTATTGTTTGATTATTACAAAGATAGATTTTTTTCTTAATTTTATCAGTTCATAACACCCATTTTTACCCATCACACCAAATGACTCGCCACCATATAGCATTAATCCTGCTTTTTGCACTCCTCCCTGCACAACTCTCTGCGCAGCGTAGTGGCTGGCGCAGTGTGACGAGTATCGCCTTTATGAATACCGAGAACCTCTACGACACCATAGACTCACCTTTCGATGGTGACGAGGAGTACACCCAGACAGGCGCAAAGCGCTGGAGCGATGAACGCTATCGTCAGAAACTACGCTCCATAGCCCGCATCCTCGACGATATGGCGGCCGACATTGTCGGACTTGCCGAGGTTGAGAACGAAGCGGTGGTGCACGACCTGCTCCAAACGATGAACGAGGACTACAACTACATACACCGCACCACCTCCGACAGGCGTGGAATAGATATTGCACTGCTCTATCGTGGCGACCGCTTCATCCCCGACCACATCGAGCAACTCGACGCCTCCTCTTCCAGAGAGGTGCTCTATGTGCGTGGCCGTCTGCTTGGCGAGCGCATCGACCTGCTGGTGTGGCACGCACCTTCGCAAATCAACGAGTTCGATTCGCGCCTGGAGGCTATGCAGGGGCTCTACGCTTGTGCCGACTCTCTACGCAAGAGCTCGCCGTCGGCACGGGTGGTGGTTATGGGCGACCTGAACGCCACGCCGAACGACGAGGTTGTTCGCAGAACTTTTGGCAGGCGCGACCGCTGGGGCGAGACTGACAAGGGGTGGCTGATGCCTGTGGAGGGGGCGGGCTCTTACGCCTTTGACGGTCGATGGGTATTGTATGATAATATATTTATTGACAGCAGGTTAGCAGACGGCGACTGTGAGATTGACGGTGGAGTTTTTGTGCGTAGCTATATGCTCGAAGCGGGCAACCCGCGCGAGAGCAGCCGAGCCGGCTACCCTTGGCGTACCTACTCTGGTGATGAGTATCTGGGCGGAGCGAGCGACCACCTGCCAGTTTTCATAAATATACGAAGCGGAAAACTCTATTAGGATTTTGAGGATTAACAAATTATTGTTATTTTTGCGGGTTGAAAAAAGGAAAGAAGAAGAAAAATTAACATTTAACTAATAGGAAGAAAATTTTATGTCAAGCATTAAAAGAGTCTATACCTTTGGCGACAAGAAGGCTGAGGGTAATGGTAAGATGAGAGAGTTGCTCGGCGGTAAGGGTGCAAACCTCGCTGAGATGAACCTTGTAGGCCTCCCCGTGCCTCCGGGTTTCACCATCACTACCGATGTATGTACTGAGTATTACAAATTTGGCCGCGAGAAGGTTATTGAGATGATTCGTGGTGAGGTTGAGAACGCAATCAAGGGCGTTGAGAACTTGACCGGTATGACCTTTGGTGACAACAAGTCGCCCCTGCTCGTTTCGGTTCGTTCGGGTGCTCGTGCTTCGATGCCCGGTATGATGGATACCATTTTGAACCTCGGTATGAACGACGATGCTGTTGAGGCTATGGCTGCTCGCACCGGCAACGCTCGTTTCGCTTGGGACTCGTACCGTCGTTTCGTTCAGATGTACGGCGACGTTGTGCTTGGTATGAAGCCCGTAAATAAGGAGGATCACGATCCCTTCGAGGAGATTATCGACGAGATGAAAGAGGCTCGCGGTGTTAAGAACGACACCGAGCTTACCACCGACGACCTGAAGGAGTTGGTTGTAAAGTTCAAGGCAGCTGTTAAGGCTCAGACCGGCGAGGACTTCCCCGTTAATCCTTGGGATCAGCTTTGGGGTGCTATCTGCGCTGTATTCGGCAGCTGGATGAACGAGCGCGCCATCCTCTACCGTAAGCTCAACAACATTCCCGCTGAGTGGGGTACCGCTGTAAACGTACAGGCGATGGTATTCGGTAATATGGGTGACGACTCGGCAACCGGTGTTGCTTTCACCCGTGATGCAGGTACCGGTGAGAACATCTTCAATGGTGAGTATCTTATCAATGCTCAGGGTGAGGACGTGGTAGCAGGTATCCGTACTCCCCAGCAGATCACCATCGAGGGTTCGCGTCGTTGGGCAAATGCTCAGAACATCAGCGAGGAGGAGCGTGCAAGCAAGTATCCTTCGCTCGAGGAGACTATGCCTGAGGCTTACGCTGAGCTCAACCAGATTCAGGACAAGCTTGAGAAATACTTTACCGATATGCAGGACTTGGAGTTCACCATCCAGAACGGCAAACTCTGGATGTTGCAGACTCGTAACGGTAAGCGTACCGGTGCTGCAATGGTTAAAATTGCTATGGATATGCTCGCTGAGGGTCTTATCGATGAGAAGACTGCAGTTATGCGTTGCGAGCCCGAGAAACTCGACGAGTTGCTCCACCCCGTATTCGACAAGCAGGCTATCAAGGGTGCTACCGTGTTGACCAAGGGTCTTCCCGCTTCGCCCGGTGCTGCTACCGGTCCCGTAGTATTCTTCGCTGACGATGTTGCTACCAACTTCGAGGAGACCGGCATCCGTGCCATCCTCGTTCGTGTTGAGACTTCGCCCGAGGACTTGAAGGGTATGCTCGATGCAGCAGGTATCCTCACCGCTCGTGGTGGTATGACCTCGCACGCAGCCGTAGTTGCTCGTGGTATGGGTAAGTGCTGTGTTTCGGGTGCAGGCGAGTTGAAGATTGACTATAAGAAGCGCACAATCGAGATTGGTGACCTCAAAATCAAGCAGGGCGACTGGATTTCGCTCAACGGCTCGACCGGTGAGGGTTACCTCGGTCAGGTTGCTACCAGCGCAGCAAATATGAGTGGCGATTTCGCTCAGCTTATGGAGGTCTCCAGCAAGTACGCTCACATGAAGGTTCGTGCTAACGCTGATACTCCTAAGGATGCTGCTCAGGCATTCGAGTTTGGTGCTGAGGGTATCGGTCTTTGCCGTACCGAGCATATGTTCTTCGATGGCGACCGCATTACCACTATGCGTGAGATGATTCTCGCTAAGACCGAGGATGGTCGTCGTGCTGCTTTGGCTAAGTTGCTGCCCATCCAGCGTGAGGACTTTATGGGTCTGTTCCGTGCTATGAAGGGTCACCCTGTGACTGTTCGCCTCTTGGATCCCCCCTTGCACGAGTTCGTTCCTCACTTCGAGAAGGAGCAGAGAGAGCTTGCTGAGGAGTTGGGTATCACCTATGAGGAGGTACGCGAGCGCGTAGAGTCGTTGCAGGAGGTTAACCCCATGTTGGGTCTTCGTGGTTGCCGTCTTGGTAACACCAATCCCGAGATTACCGAGATGCAGGCACGCGCCATCATCGAGGCTGCTATGAACGTTCGCGCCGAGGGTACTCCCGTACACGTTGAGATTATGGTTCCTCTGGTTGGTAACCACAAGGAGTTGCGCTTCCAGAAGAACATCATCGACACCGTTGCTGCTGAGGTATTTGCTGAGCGTAACGACCGCATCGACTATATGGTAGGTACTATGATTGAGGTTCCCCGTGCTGCTGTAACTGCTAACCAGATTGCAGAGGTTGCTGAGTTCTTCAGCTTCGGTACCAACGACTTGACCCAGATGACTCTCGGTTTCTCGCGTGACGATATCGGCAAGTTCCTGCCCACCTACCTCGACAAGGGTATCATCAAGGCTGACCCCTTCCGCGTTCTCGACCAGAACGGTGTAGGTCAGTTGGTACGCGAGGGCGTATTCAAGGGCCGTGGCACTCGTCCCGAGTTGAAGTGCGGTATCTGCGGTGAGCACGGCGGTGAGCCCAGCAGCGTTGAGTTCTGCCACTTCGCAGGTCTGAACTATGTATCTTGCTCGCCCTTCCGTGTGCCTATCGCACGTCTGGCTGCTGCACAGGCTGCTATCAAGGCTGAGCGCAAATCGACTAAGTAAACTCTACTAAACCTATACGAAAGAGGCACTGCTACGTTAGCAGTGCCTCTTCTATTTTTATCTGCCAAGCAGAAGATTACTCCCTGCTGCGGATATACTTATCGATTGCAGCGGCAGCCTTACGACCTGCGCCCATAGCAAGGATAACGGTTGCAGCGCCCGTCACAGCATCGCCACCCGCAAATACGCCCTCACGAGTTGTTGCGCCCTCCTCGGTAGCCACAAGGCAACCACGGCGATTACTCTCCAACCCCTCCGTAGTGCTAACAATCAGTGGGTTAGGCGAAGTTCCAA
>JAZUCV010000038.1:0-18978 GCA_045639285.1 Tidjanibacter sp.
GGCTTCTCCTTACTCTCCCTAAACTCTTTAAACTCCCTATCTTCCCATAACTCCCATTTACCCCTTTTAACCTAACACAGCCGAGATTAGTGTCAAACTAATCTCGGCTGTGTTTCAATTTTGAATTTTGAATTCTCTCTAATACTCCACCTTATCATCTTTCTCTTCCCACTTTCTGAAGGCGGCGAGTGCCTCCTCGCGCATAAAGTGTTGACATTTGATAGACCTTGCCTCATAGTCGAGGTCAAGTTGGTCGTAGATGAAAGAGTCGTCGAAGGAGATATCCTTTGCATCCGACTTAGTGTTGCCATAGCAGACACGTTCCACGCCTGCCCAATAGAGGGCGCTGAGACACATAGGGCAGGGCTCGCACGAGCTATACACGGTGCATCCATCAAGCTTGAAGGTGCCGAGTGTCGAGCAGGCGGCACGGATAGCCGAAATCTCGGCGTGTGCCGTCGGGTCGTTGTTTGGTGTTACTCGGTTAGCCCCTGTTGCAATCACCTCGCCATCCCTCACCACAACAGCGCCAAAGGGGCCTCCGCCCGTATCGATATTGGCCACCGAGAGGTCGATAGCCATCTGCATAAACCTGCGGTCCTCTGCCGAGAAGTCATTGGTCTCGGCCAATACTTTTTTGCCCATTTTGTATATAATATTAGGTATCTCTTTTCTCGTCCCAACAAATATACAAAAATTTCGCCTAAATTCCTACGTGGCGGTTAGAAAGTTGCATCGAACATCACGGGGTAGTGGTCGGAGATGTAGGGCGCACCATAATCCTTGTCGCGCAGTACGCTAAACTTCTGGGCCTCTGCACCGCGGAAGAATATGTGGTCCAGACGGGTGTCTGCCGTACCCCAGCCGTTGTAGGTTGTGCGCGGGTCGCTGATGGGAGACGCCTGGCGGGCATCAGCCATATCGGCTTTCAGGGGTTCAAAGATGGGGTCGGTGGTGTCGGTATTGAAGTCGGCGGTGACAAATGCCGGCATACCCTCAGGGACAATCTCTCGGGCGCGCTCCACGATTAGTGCAAGTCCCTCGCGCTGAGCCTCTTTGCCGATGTGGTCGAGGTGGGTGTTGAGGTATGCAAACTCTTTGCCCGAGGTGCGCATACGCAATTTTGTCCACGTGCAGGTGCGCTTATATGCAGCATCCCAGCCTATTGAAGGGGTGTCGGGAGTCTCGGAGAGCCAGAAGGTGCCACCGTCGAGCAGTTCCACCTCGTCGCGGAGGTAGAATATTGCCATGTGCTCACCACTCTTAACACCATCCTCACGGCCAACACCGATGTAGCCATATTGCGGCAGGTTGGTTATGAGAAATGCCATCTGCTCGGGTGTGGCCTCTTGCAGACCGAAGAGGGTGGGGTGCTCCTCTGCAATCATATTGAGGGTGGCCTCTTTGCGGTACTGCCAGCTATTTTCGCCATCATTTACGCCACTCAGACGTATGTTGTAGGAGATGATACGGATGTTGTCCTTCTCTGCGGAGCAGCCAAGGAGTGTCAGGGAGAGCGCTGTAAGCGCAAACATTAGAAGTCGTTTCATGATATGTGTGTGTTAGGTGTTTTGCTTTCTCCGACAAAGATACTTCTTTTTGTGAATTATCTATAATATCTCTATCTTTGTCTAATACGCAGACCTTTTCAATCTGAAATGTACGAAAGACGGATTACCACAGTCAGTCGTGGAGCAATAGTTATAATGATAGACCTCTCGGCATCGATGATGGCCGAGGTGCTCTACTATGGCAATCACACTACCAAGGCAGAGGTGGCAACTATGGCTGTCAACCAGTTGATTGATGAACTGTTGTTGCGTTGTCGTCGTTTCGATATTTGGCAAGATTATTTTGACCTATGCATAGTTGGCTACTCGGGGAGTGGGGTAGTGTCTTTACTCTCCTCCGAGGTGGAGTTTGTACCTATCACCACTCTCTTGAACCGTCGGCGCACTACGGAGGTGGTGTTGAAGCATATCCCTACAAGAGAGGGTGTTGTGGTGAATCCCGCTACATATAGCCGGTGGATTAGCCCCACCTTTGAGGGGAAGACTCCGATGAATAACGCCTTTCGCACGGTGACCAATCTTGTGCGTGGCTGGTGCCGCAGGCGCGCCAATGTGGATGGTTTCCCGCCCCTGGTCTTTAACATCACCGACGGTAAGTTTACCGATGCCTCCGAGGAGGAGATGCTTCGCTCGGCCGAGAGGCTCACCTCGACAGGTACGACAGATGGCAATACCCTGCTGATGAATATCTGCTATGCTACGCCCAATGAGATAAGGCGTGAGCGTGGATTCTTCCTCCACCCATCCAATACTCCGCTGCCGGAGGTGTGTGGGTTGAAGACGTTGCACCGTATGGCGAGCGAGATTCCGGAGGTGCTATACAGAAGATTGGCAAACTATATCGAGCCTCACCATCGTCCGCCGTTTAAGGCTCTCTGCTACAACTCATCGCCCGAAGAGTTGGTCAATTTTCTCTCAATCGGCACTACATCCATAGTTTTTGGCCGATAGATGAGATTATGTGTATAGAGAGATAGGATTGGTTGAGAAAAAATGTATATTTGCCACAGCAACAGATTCCAAAACTATAAACTCAAACAATAATGAAAAAAACAATTCTTTTGCTTGCTGCTGCATTTGCTATGGCATCGTGCAACTCTGAGAAGGAGGCGGCAATCGTTGAAAACATCGTTGCATTCACCGAGGTTGGTGATACTGCAATGAGAGTTAATGCTATCGAGATTACCGTAAGTAACCCCAAGTCGCTGAAGGGGTTGACTGCCGAGGATTTCGATTTTATAAATAATGCCCCTGATGGCTATGTGAATCCCGAAACCGGTGGCAATATTGAGGTGTTTGCCGAGGATGGTATCGTTGTTACCCGCAAGAAGAACGTGCTCCGCATCGAGGCTACTCCCTTTAATATCAACGGTGCTCGTGGTCAGGGCTGGCGTAACAACCCCTGGGAGCTTATCTGCGCTGCTGACAGCAACCTCAATGTGTCGCTTGCAAATGTTAACGACCGCCGTATCGACGTGCTCGATGACTGTATCAAGGGTGAGTTTACCTATGCAGGCCTGACTCGCGAGTATATCCTCCACCTGCCCAAGGATGAGAAGGGCAATGTTATCGAGAACGCTCCTCTGCTCGTATGGCAGATTGGTGGTGGCGAGTACAATCGCGACCTTATGACCGCTGCAACTGCAAACCGTTGCATCGTGTCGCTTCCCGACGAGGGCGTGCCTTGCGCAACCCTGATGTTCGCTATTGCTAACCCCAACTACTCGTACAGCGCATCGCTGGACCCCGAGCGTATCAAACTCGTTGACCGCAACAACGCTCTCCAGATGGCATTTATCGACCAGCTGATTGCCGAGGGTAAGGTTGATGGCAGCAAGCTCTTCTGTGCTGGCGCATCGAGCGGTGGTGGTTGCACCATGCGCTTTATGATGCAGTTCCCCGACCGCTTCAAGGCTGCTATCCCCTGCTGCGCTATGGACCCCATCGTTCCTATCCACCAGGTGAAGGAGAAGTATGACGGTCAGTTCACCGACGACCTCGTTGCTGCTTTCCAGGACAAGGTTTACAAGTGGGACGGTACCGATATGGTATTGAGCGATATCGACACCGAGGCTTTCGTTAACCTACCTATGTTCTTCGTTCACGCCGAGTCGGACACTACCTGTAAGGTTATCAGCTCGCACGCATACTATGGTGCTCGTGAGCGTCTGGGCGCAAAGAACGACAAGTTTCAGATCTTCGACGACGCATATATGCAGAAGTTCGGTATCTCGAAGATGATCAGCCACTTCTCGTGGGTACCCCTGCTCAACGACTACTCGGAGGGTACTGCAATGGATTGGCTGGTTAAGCAGATGTAATTTTTGCTCGGACAATAATCGCAACTAATCCCTATACGAAATAGTCTGCAAAGCCCAATGAATAAAAATCCCCGCCACCTTTAACGAGGTGGCGGAGATTTGTTTGTGTGTGGTTTTGTTTGTTCGGAAAAAATGCTTTATCTTTATAGAGCAAAATGTGAAGGAGTATGAAGCGGAGGATAGTTGCAATCTATAATTTTTATGTTGACGGCTTCAGGAATATGACCTGGGGCAGACAACTATGGTGGCTTATTCTCCTCAAAGCCGTATTTCTGTTCTTGGTGTTGAGGCTCTTTTTCTTTAAGCCCATACTCGCGGGCAAGAGTGAGGAGCAGAAGATAGAACACGTCAGCAATGAACTAATTAATCGCTAAAACCTATTTCTATTAACAAATAATCTAAAAAACTTATGGTAGAGTCTGCATTGGTCGGTTGGTCGAGGTTGCAGTTTGCACTCACTGCCGGTTACCACTGGATTTTTGTCCCGCTCACCCTGGGTCTGGCCGTGATTATGGCTGTGATGGAGAGTGTATATGTCAAGACAGGGGACGAGTTTTGGAAGAAGACAGCCAAATTCTGGATGAAACTTTTTGCTATCAACTTTGCGGTTGGTATCGCTACGGGTATCATCCTGGAGTTCCAATTTGGCACCAATTGGAGTAACTATTCGTGGTTTGTGGGCGATATATTCGGCGCGCCACTCGCCATTGAGGGTATCTTTGCCTTCTTTATGGAGGCCACCTTCTTTGCTGTGATGTTCTTCGGCTGGGAGAAGGTGAGCAAGCGTACCCACCTCGTTACAACGTGGCTGACAGGCATAGGCGCAGCAATATCGGCTCTGTGGATCCTTATTGCCAATAGCTGGATGCAACACCCTGTCGGTATGGAGTTTAACCCCGACACAGTGCGCCACGAGATGGTCGATTTCTGGGCTTTGGTGCTCAATCCTGTTGCTATCTCAAAGTTCTTCCACTCGGTGTTCAGCGGCTGGATGACAGGTGCTGTCTTTGCTATAGGTATCAGTTGCTGGTATCTGCTCAAAAGACGCGAGACCCGCTTTGCTCTGGCAAGTATCCGTGTGTCGGCCATTGTGGGTATCCTCGGCACCTTTGCCGTTATGCTCAGTGGCGACAGCTCGGGTATCCACGTGGCTAAGTATCAACCGATGAAACTTGCGGCTGCCGAGGGACTTATGGATGGTGGCGAGCGAGCTCCGTTCTCGATAGTCCCCGGTGTTGAGGTGCCTGGTATGCTCTCGATACTTGCCACTCACGATATTAATGGCTATGTCCCCGGTATCAATAATCTGCTCGACGGCTACACCACTCCCGAGGGTGTGGTTGTCCCCTCGGCTGAGGAGAAGATTGAGCGTGGCAAAACCGCTATCGAGGCCTTTAGCGACTATCGTGCCCTGCGCGAGAGCGACCCCGTGGCGGCTGCTGAGGCACGCAAGGTGCTGGATGAGAATATTGACTACTTCGGCTACGGCTATATCGACTCGCCCGAGGAGCTTGTGCCGTCGGTGGGGCTTGTCTATTGGGCTTTCCGTGTGATGGTTGGCCTGGGCAGCGCACTGCTGCTGTTGATGGTGGTTGTGCTCTGGGCCGAGTTTAAGAAGAAGCTGACCAAGATGACCTGGTTGCAGTGGGTGGCATTGTTCTCCATCCCCTTCGTTTACTTTGCCGGTCAGGCGGGCTGGATTGTCGCGGAGGCGGGCCGTCAGCCTTGGGTGATTGAGGGGCTCCTGCCCACCAAGGCGGCAGTGTCGAGTGTGAGCGTGGGTGCGGTACAGACCACCTTCTTTATCTTTGTGGCTATCTTCACCCTCTTCCTCGTTATCGAGTTGCGTATATTGACCAAGGCCATCAAAAAAGGACCCGAGATTGAGAACCAATAAACGAAGACTACTATGATTGACTACATATTTTTACAGAACTATTGGTGGTTTCTGATTGCTCTGCTGGGCGGATTGCTGGTCTTTCTGCTCTTTGTGCAGGGTGGTAATGCGCTTATTTTCCTGGCCGGCAAGAGCGAGGAGGAGCGCGAGCTGATTATCAACTCGACAGGTCGCAAGTGGGAACTCACATTTACAACGTTGGTTACTTTCGGCGGTGCATTCTTTGCTTCGTTCCCCCTCTTCTATAGCACGAGCTTCGGCGGCGCATATTGGGTGTGGATTCTGATTCTCATTACCTTCGTCTTCCAGGCGGTGTCGTACGAGTTCCAGGGTAAGGCGGGTAACCTGTTGGGCAAGAATGCCTTCCGTACTTTCCTGACGATTAATGGCTGTTTGGCTCCGCTACTTATTGGTACGGCTGTCGGCACCTTCTTTACGGGGTCGCAGTTTGTGGTCGATAAGGCGGCAGTGGCCGATATCGGCTCGCCCGTTATCAGCCGATGGATGAGCGGATGGCACGGTTTGGAGGCTGTGGCAGAGCCGTTCAATGTGGGCTTTGGCCTGATGGTGATGTTCCTGGCGGTGAGCCTCGGCGCACTCTATATGATTAACAATATCGACAATGAAGGCCTTACAAAGCAGTTGCGCAAGTCGCTGTCTGTCAGTTTTGCGGGCTTTTTGGTGACTCTGCTCTTTGTGCTGGTTAAGTTGCTGACTATGGATGGATTTGCGGTGAGTGCAGAGGGTGCTGTGTCGATGGAGAGTTATAAGTATCTGCACAACCTCTTGCAGATGCCTGCGGTGCTGGTTATGTTCCTTGTCGGGGCTGTGCTGCTGGTGTGGGGTGTTGTGGCTACCCTTCTGAAGCAGGGTTTCAGGCGCGGTATATGGCTCACGGGTGCGGGTACGGTGCTGGCTGTTATGGCGTTGTTTATGATTGCGGGCTATAACAATACCGCATTCTACCCCTCGACCTACGATTTGCAATCGTCGCTCACGCTGGCGAATAGCTGCTCGAGTGAGTTTACCCTCAGGACTATGGCTGTCGTGTCGTTGATTATCCCCTTTGTGGTGGCCTATATCGCCTACTTCTGGCGCAAGATGGATAAGAAGTCTTTGACCGCCGAGGAGTTGAAACATACCGATAAGTATTAAGCGACTAACTCTTAGTGCCAAACAGGCGAGCATCCCGTAGAGGGGTGCTCGCCTGTTTGGTATGGTATTTTGCGAAATTTTGGCTATCTTTGTCGCCCGAATCGACTATAATAATAACCTATGTTTGCAAAAATACTGCTCGTATTATTCTATCTGCTCGCCCCTGCCGGAGTGCTGTGGGCTACCCGCAAGATTGAAGTTTTCCGTCGCTTAGGGCCTGTACTGTCGCTCTATATCCTTGGTGTTATTGTTGCCAATGTCGGCATCTTCCCCTCTGACCCTGAGGCACATCTATCGTTTGCTGCCTTTCAGGAGAGTGTGTCGGAGATACTTGTGCCTCTGGCACTGCCTATGATGCTCTTTGGCTGCAATTTTAAGAATTTTTCGGTCGGCAAGAGCCTGAGTGCCTTTGTTGTTGGTGTGTTGTCGGTTGCCGCTATCGTTGTGGCGAGCTATATGATGTTTGCCGATAAGCTTGGCGTTGAAGCACCCAAGATGGCGGCCTCGCTTGTGGGTCAATATACGGGCGGTGCGGCAAACCTTGCGTCGATAAAGCAGATGGTAGGGCTGAGCTCGGAGAACTTTGTGATGCTTTCGACCTGTAACCTTATTGTCTCCTTCTTCTACCTGATGTTCCTGATGGGCGGTGGTGTGGCTCTGGCGCGTAAGATTGTGGGCCGCAAAAGCTATGTGGTGCAGGAGGTTGAGGTTAATGCCGAGAATCCCTATCGTGACTTTGCTAAGCGTACTACTATCGTTCAGTTGCTCAAGGTGTTGGGCGTGTCGCTTGTGGTGATGGGTATCTCTGTGGGCGTGGGAACGATTGCGGGTGGCGAATCGGGTATCTCGATGGTGGCACTCATCCTTACCATTACTACCCTGTCGCTGCTGATGACTCTCTCGAAGAGGGTGCGTAGCTGGGATAAGAGCTACGACGCAGGTATGTACCTCATCTATGTCTTCTGCTTGGTGATGGCGACAATGGCCGACCTCTCCTCTATCAATTGGCAACAGAGCCTCTTCGTGCTGCTGTTCCAGGCGGTGATAGTCTTCGGCTCGTTGTTTGTGACTATTTTGTGCGCTCGTCCCCTTGGTGTAGACGCCGATACGGCGGTTATCACCTCGAATACCCTCGTGAACTCGCCCGTGTGTGTGCCGATGATTGCCGCCACAATGAAGAATAGAGATGTTGTCGTGGTGGGTATCACAAACGGCCTTGCCGGCTACGCTGTCGGCAACTACCTCGGCTACCTTATATTTCAATTGCTGTTGGTGTTGTAGAGGAACAATAGTAATCGATTATCTCCGCAACTCACTTCAAATAGACCGAAGGGGAACTAAAATAGAGAAACGACAGAACTGATGTTCTGTCGTTTCTCTATTTGCAGTGATCCCGGCAGGATTGACTCGCTGCTGCTCGTCTTTCCCTTGGGGGCCTCGGCAATGCGCAACAAGAAAGTCGTACTTTGTACGACTATTTTTGTTATAAGTAGGCATTGTTTCGTGCGAGCCCGATAATGCCTACTTACAACAAAAGCCACTCAAAGGAGTGGCTTTCTTATTGCGCATTGCGCTCGTGATCCCGGCGGGATTCGAAGCGGAGGGCAAGGCCCGAAGCTCGCGGGGATACCTATTAGCGCAGGCATATATGCCGAGCAATTGAGTTAAATATCCCCGCAACCCACATCAAATAGACCGTCGGGGAGCTTAAAAAAGGAGAAACGACAGAACATCGGCTCTGTCGTTTCTCCTTTTTTAAGTGATCCCGGCGGGATTCGAACCCACGACCCACAGCTTAGAAGGCTGTTGCTCTATCCAACTGAGCTACGAGACCATTTCGGGCGACAAAATTAAGAGTTTTTTTCCTTTTATCCAACAAACAATCAAATTCTCCATAAAAATATACAACAAAGCCCGATACATAATGCATCGGGCTACCATAGAATAGGCCGGACAGCACCTCTATAATGGCATAGGGGTACTCTCGGTGATGCGCTTAAAGGCCGAGCGCATAAAGCCTACATAGTGGTTTTTCTCCTCGCGCATATCGTAATGATAGTCAAGCCACAATGTGTGGTCGGTGATATAATAGACGCGCATATCCACGACCTCGTCATCATCGGTGCCCTCCTCGTTGGGATAGTGGAGTTTTAGCAGGTCGTTTTTGCAGTGCCAGGTGCCCTTGGCATAGATATCCCAGCCTGAGCCGCCGCTATAGTACTCCACAAAACTGCCGTCCGGATTAAACTCATAGCAGGTGTCGCTCACATTCTCGTCCCACTTATATACCAGCTCGCCATTCTCCCTGAGCCATCCCTCGGTAGCTGTCTGCTCCCAGGTGCCGGCCAGCAGCTTTGTGGTGTCGGGGCCGTCATCGTCGTTACACCCCACAAAGCCAAACATACAGATAGCGCCAAATATGAGCGCCAGCAACGTAGTAAATCTTTTCATCTTTTTGTCTATAAACAAATTAAACAATTAATTCTCCGCAAATGGCCACATCGGTCATCTGCACACTTCAACAAAACAAAAAGCCTGCCACGTGTTGCATAATAGAGAGGAGCCGAGATTTTATGGTAAATCTCGGCTCCTCTAAAAGTGTCGGAATCACTCTCCTACTCGAGTGTCACTTCGCCCTCAAATGAGAGTTCAAAGCCAGCATAATTTGTGAACTCTGCGGAGAATATCCCCGCCTCTTCATCGAGTGCAAGTGTGATAGTGCCACTATAACCATTGGCCTTGCTAAATGTTGTGCCGTCGTATGTTACGCTGAGGTCGGCGCTCTGCGAGAAGCCACGTGCATTGCCATCGAAACATACCTTAGGTGCGGTGATCACAACCTTCTCTCCATTCTCGACTACCTCCAGCTCTACACTCCATACGCTCTCTCCCTTGGTGAGCAGGGCGTGTGGAACCAATGTATAGGTCAGGCTGCCCGACTTTATGTAGTTGGTGGCCTTGGCAGGAGGCTCGGTGGCATAATCTATGCCTGTGCCCTCGAAATTGGCGGCGTAGAGTGTCCCGTTATGTACTATGGAGAAGTTTACGAAGTAGTCGCCGTTGCCCCTATCCTCGATAGTTACATTGCCACTCGTTCCATCCATATTCTCCATATCGACGTCAAACGAGTTCTCATCGTCCTGGTTATCTACCATACCAAAGTAGAATATATTGTCGGCGCTCACATCGGAGAGGTCGAATGAGCCGTCGGCATAGAGCGACCTGTCAACCAACATATAGAGATACCAGGTCACGATATCCAACTCCGAGAAGTAGTCAATGCCGGCAGGGGTTAAGTAAAGACCGAGATACTCCTCCTCCTCGTCGTTGTAGATGAGGGTGCGGAGAGGCTTCTCCTCGTCGCCCCTGGTGATGATGTTCTCATTGCTTGCGATATTGGCCTCGATATCAATGCCGACAGCCAGCGTTGTGCCGTCCTTCAATACAAGGCTCTCGGCAAGCGTCGCACGACCATCAGCCACGGTAAAGCATACCTTGCCCGATTTTACCTCGTCGGTAAGTTCGCGGGCTACGGTCTCCAGATATGCGCCGTCGAGATTGGAAGTGATTGTGTAGTTTTCGCCGTCACCCATAATGTTGAACTCCTTGCCGTTGAGAAGGGGCACGATGCCTGTGAAGAAGTCGATATCGTTCTCGGCAATCTCATCATAGCTCTCATAGCCTTTGGTGAGCGAAGCCACAATGCAGTAGTTGTCGCCAACTCGTGCTGCACCTATCGAGCCGAACTCCTTGACAACGCCATTTATCGCGTAGCTATTTACCAGACCCTCCTGAGTGATTGTTATCTCAGCCCTTGCCTCGGCTGCCGAGAGTTCTATCTTTCCGGTGCGTGTTACGGGGGTGTGGTTGAGTGTCGCCTTGATTGTCGCAACAGCATCGCCAAACTCGCCGGAGGGGGTTGCGAACGAGAGCCAATCACCGCCCTCGGTCACCTTGCCACTCCACGGGTAGTTGGTGCTAAATGGAATCTCAATCTCTCCACCTTCTACATCAATATCGAAACTCTTTTGCTCTATTGTGATGTATGCGGGTGCGGGTGCATCGGGAGCCACCTGGCTGAGTTTCAGTACCTCAGACGCTTTGCCGGCGGTGAAGGTTATCTCGCCATTGCGCGCCGCGTCGCTCTCGTTTGCCAGCGCGGTAATGGTAATCTCGACATTGCTTGTCGGCTCTCCCATACTCTTGTCCATTTTGAGCCACTCGCCACCTTTGGTTGCCTTTGCGCTCCAGGGCTTGTTGGCTGAGAGAGTGAGCGATAGCTGACCTCCATCTGCTGAGAATGTGTAGTCGAAAGCGGATATGCTAATTGTGTCGGGCTCCTCCTTGGGATTACACGCAATGACCAGAAGTGTTATGGCCAGCAGACAGATTTTGCTTATATAATTTTTCATACGAACAAAGATTTGTTTAATCATAATAAGACAAAGGTAATACTAATTTTGTATTTATCGGATTCTACTGTGCTGATTGTGAAAAAATATGGTAAAATATTGTTAGTCACGGAAAAAGTGATTATATTTGCGGGCTATTTCGCGTGGAGACACGTGGGAAGTCAGGGGCAAAGCCCTTGTAATCAACAAATTATTAATTTATAAAACGCTAAGAAAATGTCTGTAAAAATCAGATTGGCAAGACACGGTAAGAAAGGTTATGCTTTCTATCATATCGTTGTTGCAGACGGCAGGGCGCCACGTGATGGTAAATTTATCGAGAAGATTGGTACTTACAATCCCAACACCAATCCTGCCACAATCGACCTGAACTTTGACAAAGCTCTGGATTGGTTGCAGAAAGGCGCACAACCCACTGATACTTGTCGTGCAATCCTCTCGTATAAGGGTGTATTGTACAAGAAGCACCTCCTTGGTGGTGTAGCTAAGGGCGCATTCGATGAGGCTGCTGCTGAGGCTAAGTTCGCTAAGTGGATGGGTGAGAAAGAGGGCCGCATTGCTGCCAAGACCAACAAGATTGCAGGCGACAAGGCTGCTGCCGCTAAGGCTCGCTTGGCTGAGGAGGCTAAGGTTAACGAGGCTAAGGCTAAGGCTGTTGAGGCTAAGCGTGCTGCTGCCGCTGAGGCTGCTGCTGCCGCTGCTGCTGAGGAGGCTGAGGCTGAGGCTCCCGCTGAGGAGGCTTAGTAGTTGCCCGCTATGAGCAATCTGCCGGTAGGAAAGTTTACCAAACTCTATGGTACTGAGGGTGAGGTTGTAGCCAACCTCTACGACCGTTTTCCTGCCGACTATGATTCGGAGGAACCGTTATTTGTGAGTATCAACTCGCTGACGGTTCCTCTTTTTATATCCTCCTTTGTGCGTCGAGGTCGTGGCGCGGTGATTGCCATCGACGACTACGACACCCCACGACGTAGCGAGGAGTTGCTCGGCCGAGAATTCTATGCCACCAATCCCGATGCCGAAGTTACCGCCTACGAGGGTGAGGATGACGAGGCGTGGAGTGATATGGAGGAGCTGCTCGGCTGGCGTGTGACCTTTGTGGGTCGCAAAGAGGAGGGCGAGATTGTGGGATACAATGACGACGAGATTAACCCCCTCTTTGAGGTGGAGGTTGATGGCAAGGATGTCTATGTGCCTGTCGTTGACGAGTTTATCCGTAAGATATCGCGCCGAAAGAGAGAGATTAAATTCCAACTGCCCGAGGGCCTTTTGGAGTTGTACCTATAATACTCTTATGAGGTAAAATAATAAGCGGAGGTTATCACTAACCTCCGCTTATCTATTTCTAACGCCCAGCCTCGTGACTCAGAGGGGTGGGGAGTGTCTGACTCAGGTCGTAGTCGCCCCACTGCTCGGCCACATAGTCGAGCGTGGCGAAGAGCTCGGGAATATCGTAGAGTGTGACGAGCTTTATTCGCGTCTGCTTGAAGTCGGGCAGCCCCTTGAAGTAGTTGCTCAGGTGGCGACGCATCTCGATAACGCCAATATGTTCACCCTTTACCTCAATTGACTTGGCGAGGTGGCGTTTTGCAATCTCAACTCTCTCGCGCACAGAAGGTTGGGGCAAAATCTCGCCCGTGGCCAGGTAGTGCTTTATCTCGCGGAAAATCCAGGGTCGGCCGTAGGTCGCGCGACCAATCATCACACCATCCACGCCATATTTGTCGAAGGCCTCTTTTGCTCCCTCTGCCGAACAGATGTCGCCATTGCCGATGATGGGGATGTGGATTCTCGGGTCATTCTTGATTTTGCCAATCAGCGTCCAATCGGCGGTGCCTGTGTAGAGCTGTGCACGGGTGCGACCGTGTATGGTAAGTGCCTTGATACCAACATCTTGCAGTCGGAGCGCAATCTCCTCGATGTTCTTGTTGTCGTCGTCCCAGCCGAGGCGTGTCTTGACTGTTACGGGCTTTTTCACTGCATTGACAATCTGGCGCGTCATCTCCACCATCAGTGGCACATCGCGCATCATACCGCTGCCGGCACCACGGGTGGCGATTTTGCGCACGGGACAGCCGAAATTGATGTCAATAATATCGGGGTTGGCTGCCTCGGCAATGCGTGCGGCCTCTACCATAGGCTCAATCAGATGACCATAAATCTGAATGCCTACAGGTCGTTCGAAGTCGCAGATATCCAACTTCTTGACCGACTTTGCGCCATCGCGGATAAGGCCGTCGGAGGAGATGAATTCGGTATATACCACATCGGCCCCAAACTCCTTGCACATATAGCGGAACGAGGGGTCGGTTACATCCTCCATCGGGGCGAGGAGAAGCGTCTTTTCGCCGAGGTCTAAATCTCCGATTTTCATCTCTCAAATCAATTTTCTGCGCCACAAAAGTAATAATTATCCCAAACCTGAGCAAACGCGGAGCATAAAAGGGTTGGCTAAATCGGTGCAAATGATTATCTTTGCGAAAATTTTTTCCGAACAGACAAAGATGAATATCGAGAAACACCTCTTGAAGGAGATTGCAGAGTGCGTTGAGGCACTCTATGGGGTGGCAGGCGTTGACTTGCAGCTCCAGAAGACACGTAAGGAGTTTGAGGGTGACTACACCTTGGTTGTATTTCCGCTCTTGCGCACCAGCCGCAAGTCGCCCGATGCCACCGCCGAGGAGATTGGCGCGGCACTTGCTGCCCGTCTGCCCGAGCAGGTGAAGTCCTACAACGTTATTAAGGGCTTCCTGAACATCTCGCTCTGCGAGTCGTTCTGGGCTGAGCGTTTTGCCGAGATGGCTGCTACCGACAACTATGGTATCGCTGCTTCAAATGGCAAGACCGTGATGGTGGAGTACTCTTCGCCCAATACCAACAAGCCCCTCCATTTGGGTCATATTCGTAACAATCTGCTCGGTTACTCCGTGGCGCAGATTCTCTCGGCGTGCGGCTACAACGTCATCAAAGCAAATCTGGTGAACGATCGTGGTATCCATATCTGCAAGAGTATGATTGCTTGGCAGCGCTATGGCGAGGGTGAGACCCCTGCGTCGAGCGGTATGAAGGGCGACCACCTGGTGGGTAAGTACTACGTTGAGTTCGACAAGCACTACAAGGCAGAGGTTGCCGAGCTTATTGCCGGCGGTATGAGCGAGGAGGAGGCCAAGAAGCAGGCACCTATCCTGCGCGATGCTCAGGAGATGCTCCGCAAATGGGAGATGGGCGACAGCGAGGTGCGCACACTGTGGGAGAAGATGAACGGTTGGGTCTATGAGGGCTTCGACGTTACCTACAAGGCTATGGGCGTCAACTTCGACAAGATATACTATGAGTCGCAGACCTATCTGCTCGGTAAAGAGTTGGTGGATGAGGGTCTGTCGAAGGGTGTGTTCTACCGTCGTGAGGATGGCTCGGTATGGATCGACCTTACCGGCGATGGTCTGGATGAGAAGTTGCTCCTCCGTGGCGATGGCACCTCGGTCTATATGACTCAGGACCTTGGCACCGCTTTCCGTCGCTTCGAGGATAACGCACTCGACGGTATGATATATGTTGTTGGTAATGAGCAGAACTACCACTTCCAGGTGCTCAAACTCGTGCTCAAGAAGTTGGGCTACGAGTGGAGCGACGATATCTTCCACCTCTCCTACGGTATGGTGGAGTTGCCCGAGGGTAAGATGAAATCGCGTGAGGGTACTGTGGTAGATGCTGACGACCTTATCGAGGATATGGTGGGTACTGCACGCGAGATGTCGCAGGAGCTCGGAAAACTCGACGGCTTGAGCGAGGCGGAGGTTGCCGAGGTGTGCCACACAGTAGGCCTGGGTGCTCTTAAGTATTTCATCCTGAAGGTGGACCCCAAGAAGACTATGCTCTTCAACCCCCGCGAGAGTATCGACTTCAACGGCAATACAGGCCCCTTTATCCAGTATACACACGCTCGTATCTGCTCGGTATTGCGCAAGGCAGAAGGCGAGGTACTCAATAGCGAGGGCGCTACCTATCTTCCTGAAGAGGTGGAACTTATCAAATACTTGGTGGACTTCCCCGCAACCGTACTCTCGGCCGGCGAGAACTACTCGCCCGCGCTGATTGCCGCATACGTCTATGACTTGGCAAAGATGTACAACGGCTACTACCACGACCACTCGATTCTCCGCGAGGAGAATGCCGCAATCCGCGCTATGCGTCTGCAGCTCTCGGCATTGGTTGCCAAGGTTATTAAGAGTGGTATGGGGTTGTTGGGAATTACTGTGCCTACTCGAATGTAATAAAAAATAGCCAATTATACGACTTTTTGGATCGCGGACCCGTTTCTATTGAGGGAGGTAGTTGGAGGTTGTTATGTGGTTGCCTCCGTACTACTGTTTGTGGGGTTAGATTTAAGAACAGAGAGTGGTATCGAACCACTCTCTGTTCTTTTTGGATAGGGAATAATGGGAGCTATGGTGCTCTCCTTATCCCTAAATTCTTTAAACTCCTTAAACTTCCTACACTCCTTAAACTCTTTAATCTCCCTTCGATTTCCAAGTTAGCCTATAAACCATTGGAGGATATCGTTGCTATAGGTCTTTGAGATTGGAATATCGGGGACGCCCTCGATTCCCATCTCCAGGTGTGCGCCCTCCTTGCCTCTGCGGATAATCTTCACCTGGTCAAGGTTGACCATATAGGAGCGGTGGCAGCGGCGTACATTGCTGTTGCTCAGTTGTTCGCCGATGCGTTTGAGGCTGCTGCGAATCATTGTCTTGCGCACAGCCCCCTTATTGAGGTAGTGGATGCAGGTGTAGTTGTCAGCCGCCTCAATATATATCAGGCTTTCGCTTCCGACCGAGAGTCGCAGTTCGCCGCGCTCGTCGTAGAAATGCAACATAGTAGGCTGATTATGAGTTGTTTGCTCGGCGTGTCGTAGCTCAGTATGCTCCTGCTCTGAGGGCTCGGCGTTGCTCTCCTCGGTGCCTAATGGTGGGGTGGCGGTGGAAGCATTTGCCCTCTCCATCTCTTGTAGTCGGCGGAGATTCTCGCGCCAGCTAAGATAGATGATAGAGATAATATAAGGTATGCAGTAGATTAGCGCGGTATTCTTGAATGAGATGCCGAGTGCTTGCATAAAATCGCTCTGCATACGAAGAGCCACAGCCACAATCGTAAAGCCGATAGCCATCAATCCAATCTCGCAGATAATCCAAAGAATATAGAGCCAATAGTAGATACCTCGGCGACGCGAATATAGGTTCATCAGTAATCGGCTGAGAATCACCAGTATCAGGCCACCACCCACAACTATTGTCGAACTGACGAAATAGCGCGTTTCGTTCATTGGTGCCCAGGAGTAGGAGTTGAACGGCGTATAGATGTTGATGAACAGGAGTGCGAAGATTGCAGTAAAAGCAATTATAATCAGCTGAGAACGCGATGAGTAGATGTATGGTGGCACCTTTATCGTGTTGAGCATAATAACACCCTGACCCTCTGCGCTGAGTGCCTTCTCGCGCGAGGATTGATAGTCCTTCTCGCGCCACACTCTCCAATAGTTCCTGCGCTCTCTGCGGTGTGCTCGTCGCTCTGCACGACGACTCTTGCGAGCGGAGCGTCGCTCTGCCTTTGCTGCTTTACGAGCCAATTTGCGTTCTGATTTTTCCTCTTTCATCTTGTCCAGCTCTCATAACTTAACCCCCTCTGAGGGACGAAATTCACCCCACAAATATAGAAATTATCCCAATACGTTGTTCTTCTAAAATCGAATTTCGCCCCTATTTATAATTTTTTGCCCCGAAACCAGGACTTTAAGCACCTATGGGGTGGTGTAGAAACCATTTTTTTGGAGTGGCCCAATGTGTGTACTATGTTTGCATTACGAAAGTCAAAATAGCACAGACCGACGGACAGCAAAATTTAACTTTCGTAAGAAAACGTTCTATGCTGTGTGTAGCCGTCCGTCGGTCATTTTTTTACAGCACAGACCTACACCGCAAAACCGAACGCTCTCTTACATTTTTATTGCTCTACTTTGAACGCATACGGTGTGCGCGAGAAGGGGGTGAACTAAATTAAAGTAAGGGAACTATGTTTGATTTTAAGAGTTATACCGACAATCTGTGGAGTCTGTTCTCTTCCGCGTCGGAGTTTACGGTTGGTGCAAATACCGATATCTATCGCTTTCGTTTTGAACAAACGCTTGGCGCTGAGCAGATTAATGCTCTGCAGCAGAGCCTGCCTGCCTTTGACTACGCCTCTGTTCGCGATGAGCAGGTGAGGGAGAATAGTGGCTTCACCTATAATATCTTTGTGCCTCACGGCTGTGGCGAGAGTTTCGACCGCGCTACAATCCTGCTCCACGGCCTTAATGAACGCTCGTGGGCGAAGTATCTCTCTTGGGCTGACCGTCTGGCATATCAGACCCGCCGCCCTGTTATTCTCTTCCCGCTTGCTTTTCATATGAATCGCACGCCTGCCGACTGGTATAACCCTCGCCGTACCCTACTCTGGCACAAGATGCGTTCGGCGAGCAATCCCGAGAATACGGAGGCCTCGTTTGCCAATGTCACTCTCTCGGCCCGTATATCTGATGCGCCATATCGTTTCTACACCTCAGGCATAGAGAGTTGCTATAATCTCAGTCAGCTCCTCGCCCAGATAGAGCGTGGCGACCACCCCCTGTTCCGTAAGGGGAGCCGTTGTGACCTCTTTGGCTACTCGATTGGTGCTATGGCTGCTCAGGTGATGATGCTTGCAAATCCTAATGGTCTGCTTGACGAGAGCCGATTATTTATCTTTATGGGTGGCTCGTCGTTTAACAAGATGAACGGCTTGGCAAAGAATATCCTCGACGGCAGTTCGTTTGAGGCGCTGCATAGCTACTATGGTAATATCTTTATCCATTCTGCCCCCTCGACCGGTGTCGGCTCGGAGTTCGACTACGCCTTCCGCCTGTTGCTGCGCCCCGACCACCTGCGCGATGAGCGCGAGAAGCGATTGGCTGCACTCGGAGAACGAGTACATATTATCACTATGCGCCACGACAAGGTGATGACCACCGATGGTGCTGCGTGCCTTTACCCGACCGAGTTGGGCAAGAGAGTGATTGAGGAGCGCGACTTCCCATTTGAGTACTCGCACCAAGCACCCTTCCCCTCTGGCGCACAGAGCAATAACCCTGAGGTGATATCCTCGTTCAACTCTATCTTTGACACAGCCACAGAGTTTCTATTGGCATAGATAGGGAAAATTTCAATTCAAAATTCAAGATGCAAAATTCAAAATGATTAAAACTGAGAGCAATATCGAATTGCTCTCAGTTTTTTCCTTTTTTTTGATTTATGGGAGTTATGGGAATTATGAGAATAATGGGAGAAAGATGAAAGATGGAAATTTCGGGAGTTTAGAGAGATTAAGGAGTTTAGTGAATTTAGGGAAAACCGAAAGAACTCTCGTGTGATAGTTTTGTTTTTCGGGTTTAGGGGATACTCTCGTAGAGAGTACAATGAGAAATAGAGCGGTGATAGTCAAGCTTGCTTGAACTAATCACTGCTCTATTTATCGTTGTAATAACTGCTAAGTTATTCCTAAACCCGCAAACTAATAGTACAAAAGTTTTTGGGGAGCCTTTTTACAAAAAG
>JAZUCV010000039.1:0-7041 GCA_045639285.1 Tidjanibacter sp.
AAGAAAGGCGAGCCGAAGTTTACTTGGCGTAAATGAGGCGAAGCCTTTCGAGGGAAGTGCAAAATTTACAAGCCAGATGATTTCGTGAGCACGGTAATACTACTTAACCTCCTCGAACTCTACATCCTCAGGCTGAGCCTCGCTCTGCTGCTGGGCACCCTGCTGGGCACCCTGCTGAGGGCCTGCCTGTTGCTGTGCGTAGATATCCTGCGATGCAGCCTGCCAAGCAGCGTTGAGCTTCTCGGTTGCAGCATCGATACCTGCGAGATTCTGCGACGAGTGTGCGCTCTTGAGCTCTGCAAGTGCATCCTCGATAGCCTTACGCTTCTCTGCGGGGATCTTGTCGCCATACTCCTTGAGTTGCTTCTCGGTCGAGAAAATCATACTGTCGGCACCATTAATCTTGTCGATACGCTCGCGCTCCTCCTTATCCTTAGCCTCGTTAGCCTTAGCCTCGTCGCGCATACGCTGAATCTCTGCATCGGTCAGACCCGACGATGCCTCAATACGGATATTCTGCTCCTTGCCGGTGCCCTTATCCTTAGCCGACACGTTCAAGATACCGTTTGCGTCGATGTCGAAGGTAACCTCAATCTGGGGAACGCCACGGGGTGCTGCGGGGATACCGTCGAGGTGGAAGCGACCGATGGTCTTGTTGTCGCGGGCCATCTGACGCTCACCCTGCAATACGTGAATCTCTACCGAAGGCTGGTTGTCCTGAGCGGTCGAGAATACCTGGCTCTTGCGAGTGGGGATGGTGGTATTTGCGTCAATCAAACGGGTGAACACACCACCAAGTGTCTCGATACCGAGCGACAGAGGAGTAACGTCGAGCAGGAGGACATCCTTCACCTCACCGGTGAGCACACCACCCTGAATAGCAGCACCGATAGCCACTACCTCGTCGGGGTTAACATTCCTCGAGGGAGCCTTGCCGAAGAAGTCCTCAACAACCTTCTGGATTGCGGGGATACGGGTCGAACCACCAACGAGAATCACCTCATCGATCTGATTTGCCGAGAGGCCTGCATCCTGCAAAGCACGACGGCAGGGCTCGATGGTTGCACGGATAAGGTTGTCGGCAAGCTGCTCGAACTTAGCACGCGAGAGAGTGGTCACAAGGTGCTGAGGGATACCATCCACGGGCATAATGTAGGGGAGGTTGATCTCGGCCGAAGTCGAGCTCGAGAGCACAATCTTAGCCTTCTCGGCAGCCTCTTTCAGACGCTGCAGAGCCATCGGGTCGCGACGGAGGTCAACACGGTGCTTAGCCATAAACTCCTCAGCGAGCCAGTCGATGATAACGTGATCGAAGTCGTCACCGCCAAGGTGGGTATCACCATTGGTCGACTTAACCTCGAATACGCCGTCACCAAGCTCGAGAATCGAGATATCGAAGGTACCGCCACCGAGGTCATAAACTGCGATACGCATATCCTTGCCAGCCTTGTCCAGACCGTATGCCAGAGCAGCGGCGGTAGGCTCGTTGATGATACGACGAACCTTCAGACCTGCAATCTCGCCAGCCTCCTTGGTAGCCTGACGCTGCGAGTCGTTGAAGTATGCGGGAACAGTGATAACTGCCTCAGTTACAGTGGTACCAAGATAGTCCTCAGCGGTCTTCTTCATCTTCTGCAAGATGATAGCCGAAATCTCCTGAGGGGTAAATTTGCGGTCGTTGATATTCACAACAGCCATACCGTTGTTACCCTCGGTAACTGCGTAGGGAACACGCTGAACATCCTTAGCCACGTTCGAGTACTTCTCACCCATAAAACGCTTAATCGAGAAGATAGTGTTCTGGGGATTGGTGATAGCCTGACGCTTTGCGGGGTCACCCACCTTGCGCTCACCACCATCAACAAATGCAACAATCGAAGGGGTTGTGCGGTGTCCCTCGCTGTTGGGGATAACTACGGGCTCGTTGCCCTCCATAACCGATACACAGCTATTGGTAGTACCAAGGTCAATTCCGATAATCTTTGCCATAATTCTTTAAGTTTTGTTGTTATTAATTATTTATTATTTGTATTCCTGCTTTTCGGGGCATCCGTTCTCTGCAATGCGTAGAGAACTCCGCCTTTCTGTTTTATATACCAATCAACTTCTGTACCAACCCACCCCAACCGTGCCAAATCTGCCAAAGAGGAAGAAAGAGCGACAAACGGTCTGTCATTTTGTCAGTCACAGAGAGAAAGTATTGACAAAAATGGATAAAATGGCGCTTTGAAGGGTGCTGCTGGCACCTGGGGCGAAGGATGAATAAAAATGCCATATATGGGGAAAAAGTGAATTTTATCAACTTTTTTCAGCAGAAAAGTTTGCGCTTTCAACTAAATATTGTATCTTAGAGGTGCGAAAACGCTTAACATTTAAAAACCTAAATAGAAATTTAGCACTATGATTATCACCTTCAATGAATTGCGCCGCATCAAAGACAAACTTCCCAGCGGCAGCTCGCAGCGCATCGCAGACGAGTTGGGTATCAATGTTGATGAAGTAAGAAACTATTTCGGGGGTCGTCATTTTGAGGGCGGCTCCACTGCAGGTGTTCACTTCGAGCCGGGTCCCGACGGTGGCGTGGTTAACATTGACGACACCACTATCTACGATTGCGCTATGAAAATTCTTGCCGAGTTGGAGGCATAAGAAGTTGCATTAGCAAAATAAAGGCTGACTTTGGTCAGCCTTTATTATTTTAAATGTATATAAAATTGTGGTTTTCGAATTATTTATATATCTTTGCGGGCTATTGAAAATGAACTATAAATAAATTCATATCATAATTAACTAAAAAAATGCAGAATAAAGGCTTAATCAAATTCATTGCAGTACTTCTCGGTATTGCGTGCCTCTATCAGCTGTCGTTTACATACGTAGCACAGCGCGTAGAGAAAAAGGCCGCTGCATACGCCGCTCAGTTCCCCGTAGAGGAGCAGGAGGCAAAGCAGCAGCACTACCTTGATTCGGTGAAGTCCGAGACAGTTTACAACATCGGCATCGCCAAGTTCAACTACAAGTCGGTTAAGGAGAAAGAGATCAACCTCGGTCTTGACCTTAAGGGTGGTATGAACGTGATGTTGGAGATCTCGGTAGAGGATGTGGTTCGCGCTCTGTCGAACAACAGCACCGATCCCGTATTTAACCAGGCTATGGCACAGGCTCGCGAGCAGATGAAGAACTCGTCGAGCGATTTTATCTCCCTCTTCGCCAACAGCTATGAGCAGTTGTCGAACGGTGGTCAGCTCGCCTATATTTTCAACAACCAGGAGTTGAAGGACAAGGTAACTCCCGCCAGCACCAACGCAGAGGTTATCACCGTATTGCGTGAGGAGAGCGAGAGCGCAATCTCGAACTCGTTCAACGTACTCCGCAACCGTATCGACCGCTTTGGTGTAACCCAGCCCAACATCCAGCGTTTGGAGGCAGGCCGCATCTTGGTTGAGTTGCCTGGCGTTAAGGAGCCCGAGCGTGTTCGTAAGCTCTTGCAGGGTACCGCATCGTTGGAGTTCTGGGCAACCTACGACAACAGCGAGGTATATCCCTACTTGGAGCAGGCTAACGAGATGATTCGTCAGCTCAACGCTGTCGGCGCTACCACCGAGGCTACCGAGGAGGTTGCTGAGGAGGCTACTGAGTCTACCGACATCGTTGCTGAGTTGGAGGCTGCTGAGAGCGTTAATGCTGACGCTGATCTCGCAGAGCAGTTCCCCCTCTTCTCGCGTCTTAGCCCCGCTATGAGCGCAACCGGTATGATTGCAAATGGTCCTATCGTAGGTCACGCATATATCTATGACACCGCAGCCGTTAACTCCTACCTGAACACTCCTCAGGTTCGCTCGTTGCTTCCCCGCGACTTGCGTCTGATGTGGGGCGTTAAGGCTATCGACGAGGCTGAGACCCTCTTCGAGTTGTACGCTATCAAGGCTAACACCCGCGATGGTTTGGCTCCTCTGGACGGTGCTGCAGTTGCTGATGCACGTCAGGACTACGACGAGCGCAGCCAGCCTGTTGTAAGTATGAATATGAACGCTGCAGGTGCTCGCACCTGGGCTCGTATGACCGGTGACAACGTAGGTCGTTGCATCGCTATCGTTCTCGATGGTTATGTTTACTCGGCTCCCGTTGTTAACGGTGAGATTACCGGTGGTAGCTCGCAGATCTCGGGTAACTTCACTCTTGAGGAGGCTGTCGACTTGGCTAACGTATTGAAGTCTGGTAAGTTGCCCGCTCCCGCACGCATCATCCAGGATACCGTAGTAGGTCCTACCCTTGGTGCTGAGAGTATCCACTCGAGCGTTATCTCGTTCATCTTGGCATTCGTTCTCGTACTGCTCTATATGTTGTTCTTCTACAACACCGCAGGTCTGAGCGCAAATATCGCATTGGTTGTTAACGTATTCTTCCTCTTCGGTGTACTCGCATCGTTTGGTGCAGTACTCACCTTGCCCGGTATCGCAGGTATCGTGTTGACTCTGGGTATGGCTGTGGATGCAAACGTTATTATCTACGAGCGTGTTAAGGAGGAGCTTCGCGCAGGTAAGGGTCTGAGCCTTGCAATCAGCGAGGGTTACCGCAACGCTATGTCGGCTATCGTTGACTCGAACATCACCACCATCATCACCGGTATCGTGCTGTTCATCTTCGGTACTGGTCCCGTTCAGGGCTTTGCTACCACCCTTATCATCGGTATCCTCACCTCGCTCTTCACCTCGCTCTTCATCACCCGCCTTATCTTCGAGGCACGCCTGAGCAAGGGTAAGAAGATTCGTTTCTCGAACAAGTGGACCGAGAACTTCCTCTCGAACACCAAGGTTGACTTCCTCAAGATTCGCAAGACTTCGTACATCGTTTCGGCTGTACTGATTGTTCTCTCGGTTGTATCGTTGTTCACCACCGGTCTTAACCGTGGCGTTGACTTCTCGGGTGGTCGTACCTTCGTAGTACGCTTCGACAAGGAGGTTACCGCTGACGAGGTTCGTTCGAACCTGGTAGAGGTATTCGAGGCTGCTGAGGGCGACGCTGACAGCAAGTCGGTAGAGGTTAAGCAGTATGGCGACGCTACCCAGATGCGTATCGTTACTCAGTATATGTACGACGACCAGAGCGACGACGCTACCGCAGTTGTAGAGGGTCTGCTCTATGAGGCACTCGCACCTATCTTCGCTAACAATATCACCTTGGAAGAGTTCACCTCGACCGCAACTAACCCCAACGGTATTATCTCGGCTGATATGGTTGGCCCGAGCGTAGCACACGATGTAACTCGCAACGCATTTATTGCAGTTATCTTCTCGCTCTTGGCAATCGGTCTTTACATCGTTATCCGCTTCCGCAAGTGGCAGTGGGGTGCTGGTAGTGTTGTTGCATTGGCACACGATACCTTCCTCACCATCGGTGCATTCTCGCTCTTGAAGAACATTATGCCCTTCACTATGGAGGTTGACCAGTCGTTCATCGCTGCTATCCTGACCATTATCGGTTACTCGATCAACGATAAGGTGGTTATCTTCGACCGTATCCGTGAGTACGCTACTCTCTATCCCAAGCGTTCGATGCGTGACAACATCAACTACGCTGTGAATGCTACCTTGTCGCGTACTATCAACACTTCGGGTACTACCTTCGTAACTCTCCTCTCGATCTTCTTGTTCGGTGGTGCAGTTATCCGTGGTTTCGTATTCGCACTGATGTTCGGTGTGATTATCGGTACTCTGTCGTCTATCTTCATCGCAACTCCCGTTGCTTACGATCTGATGAAGAAAGAGGCAAACAAGAAGAAATAATCTCCTATAAGGATAATTTTTCTATGAGTTCCGCCAACGAGTTTGGCGGAACTCTTTTTTTTTGTTAGTTTTGGGGACACAAAAGAGAGTTAGGGTATGGGATTTATAGAAATGGGCATAATAGATATTGTAGATATTCTATTGGTGGCACTGCTACTATACTATGTCTATAAGTTTATCAAAGGGAGTCAGGCTACAAGTATCATTGTCGGACTGTTGATGATTTATGTGCTGTGGATTGTGGTTAAGGCCCTCGATATGGAGATGCTCTCGGCAATCCTGAGCAGCGTGACAAGTGTCGGTCTGATTGCTATCTTTATCATCTTCCAACCCGAGATTCGTCGCTTCTTGAAAGGCTTCGGCGAACAGTCGAGCAACGGCAATCCCCTACTCCGCCGCCTGTTTGGCAAGACTGTCCACGAGCAACACCACGAGGTTATCGACCCTCTGGTGCGCGCCTGTGAGGATATGTCGGCATCAAAGACCGGTGCGCTGATTGTACTCACACAGTCGCAGGCACTGAGCGACGTGGTGGAGACCGGCGTTAAGATTGACGCCATCATCTCACCCTCGCTAATCAAAAACCTATTCTTCAAGAACTCACCCCTGCACGATGGCGCGGTAATCATTACCGGTAGCCGTATCGTGGCCGCCAAGTGCGTATTACCCTCCACCCAGAGCGAAGTACCACTCTCGTTCGGTATGCGCCATAGAGCGGCTATGGGCCTTAGCGAGATGTGCGATGCCGTTGTCGTGGTCGTCTCAGAGGAGACAGGCACCGTCTCGATAGCCCACGAGGGCAAGGTAAATAGCGGCCTGTCGGCTACAGAATTGAAAGCCGAACTGATGAAATACACCACCTCTGCCGAGGAGAAAAAGAGGTAAACCGCACAAGCGACTAACAATGTTTGTTAGTCGCTTGCTGGTTAAAGGGGTAGGGAGAATAATGAGAGTAGGGAGTTTAGAGAGTTTAAGGAAATTAAGGAAATACCAATATAACTTGTTTGACCTATTTGGGTTATTCGGGTTTAGGGAATACTCTCGTAGAGAGTACGATGGAAAATAGATATAGGCAGATGTCAAGTTCACTTGAATATCTGCCTATATCTATTTTATATCGTAGTTACTAATAGGTAACTCCTAAATCCGCAAACTAATAGTACAAAAGTTTTTGGTTCCGCTTTTTACAAAAAGCGGAGGACGCTTTTTTACAAAAAAGCAGCCAGGCTACTCGACTGTCCATTCACCCACGAAG
>JAZUCV010000040.1:0-18320 GCA_045639285.1 Tidjanibacter sp.
ACTTCGCGCCACATCAAGGAGCGTCTGGATAAGGAGTTGGAGAAGAACTTGGCGCTGCGTGTAGAGCAGGGCGATATGGGCGATAAGTGGATTGTCTTTGGTCGCGGTGTGTTGCACCTCTCTGTGCTTATCGAGACTATGCGTCGCGAGGGCTATGAGTTGCAGGTTGGTCAGCCCAAGGTTATCATAAAGGAGATTGACGGCGTGCGTTGTGAGCCTGTGGAGGAACTTACAATCGACGTACCCGACGAGTACGCTGGCAAGGCTATCGAGATGTCAACAAAGCGCAAGGCGGTGCTCAATAATATGGAGAGTCGAAACGAGCGCACACGTCTGGAGTTCGATATCCCCTCGCGTGGCCTGATTGGTCTGCGTAGCAATCTGCTCACCGCAACGGCTGGCGAGGCTGTTATGGCGCACCGTTTCAAGAGTTTCGAGCCTTACAAGGGCGATATCGAGATGCGTAACAACGGCTCGCTGGTGGCTATGGAGACAGGACAGGCTTATGCCTACGCTATCAATAAGTTGCAGGACCGTGGTCGTTTCTTCGTTGAGCCCGGTGAGGAGGTATATTGCGGTCAGGTGGTGGGTGAGAATACCCGCGACGGAGATATCTGTATCAACCTGACAAAGAGCAAGAAACTTACCAATATGCGTGCAAGCGGCTCGGACGATAAGGTGAGCATTGCCCCCGCAGTGAAATTCTCTCTGGAGGAGGCTTTGGAGTATATCCGCGAGGATGAGTATGTGGAGATTACCCCGCACGCTATGCGTCTGCGTAAGATTCTCCTTAGCGAGATTGACCGCAAGCGCGCCGCAAAGAGTGCCGAGTAAGAATCAATAGTATAAACAAAATAGAGCCGAGTGGACTATCCGCTCGGCTCTATTTTTAATACTTAAACGAACTGCCTCCTACAAATTCGCGGAGAATCGAGGTGGGCGGTATGTCGTCAGTGGCGATGGACAAGAAGTTGTCGAGAAACTTAAACAACCTGTGAGCCTCGGCGTACTCCTCTACGGTGTCGGGCACGCTATGCAACAAGGGTAGGGCGAAGGCCTTCAAAACGGGAATCTCGTAGAAGAGTGAGGAGTTGAACATCACATCGGCATTCTCCTGATAGGGGAAGATATGTTTGTCTTCGCCCTTGCGCACGCTTGCCCAGCGCTGGAGGGTTGCCGTGGCGTCGCAACCGCGAGTTGCGTAGTCGCGTATCATCCTGCGCAGCAATCTGTTGTCTGTTGTCGGGATGCGCGAGAGGTTGTCCATAGAAATCGAAGTCAGAGCCGAGATATAGACCTTGAATTTGAGGTTATCGGCCACTCCGTCCGTAAGTTGCGGGTTGAGGCCGTGAATGCCTTCCACCAGGAGTATCGAGCGGTCGTCGAGTTGCAGCGGCTTGTCGTGCCACTCCCTCAGGCCCGTTATGAAATTGTATCGTGGTAACACCACTGCCTCGCCCGCAAAGAGGCGGCGCAGATGGTCGTTGAAGAGTTGGAGGTCTATGGCCTCCAATGCCTCAAAGTCGTATTCGCCACTCTCATCGCGCGGTGTCTTGGAGCGATCTACAAAGTAGTCGTCGAGCGATATGCTCTGGGGGTGGAAACCAAGCACTCCGAGCCCAATGCCGAGTCGCTTGCAGAATGTTGTCTTGCCGCTCGATGACGGGCCGGCAATCAGCACCATACGCACTCCGCGTTCGGCGTGAGCCTCGGCAATCGAGTCGGCAATCTTGCCAATCTTCTTCTCGTGCAATGCCTCGCCAATCTGTATCAGACCTGTGCTCTTACTCTCGCTAATCATCTGATTCAGAGAGCCTACGTTTGATACGCCTATAATATCTACCCAATCCTTGTATTCGCTGAATACCTCATACATCTTCTGCTGAGGCACCACGTTTTCGAGTTCCGATGGGGCGGTGCGACGCGGGCAGGTGATGTGAAATCCGTCTGCGTAGGGGCGGAAGTCGTAGAGGTGTATAAGCCCTGTTGAGGGGGCAAGTGCGCCATAGAAGTAGCCCGCCATATCGGCAAGGCGATAGACGGTGACGTAGAGGTGAGGGCGGGAGTTGATGATTGCAATCTTATCCTCAAAGCCGAGTTGTCGGTATATCTCGATAGCCTCCTCTTTGAGCATTTTGTTGCGCACGATGGGGATATCCTGTGCAATCAGTTCATCGACCCTCTTGCGTACCAGAGCCGCCACCTCCTCGCTGGGAGCAATACCCTCCAACTCGCAATAGAAACCCTTGGAGAGGGAGTGCTTGATGCGGAAACGGTTGTTGGGGTAGAGGTCGTGTACCGCCTTGTGAAGTGTCATAAAGAGGGTGCGTTGATAGACTCTGATACCCTCAAAGTGGGTGATATCTATAAACTTAACCGTTACAGGCTCGCAGATGCGGTAGTCGAGCTCGCGGATAGAGTTATTGACGTATGCCGCCAACCAAGGCTCATTGCTGTCGGGTGTGGCAATCATCTTTGCCACATCTTTGAGGCGTGTTCCCCAATCGACAAAAAGCTCGCTATTGCAATTCTTGCAGACTATCTTGATGTGTTCCATATTTCAAAAAGAAAATTGTGAAAAAATCCTGCACGAAAGATAGTTTTTTTTTCTAACTTTGTCAAGTTAATAAGAGGTATAAATATAAAATCATCAAAATAATGTCCAAGAATAATCTTCTTCGTCTGCTAAGCAAGGGTACTGCTGCGCTTGTCTTGGCTCTGATGCTATGCTCGTGTGGGGCAAAGCAGACCTTTGTCCTTATCTCTACCAACGATATTCACGGTGAGATTGCCAAGTTCCCCCTGCTGGCCTCCTACGTTGAGTCGGTGCGTGCGGCAGATACTGCCGAGGTAATCCTTGTCGATGCGGGCGACCGTGTTACCGGAAACCCCTATGTCGATATGGCACCCGAGAGCGGCCAGCCCGTCATCGAACTGATGAACGAACTGGACTACGATGTGGCTATCTTCGGTAACCACGAGTTCGACAAGGGGCTGGAGGTGCTTAATAAGCGCGTGTCGGAGGCCGAGTTTGATATTATCTGCGCAAATATCAACACGGGCACAACTGCACTTGCTCAGCCTAAGGCCTATGTTATCAAGGAGATTGGCGGGGTTAAGTTTGGCTTTACAGGCTTTATCACCAATTTTAAGAATGGTCACCCCGACGGTGATGATGAGATTTTTGTTGGCACCGAATTTCCCGATGCATTTGCCACTGCCGCCTCTTTGCGCCCGCTGGCAGATAGTTGCGATGTGCTGATTGGTATTTCGCATCTCGGCTACGATATGGATCCTCGTTTGGTTGAGGCACTCCCCGAGATGGATGTCCTGGTCGGCGGCCACACCCACACCACTCTCCCCAATGGCGAGATGATGGGCACAACACTTGTCACCCAGACAGGCAAGAGCCTTAAGAATATCGGTGTTACAACTATCAAGATGCAGGGTAAGAAGATTGTTTCGATTGAGAATCATCTTGTTCCGACAGCGGAGATTACCACCTCCGAGGAGTGGGAGCAGAAGATTGAGAAGTATTATGATATCCCCATGATGAAGGAGATTGTGGGCACTGTGGCTGCTGATGCAGATAAGAATGGCGTTGCCAACCTGCTGAGCGACCTGCTTCGCAAGGAGTTGAAGAGCGACTTTGCCTTCTACCATCAGGGGGGTGTGCGTGTCGATGGGTTTGCGGCAGGCGGTCTGAATCGTGCCTCGATTTTTGCTGTCGATCCCTTCGCAAGCCGTGGTATCAGGGTTGAGATGTCGCTTGCGGAGTTGAAGGAGCTGATTATGACTAAGTTCAACGATACGACCAATCCCAAGGAGTCGCACACGCAAGATCTTCTCCCCTCGGGCTTGACCTATACGGTGATTACCGACGAGAAGGGTGACGCTGTGGATGTGATATTTGACCATAAGATTTATCCCGCCAAGGAGAAGTATAGTGTTGTGCTGGCAGATTATATCTATACCGCCTACAACTTTACCCGTCCTCGTCCCACAGGATTTACCGATTTGGTGACCACCATTTTGGAGAATTATTTCCAGGAGGGTGAGCCGTTTACTCCCGATAACACTCCCCGAGTTGATATTCGCCAAAGATAAAAGCCATCTGGCTGGTAAATTTTGCACTTCCCTTGTGAGTCAAATACTCATTTACTTCAAGTAAACTCCGCTTTGCCTCACTGCACGAAGCCCAAAATTTCCTCAGCCATATGACTTCTACGGGTGGTAGGTGTAATAGGAGCAATAGGAGCAATATGAGTAATAGGAATAATAGGAAATCATAGGATTAGTGGACATCGTTCCCTAAATTCCCTAAACTCTTTAATTTCCTTAAACTCCCTAACCTCCTTAAATAATTGAAAGTAAAAGAAAACTAAATAGAACCAAAGATGAAAAAATTTGTTGATAGGCAGATTGGTCTTGTAGGCGATGAGCGCAAGGCTATGCTTGAAAAGATTGGCGTTGAGAGTGTTGAGGAACTTATCTCTCAGGTTATTCCCGCCGGTATTCGTCTGCGCAAGCCGCTGGCTGTGGGCGAGGGTATGAGCGAGTGGGAGTATGCGGCGCGCATCCGCGCTCTGGCAGCCAAGAACACCCCCTACCGTTCTTTTATCGGTATGGGCTACTATCCCTCTGCAACCCCCGCGGTGATTATGCGCAATGTTTTTGAGAATCCTTCGTGGTACACCTCATACACCCCCTATCAGGCCGAGATTTCGCAGGGTCGTTTGGAGGCTCTGCTCAACTTCCAGACAATGACCATCTCGCTGACAGGTATGGAGATTGGCAACTGCTCGCTCCTCGACGAGGCGACAGCGGCTGCTGAGGCTATGCTGATGAGTTTCGCTCTGCGTACCAAACAGCAGGTGGCGGCAGGGGTAAATGTTATGTTTGTCGACGAGAATATCTTCCCGCAGACCCTCGATGTGCTGATTACACGCAGTGAGCCTTTCGGCATTGAGATTGTCACCGACAACTACGCTACATACGAATTTACAGGCAAGGAGTTTGGTGCTATGGTGCAGTATCCTGCTGCTCGTGGCCAGGTGTGCGACTATGCTGCCTTTGCCGAGGCTGCCCACGCCGCAGGTGCCAAGGTGAGTGCCGTTTGCGACCTTATGTCGCTTGCACTGCTCACCCCTCCCGCTGAGTGGGGTGCCGATATCGCTGTTGGCTCGTCGCAGCGTATGGGTCTGCCTATGGGCTTTGGTGGCCCCAGCGCAGGTTTTATGACAACCCGCGAGGCCTACAAGCGTCAGATGCCTGGCCGTATTATCGGTGTGTCGGTAGACCGTCTTGGCAATAAGGCTCTCCGTATGGCTCTCCAAACCCGCGAGCAACATATCAAGCGCGAGCGAGCAACCTCTAACATCTGTACTGCATCGGCACTGATGGCAACTATGTCGGGCCTCTATGCCGCATATCACGGTCCGGAGGGTATTAAGGCTATTGCCGAGCATATCCACAGCGCGGCAACTACCGTTGCCGAGGCGTTGAAGGAGTTGGGCTACTCGCCCGTCTCGGAGCACTATTTTGATACTATCGAGGTGAGTGCTGAGGCGGCTGTCGTTCAGCAGGCGGCTTTGGAGCGCGGCATCAATTTCTACTATCCCGCCGAGGATAAGGTGCGTCTGAGTCTTGACGAGATGACAACCGAGGAGGATGTAGAGCAGATTGTGGCAATCTTCGCCGAGGCGGCAGGCAAGCGCGCACCCAAGAAGGTGAAGTGGGTTGAGGGTGCTCCTCTCCCCGAGAGCCTGACCCGCAAGAGCCCCTTTATGACCGAGGAGGTGTTCTCGAAGTACCACACCGAGACCGAGATGATGCGCTATATCAAGCGCTTGGAACATCGCGATATCTCGCTGGCAGACAGTATGATATCTCTCGGCTCGTGTACTATGAAACTCAACCCCGCCGTTACGATGATGCCTCTGTCGCTCAGCGGCTTTACCGATATGCACCCCTTTGCGCCTCTGTCGCAGGCCGAGGGCTACCTGGAGATGATTGCCGAGCTCGAGCACGACTTGGCGGTTGTTACCGGCTTTGCGGGTGCCACCCTGCAGCCCAACTCGGGAGCTGCGGGTGAGTACACAGGTCTGATGATTATCCGTGCTTGGCACCAGAGCCGTGGCCAGGGCTATCGCAATATTGTGCTTATTCCCGCCTCGGCACACGGCACAAACCCCGCTTCGGCAGCTATGGCGGGTATGAAGATTGTCACCGTGGCTTGCGATGCGGCAGGTAATATCGATGTTGAGGACTTGAAGGCCAAGACCGAGCAGTATGCAGCCGAGCTGTGCGGTGTGATGATTACCTACCCCTCGACTCACGGAGTATTCGAGAATCGTATCCGCGAGATGGTGGACTTGGTGCACGATGCTGGCGGTCAGGTATATATGGATGGCGCAAATATGAATGCGCAGGTGGGTCTGACCAATCCCGGTTATATCGGTGCCGATGTCTGCCACCTGAATCTGCATAAGACCTTTGCTATGCCTCACGGCGGTGGCGGCCCCGGTGTGGGTCCCGTGTGTGTGGCACAGCACCTGGTGCCCTTCCTCCCCTCACACTCCGTTGTTCCTACGGGTGGCGAGCAGGGTATCACCGCAGTATCCTCATCGCCTTGGGGTAGCGCACTGCTCCTGCCAATCACCTACGGCTATATCAAGATGTTGGGTGCTGAGGGCCTGCGCACCGTCACCGAGACAGCCATCCTCAATGCCAACTATATGTCCAAGGCTCTCGAAGGTGAGTATCGCACCTACTACACAGGCGAGAATGGCCGTGTAGGTCACGAGCTCATCCTCGACTTGCACAACTTCAAACACGACTACGGTGTTGAGGTGGGCGATGTGGCACGCCGACTGATGGACTACGGCTTCCACGCACCCACTCTCTCCTTCCCCGTGCACGATACGCTGATGATTGAGCCTACCGAGAGTGAGTCGAAGGCCGAGATGGATAGATTTATCGAGGCACTCATCCAGATTAAGCGCGAGTGCGAGGCCGCTGTGGGTGAGAAGGATAATGTGGTGGCAAATGCACCTCACACCGCAAGAGAGATTGTCTCGGAGGGCTGGGCACACCCCTACACCCGCGAGGAGGCTGCATTCCCCTTGGAGTGGGTGGCTCGCAGCAAGTTCTTCCCCTATGTCACCAAGATTGACAATGGCTTCGGCGACCGCAACCTGGTATGTACCTGCGGTGCTCTGGAGGAGTAGAAAATAGATAACAATAACACACATATTAATAACTAACACAAACTAATAGTATGAACTTCAAGTATTTCGCTCTTGCAGCGTTGGCGGCTGCGGCTCTGTCGAGCTGTGGTGGTCAGAAGTGGACAAGTGAGGATAAAGGCTCTCACATTGTCATCACTCAGAAAAATGGTGCTACTCTGGGTTACTCGCCCACTTCGGGTGTGCAGATTATCACCAAGAACGGTTATGCATTTAAGGACCTGAACAAAAACGGCAAATTGGATGTATATGAGGATTGGAGAAAGCCCTTCGAGAAGCGTGCCAAGGACTTGGCTTCGCAGATCTCGATTGAGCAGATTGCTGGTCTGATGCTTTACAGCGCACACCAGGCAGTCCCCAACGAGAATATCACCGAGGCGCAGATGAAGTTCCTCACCGAGGATAACCTCCGCCACGTGCTGGTTACCAGCGTAGGCAGCCCCGAGATTGCTGCTAAGTGGAGCAACAATGTGCAGGCATACGTTGAGGGTATCGACCACGGTATCCCCGCGAATAACTCCTCCGACCCCCGCCATAGCGCAGGTGAGAATGTGGAGTACTATGTAGGTGCTAATGGCCAGATCTCCTATTGGCCAAGCTCGCTCGGTATTGCTGCAACCTTCGACCCCGCAGTGATGGAGCAGTTTGGTGAGATTGCATCGAAGGAGTATCGTGCTCTGGGTATTGCAACCGCACTTTCGCCCCAGATTGATATCGCTACCGAGCCTCGCTGGAGCCGTTTCAACGGTACCTTTGGCGAGGATCCCGACCTGTCAACCGATATGGCTCGTGCATACGTTGACGGCTTCCAGACCTCGAAAGGCGATGCTGAGGTGGAAGGTGGCTGGGGCTACGAGAGTGTCAATGCGATGATCAAGCACTGGCCCGGTGGTGGTGCTGGCGAGGGTGGTCGCGATGCTCACTACTCGTTCGGTAAGTATGCTGTATTCCCCGGTGGCCGCTTGGCAGACCATATGCAGCCCTTCACTGAGGGTGCCTTCAAGCTCAATGGCAAGACAGGTATGGCTACCGCAGTGATGCCCTACTACACCATCTCGACAGGCCAGGATATCAAGAACGGCGAGAATGTGGGTAATGCCTACTCGTCGTACCTCATCAATGATGTTCTGCGTGGTGAGTATGGCTTCGAGGGTGTTGTCTGCACCGACTGGGGTGTGACCAAGGACAACCGCGCAGTGAATAGCTTCGGTACTACCAGCTGGGGCGTTGAGCACCTGACAGTTGCCGAGCGTCACTACAAGCTTATCAAGGCTGGTGTCGATATGTTCGGTGGTAACAACGACAAGGGTCCCGTTCTGGAGGCTTACCAGATGGGTATCGAGGAGATGGGCGAGGAGTGGATGCGTGCTCGTATGGAGCAGACCGCAGTTCGTCTGTTGCTCAATATCTTCCGTCCCGGTCTGTTTGAGAACCCCTACCTCGATGTTGAGGAGACCAAGGCTATCGTAGGTAACCCCGACTATATGAAGGCTGGCTACGAGGCTCAGCTGCGCTCGATTGTTATGTTGAAGAACAAGGGTGGCGTTCTGCCTCTGAGCAAGGAGATTAAGGTATATATTCCCAAGATCTACATCGCTCCCCGTATGGCCTTCCGTGGCAATGCAGGTGCTGGTGCAACAATGGCTCCCCAGATGACCGAGGGCCGTTGGGAGCTTCCTCTGCCCGCTGAGCAGCTCAGCAAATACTTCACCCTGGTTGACAACGCTAAGGATGCAGACGTGGCTATCGTATTTGCCGACGCTCCCGCAAACGGTACAGGCTACGACGCTAACGATGCACGCAATGGCGGCAACGGCTATATGCCTATCAGCTTGCAGTATCGCCCCTACACCGCAGAGTTTGCCCGTGAGGTGAGCCTCGCAGGTGGCGACCCGCTGGAGAACTTCACCAACCGTTCGTATAAGGGTAAGAGTGTGACTACCTCGAATGAGGACCAGCTCGATATGATTCTGAAGACCCGCCAGGAGATGGGTGACAAGCCCGTCATCCTGCAGCTCGATGTTAACCGCCCGATGGTTATGAACGAGTTCGAGAGCGCTGTTGATGCAATCTTGGTAGGCTTCAACGTTCAGAAACAGGCTGTTATGGAGGTTATCAGTGGTGCATTCGAGCCTTCGGGCCTTATGCCTATGCAGATGCCCGCCGATATGCGTACCGTCGAGGAGCAGCTGGAGGATGTTACCCGCGATATGCGCTGCCACGTTGACAGCGAGGGTAATGCTTATGACTTCGCTTTCGGTATGAATTGGTCGGGGGTTATTAATGATGCTCGTACCGCTAAATACAAGTAAAAAAGCCGTATAATTGGCTATTTTGGTGTTGGAGGGGCCTCGGGGATTGCTCACATACGAAAAGTATGCTCGCTTCCCCCGAGACCTCTCCGCCTAAAAATAGCTCAATTCTACGACTTTTTGGGTCGCGGACCCGTTTCTATTGAGAGAGGTTGTTGGGACTGTTATGTGGTTGCCTCCGACTACTCTTGGTGGGGATAAGATAGAAAAGCGTCTGTGACGCCTGCGCGGCTCCCCAGACCCCTCTGCCTAAAATTCCCCTAATTCTACGACTTTTTGGGGTGCTCACGAAGTCATTTGGTTTGCAAATTTTGCACTTCTCTTGAGAGTCAAATGCTCATTTACTCCAAGTAAACTCCGCTTTGCCTCCCTGCGAGAAACCCAAAATTTCCTAAACCATAGTGACTTCTCGATGTGAGTGAGTTTAAATTAAAATCTGAGAGTGGCATTGAGCCACTCTCAGATTTTTGTGGATAGGGAGATTAGGGAGATTAGGGAGATTAGGGAGATTAGGGAGATTAGGGAGATTAGGGAGATTAGGGCTTCTTCTTACTCTCCTTAAACTCCTTACATTCCCTTCACCTCCCTTTTCCAATTCCGAAGGGTTGTTTTTCCTTTTTTTATGCACTCCCAAGTTACTCTGTTAATGGCCTTTTTCTTCTGTTTGGGGCTAATTTTGTGAATTATTAGTGGGATATGTGCCATACGAGGTGCTTTTTTGAACAAAATTACTAGTGGTTTGAAAAAATGTGCTATATCAATATGGTTGTAAATAGGTATATTTGCCTAATATTTTGGTATATATATACCAAAGAGTTTGCAGAAGACAACTTTACGCACATTTGCTAAGGCACAATTCAATAACATACTAACTAATAAACACTATGAAAAAACTTACTATTCTTGCCGTTGCTCTTATGATGAGCGTTGCGGCTATGGCACAGCAGGCGCTGTGGGGTGGTGCGACAGCTGTATCGCCCGAGATCAACGCAGACAACTCGGTAACATTCCGTCTTAACGCACCCAAGGCTCGTACCGTACAGGTTTCGGGTGACTTTGCTGATGGCGTGGCTAATATGGTGCAGAACGAGCGTGGCGTATGGGAGTACACCACCGCACCTCTGGCACCCGAGCTCTACAGCTATGCATTCACTATGGACGGTGTGAAGATTGCTGACCCGGCAAACGTATATCAGATTCGCGACGTTGCATCGGTGACCAACTACTTCATCATCGGTGGCGGTCAGGCAGACCTCTATCTGACTAAGGATGTGCCCCATGGCTCGATTCACAAGGATTGGTATTACAGCGCATCGGAGGACTTTACCCGTCGTCTGACTGTCTATACTCCCGCTGCTTACGACGGCAAGAAGCGTTTCCCCGTACTCTACCTCTTGCACGGTATTGGTGGCGACGAGGAGGCTTGGATGGATCTGGGTCGCGCATCGCAGATTCTCGACAACCTCATCGCATCGGGCGAGGCTGAGCCTATGATTGTTGTTATGACCAATGGCAACATCTCGCAGCAGGCTGCTCCCGGTTATGGTCCCGAGGGTTTCCCCGTGCCCAGTATGGGTCTGCCCAAGACTATGGAGGGCTCGTTTGAGGCTGCTTTCCCCGAGGTGGTGAACTTCATCGACGGTAAGTACCGTACCATCGCAAAGAAGAACAGCCGTGCAATCGCCGGTCTTTCGATGGGTGGCTTCCACTCGATGCATATCTCGAAGGAGTATCCCGATATGTTCAACTATGTGGGTCTTTTCTCGGCTGCTCTCAACGTGGGTGGTCAGCAGCAGGGCTCGCCTATCTACCAGAACGTAGATCAGAAGGTTGATACTCAGTTTGCGAAGGGTGTTAAACTCTACTGGATTGCTTGTGGCAACACCGACTTCCTTATCCAGAACAACCGCGACTTTATGAAGGGTCTCGACGCTCGTGGTCACGACTACATCTACTACGAGACTGAGGGCGGTCACATCTGGCGTAACTGGCGTGACTATCTGAGCAAGTTCGTGCCTCAGATTTTCAAATAGTCCATACTTTTAACGACAAACCTTAACAAACCAATAACTAAATTGTTTTAGTCAGGAGAAGGTCCCTTGTCTGGATGCTGCGGCTGCCTACTCGGGCTGTGCATCATAACGGGATAACCTTCTCTTGAAAATACCTCGGAGAACAACGGCGATTTTGGTGCCGTTCTCCTTGCAAGATGGATTGTGGTGCTGAGAGATAAAGAGTAATCTATTACGACAAATTATATCACAAACAAACTATTTAGAAAAGTAAAATGAAGAAAGTAATTCTTGCAGCTGCGGTCTTGTTCGTAGGCCTCACTGCTTGTTCCGAGAAGGAACCTCAACTCAATGAGAAGAATATCAAGAAGGTCGTTAAGGCAATGACCCTTGAGGAGAAGGCTCGTTTGGTAATTGGTACCGGTATGGCTGGCTTCGATGGCTCGACCACCGTAATTGGTGCTACTCAGGACATCGTTCCTGGTGCTGCAGGTACTACCGCTGCTATCGAGCGTCTGGGTATCCCTGCTGTTGTGCTTGCTGACGGCCCTGCTGGTCTGCGTATCAGCCCTACCCGTGAGGGTACTACCGACACCTTCTACTGCACCGGTTTCCCCGTAGGTACCCTGATGGCTTGTACCTGGAACACCGAGCTTGTACAGCAGGTAGGTAAGGCTATGGGTGAGGAGGTATTGGAGTATGGTGCTGACGTGCTCCTCGCTCCCGCACTCAACATTCACCGTAACCCCTTGTGCGGTCGTAACTTCGAGTACTACTCGGAGGATCCCTACCTCACCGGTAAGATTACCGCTGCTATGGTTAACGGTGTTCAGAGCAATGGCGTAGGTACCTCGATTAAGCACTTTGCAGTGAACAACCAGGAGACCAACCGCCAGATGAACGACGCTATCGTTACTCCTCGTGCTCTCCGCGAGATCTATCTCAAAGGTTTTGAGATTGCAGTGAAGGATGCTCAGCCCTGGACCATTATGTCGTCGTACAACCACCTCAATGGCGTATATACCTCGGAGAGCCGCGAGCTCCTCACCGATATCGCACGCGATGAGTGGGGCTTCGAGGGTATGATTATGACCGACTGGTTTGGTGGCAACTCGTCGCCCGCACAGATGCACGCTGGTAACGACCTGATTATGCCCGGTACCGACCGTCAGTATATGGATATCATCGAGGCAGTTCAGAACGGTACTCTTGCTGAGGAGGATCTCGACACTTGCGTTGAGCGCGTGTTGGAGCTTATCGTTAAGACTCCTCGTTTCAAAGGCTTCCAGTATGACAACAAGCCCGATTTGACTGCTCACGCTCAGGTTACCCGTAACTCGGCTGCCGAGGGTATGGTACTCCTGGAGAACAATGGTGCACTCCCCTTCGCTAAGACTATCAAGAATGTTGCTCTGTTCGGCACCACTTCCTACGACTTCATCGCAGGTGGTACCGGTTCGGGTGATGTGAACAAGGCATACGTTATCGACCTGGAGCAGGGTCTGGCTAACGCTGGCTATACCGTAAACACTGATATCAAGGCTATGTATACCAAGCACGCTGCCGACGAGGCTGCTCGTCTGGCTGCTGCTGCCGGTCCCGTTGATCAGCTCAGCGCATTTATGACCAAGGAGCGCGCAGGTGAGTTCGTGCCCAACTCGCGTCAGCTGGCTCAGGCTGTTAATAGCAGCGATGTGGCTCTGATCACCATCGGTCGTAACTCCGGTGAGTTTGCAGACCGTCGTATCGAGGGCGACTTCGCACTCACCGCTGAGGAGAAGGCTCTTATCGACAATGTTGCTGCTGCGTTCCACGCTGCTGGCAAGCAGGTGGTTGTTGTTCTCAACGTAGGTGGCGTTATCGAGACCGCTTCGTGGAAGAACACTCCCGATGCTGTTCTGCTGGCTTGGCAGGCAGGTCAGGAGGGTGGTAACACCGTTGCTGACGTTCTGGCAGGTAAGGTTAACCCCTCGGGTAAGCTTTCGATGACCTTCCCCGTGAACTATATGGATCACGCTTCGAGCGCAAACTTCCCCTACAATGAGGAGATTATCGATTTCTCGTTTGGTGCTAACTCGGTGGGCGATGCTAAGCACGAGCGCAAGAACGTTGACTACACCAACTACGAGGAGGATGTATATGTAGGTTACCGCTACTTCGACACCTTTGGTAAGGAGGTATCGTACCCCTTCGGTTACGGTCTGTCGTACACCACTTTCGAGTACAGCAACCCCACTCTCGAGGCTAAGAATGGCGAGTACACTGTTACTGTTGATGTTACCAATACCGGTAAGGTGGCTGGTAAGGAGGTAGTAGAGGTGTATATGAACGCACCCGCTATCGAGGAGGGTCGTCCTATGCAGGAGCTTGTAGCATTCGCTAAGACCAAGGAGCTGGCTGCTGGCGAGACTCAGACTCTGACCTTCAACTTCACCGACTACGAGCTTGCTTGGTACGATGTTGCACGCAGCGCATGGGTAACCGAGGCTGGTAACTACAACATCTTGCTTGCTGCTTCGTCGCGCGACGTGAAGAGTCAGGTGGCTCTCACCGTTGCTAAGGAGAAGATCGTTGAGCAGACTCACGATGTGTTGCATCCTACCCGTGAGCTTAATGTTCTGAAGAAGTAAAAAAGCCGTATAATTGGTGAATTTGGTGTTGGGCTGGCTTCCGAGATTGCTCACATACGTCTAGTATGCTCGCAACCTCAGAAACCAGCCCGCCTAAAATTCCCCTAATTCTACGACTTTTTGGGTCGTGGACCCGTTTCTATTGAGAGAGGTAGTTGGGGGCTGTTATGTGGTTGGCTCCGTACTAATGTTTGTGGGGTTAGATTTAAGAGCTGAGAGTGGCATCGAGCCGCTCTCAGGTTTTTTTTGTTAGGGAGAATAGGGAAATTAGTGAGAATAGGGAAATTAGTGAGATTAGGGTTTATCCTTACTCTCCCTAAATTCTTTAAACTCCTTAAACTCCTTTCACCTTCATTCTGTTACCCCACATACAGCAAACGAGAGTAGTTTGCACCACTCTCGTTTGTTATTTAGTTAAGTTCCTTAGCTACAGAATTCCCAGCAGTTGGGCCATCAGTACGCCAAAGTAGTTTCCTCCGGCAAAGCCTATGATACCTGCACCGAGGCCGACGATGAGGGATTGTTTGTTCTTCATAGCCGCAGAAATCATTGGCACGAAGGGTGGGGAGTTGATGAATGCCACCGACGAAACGACCATCGAGTCGGCATCAACCTTCATCAATCGGCAGAATATAGCATGGAGCACCAGTGAGCCAAAAACAGCCACTACGATATATGCGAGCTGGTTGAGTCCGCCCATAAGGTCAAACGTCGAGAAATCGGCCATAGAGGCGATTGTGATGCTGAATATGTAGATGAAATACATACCCACATCGTAACTATACTTTATCTCTCTGACCCTCTGTTTGAACGAGGCCACAACAGCCAGAGTCGAAATCATCAGAATAAAGATCACCATAAACCATCCGTCGCCAAAGGGGAGTGCCACGCCAGCCGAGATGGCCACAATGGCAAGTGTGAGCAACAGACCCTGCTTGAGGTGGGGGAGTCCCTCTTTGGTGAAGAGGCCCTTGTATGGGTTCTGCTTGGCTTGTGCTATCTGTGCATCAAGCTCGGCCTTCTCCTCGGCGGTGAGGGTGGTTGTTGTTTTCTGTTTGTAGAGGCGACGCGCCAGACGGATACCTATACCGACGAGGAATACGAGATAGAGGAAGGAGATAATAATATCGTAGGAGCAGAGCATTATGTAGCCCTCGCTGCTCACCTGAAATATGCTTTGGAGTGCTGCTGCATTGAGCATACCGCCCGTGTACATACCCGACATAATACCGCCAATCTCTGCACCCTCGGCCACCTTGTTGCCGAAGCAGAGGAATCCTATCACTACCGATACTGCCACCGAGAGGAAACCGCTAACGACCACCTTGAGCTGAAGTGTGGTGTCGCTTTTGGTGAATCGGCAGCCGTAGAGCATCATTGGGATAGCGATTGGGATAGCGATGTTGGGGAGAAAATCCTGCAGGACAACAATCTCCTCTTTCATAATCTGCAGATTGCCGAGCAATATGCCGAGCGCATAGAGAATCATCACCGGCCCGAGTGTGTCGAGCGCGGGATATTTGCGACATAACCATATAACACCCGCAGGCGTCAGACAGAATATCACTAATAAAATAAGGTAATTGATAATCATTTGGGTTACTCTTTTGCTTTGTATTTACGGCAGTGCCGCTTGTGCTATACAAATATAAGTTTTTTCCCTATAAGATATCCCATCAGACCGCCAATATAGGTATTTATACCTACATATAGACAATGAAATCAAAGACGGTCGGAGCCGTCTTGACAAAAGTTAATGAGCACAAATAATCTTTTGGCTATTATCTCTTATGACACTTCGGGCAACATTTGTATTCAGTCTCTCACCGCATCTGCTTTGGTCGGCCGAGAGGTGAAAATTATGAAAAAAGATAAGAAGAGTCTCGGTAAGATGGAGTCAGCATTTTTGCAGGGCAATACCGATGTTTACGATGTAACATTCCAAACGGAGAAGTCGATAAAGATTAAGATTGAGGCGGATACCAATCCTTCGCTTAACTTTACAGCCAAACAAAAGTTGTTGCTCCCAATCCCACTTATCGGCAAACTGCTCGATAATTTTGGGTGTAAGCAACTTTCCAGGGGCATTACCCGATAACTCCTCCCAATCAATCTCGTCGCGATACTTGCGGAGCGTGTACCCGCCTTTGTCCGACGGGCGCCATTGACCTCGCATCGCCAAAGGGAGTGGATAAAACAAAGTGCATCAAGTGCGGCCGTTGCATTGTGGTCTGTCCCACAAAAGCACGCCGCTTCTACGGCATCCATTACTCCCGTGCAGCTGCCCGTTTCAACTCAACATTCACAGCCAGACGAGAGAACGAAATGTGGTTTGCGGAGCGGAAATAGTTGAAAGTTCAAAGGCGACCTACGATGGGTCGCCTTTGACATATATAAGGTCGTTAGTTCTTCGGTTTAGACCACTGAGCACGGATGCGCTTAGGTAGATCGCTATACTTCATTCCTACCATCCATACAAGGGTGCGCTGCATTGCGATAAAGCAAGCAATCATAATCACAACACCCAAGACATAGTCGGTTGCCGATGCGAGGTTGTTCTGCTCCAACCATACAATCAGTGCAACACTCACCAGCAACTCCAACTCGGCAGTTACCATACCTGGCGAATAGAACTTCTGCGTAGTTCGGCACATACAATCGAGCAAATTGCCGAGGAGTTGAACTTCTCGACAACACCCTATTTCTGCCGTTTCTTCAAACGAGAGGTCGGTACAACGCCCACTGCGTATCGCAGAATTTGCTAACTTTGTGGTATGGATGCTCCGAAAATTATAGTGCGCCCTGCAAGGCGTGAGGATGCGGCGGTGATTGCCCGTGCTGTTGCAATGGCGATTGGCGACGAGGTGGCATTGCGTAGCTATTGTGGCGATGACTACCTCGCAGTGCTGACAGAGATTGCACGCCGAGAGGGTACGCAATATAGTTGGCAATTTGCACTTGTGGCGGAGGTTGAGGGCGCTCAGGCAGGTGCTGTTGTGGGTTATGATGGTGCACGATTGTCGGAGTTGCGTGAGGGCACATTTGCCGTTCTGCGCGAGCAGATAGGACGAGTTACGACTATTGCCGACGAGACCGAGGCGGGCGAAGTTTATCTCGATTCGGTGGGCGTTTTGCCTGAATTTCGTGGGCTTGGCGTGGGGCGAGCATTGGTTGCTACGTTCTGTGAAAAAGCCTTTGCCGAGGGGCACGAGCGTGTGGGTTTGATAGTCGATTACGCCAACCCTAATGCTGAAAAGTTATATGCCTCGCTTGGTTTTGAGCGTGTCGGCACCAAGCAATTCTTCGGACATCAGATGTGGCATTTGCAGAAGAATAGCGACATAGGTATTCGTAGGCGATTAGAGCTTTCTACGGAGATTACCTCATTTCAACGACGAGTATATTTAGCATTGTTAGATATTCCTGCGGGGACAACAATTACTTATGGCGAGTTGGCGCAACGCATAGGTTGTCGCAGTGCGCAAGCTGTAGGCCAGGCACTTAAACGCAATCCCTTTGCTCCCGAGGTGCCGTGCCATCGTGTGGTGGCGGCGGACGGTTCACTCGGTGGCTACAAAGGTAGGCGCGATGGCGAGCAGATTGAGTACAAGCGTGCGCTACTTGAAAATGAAAAACTATCAACGAAATAAGAATATGACAATGTATAGCGGAAATAGGTGTTTTTCAGGGGATTGGGCTTTCGGACCAAAAACGAGAAAACCTCTCTGAAACAGCGTTTCAAAGAGGTTTTGCATTACTTTGTCCTTTTTGTTTTGGACTCTTGGAGCGGAAAACGAGACTCGCACCCACGCTTCGCGTGTGTAATTTCTCGCGAAATATATCTACACCCCCTATCCCCCTGGGAGGGGGTAGCCTGTGGTCGCTCGTGCGAGCCTGATTTGACAAAAAACAAAAGGCTTAGATTTCTCTAAGCCTTTGATTTTGAGCGGAAAACGAGAGTCTGTCCATCTGCTCTCTACTCTGTATATCAAGCAATTGCCTTTGCCCAGTACTATACTCCCAATTCGAGGGACACTTGGGTTGTTTCAAGGTGTCGTTTTCGAGTCCGACTTTTGCCATACAAACTTCAGAACTACAGTTGCTTACGACAAATTTACG
>JAZUCV010000041.1:0-41677 GCA_045639285.1 Tidjanibacter sp.
TGATTAGTCTTCTTCGCCTTCGTATGTATGAGATGAAACTTACCCAGAAGGCTATGTCTGAATTGATTGGAATATCGGCATCACGCCTGAATGAAATCCTTTCGGGAAAGCGCGAGCCTACTCTGCAAGTAGCACGCGCAATTTGCATCAATCTTTCGATTGATGCTGCCATAGTGCTCGGAGTTTGCTAATCGGTAATTTTAGACAGATACGAATCCCAAAGAATTTTCATCTTTGGGATTTGTTATTTTTATAAAGGTCAAAAGAAATTTATCGAACCATAGACCGTAATCAGGCGCTCTCTATAATTCAAAGAATATCAGATAGTTATAAAAATAAAAATGAGGAGAGATCCGAAAATTTCTCCTCAAAATTAAAATTGTGCGGATAATAGGACTCGAACCTCCACGTCTTTCTACACCAGATCCTAAGTCTGGCGCGGCTACCAATTACGCCATATCCGCATCCCTTTTGTGTGCCCGTTGGGGCGGGAATTTTGTGGGTGGGTTGTGGGGTGTGCCCTCAATCCACCCGCAAAAGTATTCTTTTTTTCCTATTTCACCAAATTGGTGAGGGATTTATTGGGTGGAGGGTGGTGTGGCACCTCTCCGGCCTCGGTTGTCTAAAATGCAAATCCCACGCGGTATTGGAGGTGGGGTTTGAAGTTGAGTCCGTCGAAGCAGGTGGCGTACGACACACCGCCGCCCACGGTCAGCTCGCCAAACCAGTGTTCGCCCCACGCCCTGCGAATGCCATACATAGGCACTAAGCAGACCTCGCCGGTGGGGTAGTTGGGTGTGCCCAAGGTGCCTTGCAGGCGCAGTGCCACAAAGCTACCCGAATTATTATAGGTATTGCGGCCATAGTTGGCTCTTCGCTCGATATTTGTGTAGATGCGCGGCTCGATGCTGATACCGTATGCCCACGAGGAGCGACCTTTTATGCTAATTGACGATTCGTTTGCGTAGGAGTCGTAGAGCATTCGGTTGGGGAGTCCTGCCCTCAGCACGATGGTCGATTTGTCGCCCAGCGCCTGCTCATAGGCATATTCAAGGCTCAGCAGGGTTGAGGTCGAAACGGAGTGGTTCGACACCACCGATTGGGCATAGGTGGCTACCGCAAAGGCGCAACAGAGGGTTGTTAATAGTAATTTCTTCATAAATTATAAATTTAATGGTTGTCTGTTCCTTTTTTATAGACGTATAATCCATCAAAAAAGTTGCAAACAACATTAACTACTTCTTCAACCCGAACAGGTGCTCGGCGATTTGCACTGCGTTGAGTGCTGCGCCCTTGCGGATCTGGTCGGCTACGCACCAGAAGGTGAGGCCGTTGGGGTTGGCGATATCCTCACGGATGCGACCCACAAATACCTCGTCGCGTGTTGCGGCGTGGAGGGGCATAGGGTACTCCTTGGCTGCGGGGTTGTCGATAACCACCAGGCCGGGGTAGGCGGCAAACGCCTCCTTAGCCTCTGCGGGCGAGATGGGGCGCTCGGTCTCCACCCAGATACTCTCCGAGTGAGCTCTCAGCACCGGCACACGTACGCACATTGCGCTCACAGCCACATCCGAGTGCATAATCTTCTGGGTCTCGAAGTGCATCTTGAGCTCCTCCTTGGTGTAGTCGTTGTCGGTGAACACGTCGATATGGGGGATGATGTTATATGCCAGCTGGTGTGCAAACTTATTCACCGTTGCGGGCTTGCCTGCGCCAATCTCTGCATACTGCTCCACGAGCTCGTCCATTGCGGCAGCACCTGCGCCACTTGCTGCCTGATAGGTGGCAACGTGGACACGGCGGATGTGCGACAACTGCTCGATAGCAGCCAGGGCCACCACCATTTGGATTGTCGAGCAGTTGGGGTTGGCAATCACCCTGCGGGGTGCGTTGAAGGCATCGTCGCCATTGACCTCAGGCACCACCAGAGGCACATTGGCATCCATACGAAATGCGCTGCTGTTGTCAATCATTATCGCGCCGTGCTTGGTGATTGTCTTCTCGAACTCCTTCGAGGTGCCGCCACCTGCCGAGGTGAAGGCCACGTCGATACCCTTAAAGTCGTCGTTGTGCTGCAACAGCTTAACCTTAATCTTCTCGCCACGGAACTCGTACTCGCGACCCGCGCTACGCTCCGAGCCGAAGAGTACCAACTCATCAATAGGGAAGTTGCGCTCAGCAAGCACCCTCATAAACTCCTGTCCAACAGCGCCACTTGCGCCAACAATTGCAACTTTCATATATTTATTCCTTTTTAATTATTTCAGAATATGTGACATCAATTAAAAAATTCGTCGTCGAGTTCCTCGTCGGGGATTACCTCGTCGGGGCAGTTGTACTCGATTGCGCCTATGGGGTGGTAGAACTTATCCTCCTTCGAGATACCCAGTGCGGGGTTCTCATATACCTTCTCCATAAAGTCGCCGAAGATGGGGAGTGCCACCACCGAGCCTTCGCCTGCCGATTTGAGGTGTACGCTCTGGTCCTCGCCACCTACCCATACGCCGCCTACGAGCTTGGGGGTGATACCCATAAACCACGCATCGCGGTTCTCGTTGGAGGTACCTGTCTTGCCGCCCGCCTCAACGTTAGCAAAGCCGTGTTCGCGGATGAGTCGGCCTGCCGTACCGCTGGTCACCACATTGCGGAGCATACCGGTCATCGTGTAGGCTGTCTGCTCGCTGATGGCCACCGAGGTTGTGGTGTTGAACGAGGCGAGGAGGTTGCCCTGACGATCCTCAATGCGGGTCACGAAGATAGGCTCTGTGAATACGCCCTTGTTCACAAAGGTAGCGTATGCGCCAACCATCTCAAAGAGAGATACATCGGGTGTGCCAAGGCAGAGTGCATTCACGGGGTCTATCCAGCTGTGGATACCCATATTGTGTATGAAGTCGGCCACCGCCTCGGGGCGTTTTGCCTGCTTCATAATCCACGCCGAGTAGTTGTTGCGGCTACGCGCCAAGCCCCATTTGAGGGGGTGGAGCACGCCGTCATACTCCACTTCGCCGGCCTCCTTAGGTGTCCAGGGCTCTCCCGTGTAGGTCTCGATGGTTGTGGGGAGGTTGGGGACCATAGTACAGGGGTTGAAGCCGAGGTGGTCGATGGCGAAGGTGTAGATGAAGGGCTTGATTGTCGAGCCCACCTGACGCTTACCCTGCTTCACCATATCGTACTTGAAGTAGCGGAAGTCGGGGCCGCCAACGTATGCCTTGACGTGGCCATTGGTCGGGTCGAGTGCCATAAACGAGGCGCGCATTATGCGTTTGTGGTGGAGTATCGAGTCGCGGGGCGAGATGAGGGTGTCAACCTCACCCTTGTAGGTGAATATGCGGGTCTTGACAGGGGTGCGGAACTCCTTGTCGATCTCCTCCTCGCTCAGTCCCTCCGCTTTGAGGGCGCGGTAGCGGTCGGTATATATCATCGCACGGCGGATAATCTGCTCGATATCCTCCTTGCTCATATCGTCGAAGAGTACGCGAGTCGATTTGTACTGCGCCTCCATACGGGGCTGAATAACCGTTTCGAGTTGCTGCTGCACGGCCTCCTCTGCGTAGGTCTGCATACGCGAGTCGATGGTGGTGTAGATTTTCAGACCATCGCTGTAGATGTTGTAGGGTGTGCCGTCGGCCTTGGTGTTCTTCTGGCACCAGCCGTAGAGGGGGTTACTCTCCCAGCGTGCGAGCTCCTGCTCGTAGTCCCACTCGTTGAGGTATTGGTTGCGTGTGGGCTTCTTGGCGTTCATCACCGTGCGCAACATCTCGCGGAAGTAGGTTGCCGAGCCGGCATCGTGCGACGAGGGGTTGTAGGTGAGTTCGATAGGTGTCGCTTTGAGCGAGTCGAGTTGCTCACGCGAGAGGTAGCCCTGCTGATGCATACGCGTCATAACGGTATTGCGCCTCTCCATTGCTCGCTCGGGGTTACGCACAGGGCTGTAACGGGTCGGGGCATTGACAACACCCACCAGCATAGCAGCCTCGGGAACTGTGAGGTCGGCAGGGGTCTTGTCGAAGAAGGTCGAGGAGGCAGCCTTGATACCGTAGGCGTTGCTACCGTAGAAGACCACATTGAAGTACATCGCCAAAATCTCCTCCTTGGTGTAGTTGTATTCGAGCTTCACCGCTGTAATCCACTCCTTGAACTTGGTGACTACCAGTCGGCTAGCGCGTGTAATCTTGGAGTGATAGGTTGTTGTGTCGCGGGGGAAGAGGTTCTTTGCCAACTGCTGGGTGATGGTACTACCACCGCCCTGATCGCTGCGACCCATTGCGAGTGTCTTGACGGCAACGCGGGCCAGCGAGATGAAGTCGATACCCGAGTGGGAGTAGAAGCGGGCATCCTCTGTCGAAACGAGTGCAGCCACAAGTGCGGGCGAGAGCTCCTTGTAGTCAACGTAGGAGCGGTTCTGGATATAGAACGAGCCGATCACCTTGCCATCTGCAGAGTAGATTTCTGTGGCGAGGTTGCTCTCGGGATTTTCGAGTTCGACAAACGAGGGCAGGCGGCCGAAAGTGCCTGCTGCTGTGAGAATTATGATAGTAATGATGGCTACCGTGGGGACAAGGATAAGTGTCCAGAACCATCTCACAAATCGGCGCTGTTTTGCGCTGTTGCTGTTGCTGTTTTTCATCTTTTGTGCTGAATATCTGTGCAAAGATATTTTTTTTCTGCCAATCTAACGCAAAATCGCACCCAAAAATTGCATTTCAACCTACGGTTGACCCTATAATGGCATCTCCACCGAGGCGCCGAAGTAGGGTTTACCCGTGTCGCTCGGCATAAAGAGCGAGAGGCGAACTGAGAACTCTGCCTGCTCGGGCATTCGCACGGGCACTACATCAAAGACCACCGAGCCGCCAAACGAGGTGGTGGCGCTGCGACGCGGGAAGATGATGGGTAGCCCACTCTCCTTTATCGCTCCCGCCTTTGTGTAGTAGGTGGTGTAAGTTGCAAAGTCATAGCCAATTGCACCTCTTATGCGCTTGATGAGCAGCACTCCGCGCAGACCTCTGTCGGGGTAGAAGAGGGGTGCTTCGTAGTCGGTCGAGAAGGCGTAGTAGCCTACGGGCAGGATTGGCGAGCGCAAGCCGCGTGGTTGCAGGTCGCCGATGAAGTGGGTGTAGTAGCCCTCGCCGAGGATATCCTGATAGGCAGCGCGTAGGGTTATGGCGTGGTTAGGGCCAATACCCGGAGTGTATGCCCTGCCGAACAGACTCAAAACAGATGTCTCCCTGCCGCTCAACCCTGTGCCGTAGGTGGCGCGCACCATCGCACCCCAGCGAGGCAGAAAGTCGCGATGAGCGAGGCGTGTTTGGTTGCTGTACTGCACTGAGCCATAGACCATTGTGCGCCCCTGTGCGTAACTCTCGGTTGTGGGGTCCCAATAGTAGCCGTTGGTGTGGTTTACCTCCAACGAGGGGGTCAGATAGTTGGTACTGCTACCACCGCCAAGAAATATTGGCAGGTATACTCGACCGCTCAGTGTGATATAGTTTTTGTCGCCCGCAAATTGGTGTTGCGGGGTGGCCTTGTCGAAGTGGAGATTGCCGTTGTCGAATCGCTGAACGTATGCTATGGTGTCGCCCCCGATGCCGATTAGTCCGCGCACCATATTGCCTGGGGTGGGGTGGTGTTGCTGCCACTTTGCGGTGAACTCCAACTTGGGTGCAAAGCCGAGATATTTTAGCGACAGCGATGCATTTTGTCCCTTCTGAGCCGTGTAGCCGTAGCCCACGCGGGCAATCATATCGCCTGTTATGTTCTGCGAAAGGAGCGTAACGCCCAACCCCAACTCATTTATAGCACCCTCCATAATCTCCTCAGGGTCAAACATAAGGGGTGCGTAACTGTGGAAGCGGAAGAGGTGGCCGATGCGTGAGTAGCGACGAGCAGAACTCTGACTCACACTCTCGGTGAGGTCGCTCTCGGTGAAGTTGATGGTGTCGATTTTTGGGATACCCCAATCGAGGTTGGGGGTGTTGATTGTGTTGGCGGGGAGTTGCGACCACTCCACACCCTTAACGCCCTTGTTGTCGGCCGTTACTACCGAATATCCGCGGGCCGAGTAGAGGGTCATCGCCACCCTCTCTCCGTCGGGCGAGGGGGCTGGGTCGAAGGCACCGTAGAGGGCCTCCGAGAGTTGCTCTTCGCGGAGCGAAGCGAGGTCGATTGAGTGGGCGTTGTCGATACCCGAAGCCACCGAGCCGAAGTAGAGTTTGCCATCCTCGGCACGCAGGTCGCTGAGGCTCACAAAGGCGGGCTTGCGAATCGTCTTCACTGCACCATCGGCAGGGTCGAACGATATGATACTCATACCGTTATCTCCCTGGGCAATCAGGTAGTAAAGTTCTGTTTTGTTGTCCCACGCAAGGCCGTGCAATGAGTGGTCGGTGAAGAGCTTTTCGCCCCTCGGAGTGTGGAGCGTGTAGCTGCCCTCGGTGTTGTACTCAACCCACGCCAAACCACCTTCGGGAAGTGGGGTGGGGTAGAGTGCATTTTCGGCAAGTCGGTGAGTGCTCAATCTTCTGCTCCCAAAGTCGTAGGAGCGCACCACCGAGCCGACCTGTGTGTTGAAAAAGGTGCTCGGGCGATACTCGCTCCACCACGCCACGCCATCCGCCATTGCGGGACGGGTGCTGAGCGAGCCGATTGCCACCTCCTGCTCGATTGTTCCCGTGCTGGTGTCGATGATGACAAAACGGTCGGTCCGATCGAGTGTGGAGTGAAGTGCCACAATACGCCTGCTATCGAGCCACATAGGGTGGCTGTAACTCTGCCACCCCTTTTTCGGGGTTGCGGCAATGGTCGAAACACCCTCCTCCCAAGCCGTCGCAACAGGGATATGTGGTGCTTGTGCCCACAACTCGTTATTGGAAAAAAATGTTTCGCGGAAGAGGTCTACGGTCTTGATTCCCAACACCTTTTGCATACCCTTCTGATGGGAGGCGATGAGGTATGGTCGGCGTGCCGAGTAGTCGATAATGTCGCCCCACACGTAGCGACCCTCCCTCTGGTTGGCGTGGGTCACAAGTCGGTAGCCGAGTTCGTAGTGGTCGGGGATGTAGTCGGCGTATGAGCCGCTGAACCATCGGTCGGGATTTTTGCCCTCCAGGATTTGCGAGCCGATGGCGCGATAGTGCATCGAAAAGGAGGGTTGCAGACCTCGTCCAAAGAGCGAGGCTTGTGTCTCGGCATCGGTGGCATCGCCCTCCAAAAACCAGAAAGGCAACAGACCTGTCATCAGCAGCGAGCCCTGCTCGCCGAGAAGTTTGCCGACAAAGCCTGCCGCGCGGGTGTCGAGACGGCTGTATTGCGCAATGTGGCGATACTCGTGCACGGCGAGTTGTTTGAGCCACGGAGTGGAGTAACTCTCAATGGCAGGTGCGCCTGCCATCTCGATTCGGAAGGGGGTCCACATCGCCATACCGTTGGAGAGCAGTGTGCGACCATTGATGATGACGCTCACAGGTCGCGGAGTGGTAAGACCGAAGCCCACACTCTCGCGCATCCGCCCCATATAGTAGCCCACACTTCGCCCCCTGTCCTCAAAATCCTTCGGAGTAATAATAGTGGTCGTAACCCCATCGATTGAGTAGAATTTCTCGCTGGCGGCAATAGCTCCGTTAGAGTAGTATTGTGCGCTGGTTGTCATAGTGTTAAGCCATAGGAAGCCCAACACCGAGACCACTATTTTTATTCCGTTTTTTTTCATAACTTTTTACTCTCTTTTATGCACCTGCTTTCTTTGCTTTGTAGCCCTCTTTGGTGAGAATCTCGATTATGCGGTCGCGGTGGTCGCCCTGGATGATTATCTCGCCATCCTTTGCCGAGCCACCCACGCCACACTTTGTTTTGAGGAGTTTGGCGAGCTCTTTCAAATCGTCATCACTCCCGACAAACCCTTTGATGAGGGTTGCCTGTTTGCCGCCGCGGTGTTTGCGGTCGAGCCACACTCGCAGATTCTGCTGGGCGGGGGGCAGTGTTTCAATGCTCACCTCCTCTTCGGTGGTGTAGTTATAGTCTGTAGCGGTCGAATAGACCACCCCTAATCTTGCTTTCCAATCGTTATTTGCCATATTCGGATAAAAATTATACCTACAAAGATAGGATATTTTGAGAAAAAAGCGTTATATTTGCTCAGTTAAGAAAATCATTTCGCCTTATGAGCTACACAACACTATACAGAGCCGCAGAACACGATATGTGTGGTACCTCTGTTGTTGGCTCAGTACAAGTGCGAGTGGGTAATTGTCGAACAAGCAACAAGAGGTAGTGCCGTATTGGGGTAACTGCCTCTTTTTTTTAGATATAGAGCAATGAGCGAGATACTTATTCGTGGTGCAAAGGTGTGGAACGGTAGCGGTTTTGCGGCTGCCGATGTCGCTATCAGTGGCGAGAAGATTGCCGCTGTGGGCAGTGTGGGCGATTTCAACCCCGAGAGGGTTGTTGAGGCCGAAGGGTTGTGGCTGATGCCCGGCCTTGTCGATGTCCACGTTCACCTGCGCGAGCCCGGCTTCTCCTCGAAGGAGACGATATTGAGTGGTACCCGTGCAGCTGCGCGTGGTGGTTTTACCACCGTATGCCCTATGCCCAACCTCAGCCCCGCACCCGACTCGATGGAGGGTTTGGAGGCTCAGTTGGAGATTATCCGTCGCGATGCGCAGATTGGCGTTCTCCCATTTGCGACCATCACCCGTGGCCGTAAGGGACGTGGCGAGGTGGTAGATATTGCCGCCCTTGCCCCCTATGTTGCAGGCTTCTCCGACGACGGCTCGGGAGTGAGCGATGCCGGCATTATGGAGGAGGCGATGTGGCGTGTGAAGGAGTGCGACAGCATCATTGCCGCCCACTGCGAGGTCGATGACCTTGTGCGTGGCGGTGTGATACACGATGGCGAGTTCGCTCGTCGCAACGGAATCCCCGGTATCTGCTCGGAGAGCGAGTGGAAGCAGATTGAGCGCGACTTGAAACTTGTGGAGAAGACCGGTTGTCGCTACCACGTCTGCCACATCTCGACCAAGGAGGCTGTGGAACTTATCCGCGATGCACGCAAGAGCGGCCTCAGGGCGAGTTGCGAGACAGGCCCCCACTACCTCACAATGACCGATGAGGATATTGCCGACGAGGGTCGTTTCAAGATGAACCCCCCGATTCGCTCGCGCGCCGACAGGGATGCGCTTGTGGCGGGTGTGGCCGATGGTACCGTGGAGGTGATTGCCACCGACCACGCACCCCACACTGCCGACCAGAAGTCGCGCGGTGTGCGTGGCAGTGCCTTTGGCATTGTGGGTCTGGAGACCTCGCTGCCGATTGTTTATACCCACCTCGTGGAGCGCGGCATAATCTCCCTGGAGCGTATGGTCGATGCTATGAGCCTTGCGCCTCGCCGACTGTTTAAGATGGGCGGTGGTGTGATTGCTGCAGGCGAGAGGGCTGACCTTCTTCTTGCCGACCTCGACAGTTGCTACGCTGTGGATAGCCAGAGGTTCCTCTCGATGGGCAAGAGCACACCGTTTGAGGGCTGGAAGGTTAAGGGTGAATCGGCAATGACCATTTATGGTGGAAAGATAGTTTACGAAAGATAATGGCAAGCAAAGGAGTTTTTACCATTTTGAGCAATACTCCCCTCACCGACTCGGTGTGGGAGATGCACCTGGCGGGTGACACTTGTGCTGTGACCCACGCAGGACAGTTTGTGAATATAGAGTTGGAGGGTTTGTACCTTCGTCGCCCCATCTCGATTTCGGATTGGAAGGAGGGCGAACTCACTATTATATATAAGGTGGTCGGCGAGGGTACTGCGCGCCTTGCGAAGATGAAGGCGGGTGCAGAGCTCGACCTGCTGGTCGGCCTGGGCAATGGCTTCTGGAGCGTACCCGAAGAGCGTGTGGTGCTCGTAGGCGGTGGCGTGGGTGTTCCCCCGCTCTATGGTCTTGCGCGTCGCCTGACGGCTGAGGGCAAGAGCGTGAGCGTGGTGCTCGGCTTCAATACCGCTGTCGAGATCTTCTTGCAGGAGAAGTTCGAGGCTTTGGGTATTCGTGTGGTGATTGCCACGATGGATGGCTCGGCGGGCGTGAAGGGTACTGTGATTGACGCCATCCGAGGTGAGGGCGTGGAGTACGACTACTTCTACTCCTGCGGCCCGCTGCCTATGTTGCGCGCCCTGTGCGAGCAGAGCAGTGGCGAGGGTCAGGTGAGCCTTGAGGAGCGTATGGGATGCGGATTTGGTATCTGTATGGGTTGCACCCACGAGACACATAGCGGCCACAAGCGATTGTGCAAGGAGGGACCCGTACTTTTGAAAAGCGATGTGATATGGTAGAGAATAAGATATTGGACAAGAGTGTTGAACTCTGTGGTGTGAAACTCGACAACCCTATTGTCCCCGCCAGCGGTACTTTCGGCTTTGGCGAGGAGGCTGCCGAGTGGTACGATATTAATGTGCTGGGTGCTATCAGTATCAAGGGCACCACGCTCAACCCCCGATTTGGTAACCCTACACCCCGCATTGCCGAGACCCCTTCGGGATTGCTCAACGCTGTGGGATTGCAGAACCCGGGTGTGGATGCCGTTGTCTCGACGGTCGTGCCCGCACTCCGCAAAGTGTATAAAAAACCCATTGTGGCCAATGTGAGTGGCTTCTCGCTCGATGAGTATAGGGAGTGCTGCCGTAGGATTGACGAGGTGGCGGATATCATTGAGGTCAATATCTCCTGCCCCAATGTGCACGGTGGAGGTCTTGCCTTTGGTACCGATGCGGCGATGGCTGCCAAGGTTACCGAGGAGGTTAAGAAGGTGACTACCAAGCCCGTATTTATCAAGCTGTCGCCCAATGTGACCGATATTGTTGCTATTGCGCGTGCCTGTGAGGATGCGGGTGCCGATGGCCTGACGCTGATTAACACTCTGCTCGGTATGCGCATTGATACTCGTCGTCGTCGCCCTGTGCTGGCTAACGGTACGGGTGGTCTGTCGGGTGCTGCGGTCTTCCCCGTAGCGGTGCGTATGGTCTATCAGGTGGCACACGCCTGCAAGATTCCTATTATGGGATGTGGCGGTGTGTCGAGTAGTGCCGATGTTATCGAGATGATGATGGCAGGTGCAACCGCTGTGCAGGTGGGCTCTGCAAATCTGCGCAACCCCTACGCCTCGAAGGAGATTATCGAGGGGCTGGATGCAGAGATGGAGAGATTGGGGATTAGTTCTTTGCGCGAGATTATAGGTATTGTATAAAAAGCCGTCTGGCTGGTAAATTTTGCACTTCCCTTGTGAGTCAAATGCTCATTTACTTTATGTAAACTCCGCTTTGCCTCACTGCACGAAGCCCAAAATTTCCTCAGCCATACAACTTTTTGGGTCGCAGACCCTTTTCTACTGAGGAGCGTTTGTAGGGATTGTGAGGTGGTTGGCTCCGTATTAAAGTTGTTGGGGACTGTGTAGTGATAGAGAAATTAGTGAGATTAAGGAATTTAGTGAGATTAAAGAAAAAATCCCTAAACTCATTAAACTCCCTAACCTCCCTAAAAAAGGAAATAAGAAAAGTAAGGATAAATAAAACATAAACCCCAATTGGGTCGTGTCCGCAACCTCGCCGAGGCGTAGCCGAGGACACATCCCCCGCCGAGGCGGGGGCTTGGGGGTGGGTCAGACTTGTAATTGCCTTCGAAGAAGGCAGGGTGTTCTGGCTAATTAGAACGAAAACAATAAATAAAACATAAAGGCTAATATGAAAACTAAGGATGTAATTATCGCATGTGATTTCGGTAGTGCTGAGGATTGCTTGCGCTTTTTGGACAAGTTTGAGGGTGCGGAGCGTCCCTTTGTGAAGATTGGTATGGAGCTGTTCTATGCGGCTGGTCCCGAGATTGTGAAGGAGATCAAGCGTCGCGGTCACCCCATCTTCTTGGACTTGAAGTGCCACGATATTCCCAACACTGTGAAGAAGACTATGGCTGTCCTCTCGCGTCTGGATGTCGATATGTGTAACCTCCACGCGGCGGGTACTATCGAGATGATGACTGCCGCTGTCGAGGGTCTTACCCGCCCCGACGGCACTCGTCCCCTGCTGATTGCCGTGACTCAGCTCACCTCCACCAGCGAGGAGCGTATGCGTGAGCAGTTGCTCATCGACGCACCTATCGGTGAGGTGGTTATCAAGTATGCAATGAATGCCGAGAAGGCGGGCCTGGACGGTGTTGTCTGCTCTCCCCTGGAGGCAGGTATCGTCAAGCGTGCTTGTGGCGATAAGTTCCTCACCATCACCCCGGGTGTTCGCTTTGCCGATGGCGAGGTGGGCGACCAGGTGAGGGTTACCACCCCCGCAAAGGCTCGTTCGCTCGGTAGCGACTATATCGTGGTGGGTCGCCCCATCACCGCAGCCGACGACCCCGTAGCGGCATACCGTCGTTGCGTGGCAGAGTTTCTGGGTGAGTAGTTTTCACCAACAAAGGATTTAATTTGTAAGACAAAAAGTATAAAAAAATGAACGTAAGAGAGAAAGATATTGCAGCAGGTCTGCTTTCGATAGGCGCGGTATTCTTGCGCCCCAACGAACCCTTCACTTGGGCAAGTGGTATTAAGAGCCCTATCTATTGTGACAACCGCCTGGTACTCACTGCACCCGAGGTGCGCGACAGAGTGGAGGCGGGTCTGGCCGATATGGTCAAGGAGTATTACCCCGAGTGCGAGGTGCTGATGGGTACCAGCACTGCGGGTATCGCCCACGCCGCTATCGTGGCTGAGCGTATGGGCCTGCCTATGGGCTATGTGCGCGGTGGCAATAAAGACCACGGCCGTGGCAACCGCATCGAGGGTCGCTTGGATAAGGGCCAGAAGGTGGTTGTTGTTGAGGACCTTATCTCGACCGGTGGCAGCTGTATCGAGGTTGTCGAGGCGTTGCGCGAGGCAGGTGCCGAGGTGATGGGTGTGGTTAGCATCTTCACCTACGGTATGGCCAAGGGCCTGAAACGCCTGGAGGAGGCCTCGGTGGAGAACCACAGCCTCTCGAACTTCGACGCACTTGTTGAGGTGGCTGCCGAGAAGGGCTATATCACTCACGAGGATATTGCCCGACTGATTCAGTTCCGTAATAATCCATCGGACGAGTCCTGGATGAAGTAAAAAGTCGTCTGGCTGGTAAATTTTGCACTTCCCTTGTGAGTCAAATGCTCATTTACTTTATGTAAACTCCGCTTTGCCTCACTGCACGAAGCCCAAAATTTCCTCAGCCATACGCCTTTTTAAGGTGGTGAGGGTTGGGATTGTAAGAGGCAAAAAAAGAAAAGCATCTGTGATGCCGAAGCACAAAATTTCCTCAGCCATACAACTTTTTGGGTCGCAGACCCTTTTCTACTGAGGAGCATTTGTAGGGATTGTGAGGTGGTTGGCTCCGTATTAAAGTTGTTGGGGACTGTGTAGTGATAGAGAAATTAGTGAGATTAAAGAAAAAATCCCTAAACTCTTTAAACTCATTAAACTCCCTAACCTCCCTACCAACAATAGAAAAGAGTCTAAACCTCAATTTTGGATTTAGTATTTTGAATTATAAAAGGTATTATCCTGCCTCGGCGTAGCCGAGGACACATCCCCCGCCGAGGCGGGGGCTTGGGGGTGGGTCAGGCTTGGAAATGCCTTCCGCGGGAAGGCAGGGAGTTGAGGCCACCAAGCGAGAACCGCAAAAAAGAACGCAGAACATAATTAATACGCTATACTATGAAGCATCTGATTGATCCAACTGATTTGTCGGTACAGGAGACCGAAGAGATTGTTGATTTGGCTTTGCGAATCATTGCCGACCGTCCCGCTTACAGCGAGGTGTGCAAGGGCAAGAAGCTCGCTACACTTTTCTATGAGCCCAGCACCCGTACTCGTCTGAGTTTCACCTCGGCGATGATGGAGTTGGGTGGTAATGTGATTGGATTTTCTGACGCCAAGAACTCCTCGGTGAGCAAGGGTGAGACTGTGGCCGACACGGCACGTGTTATCAGCTGCTTTGCTGATATTATCGCTATGCGCCACTTCGAGGAGGGTGCGCCGCTGGTGGCTGCTCAGGTGGCAGGTATTCCCATCATCAACGCGGGTGATGGCAGCCACAGCCACCCCACACAGACCCTCACCGACCTGCTCACCATCAAGCGTGAGAAGGGTCGTTTTGACAACCTCACCATCGGTTTCTGCGGTGACCTCCGCTTTGGCCGTACCGTGCACTCGCTCATCAAGGCACTCTCGCGCTACCAGAACAACAAGGTGATTCTCATCGCGCCCGATGAGTTGCGTCTGCCCAGCTATATGAAACACGAGGTGTGCGACAAGTATGGTGTGGAGTATCGCGAGGTGAGCAATATGGAGGAGGTGATGCCCGAGCTGGATATCCTCTATATGACCCGTGTGCAGAAGGAGCGCTTCCTGGATGAGGACGACTTCGACCGTCTGAAAGATAGCTTTATCCTCGACCCCTCGAAACTTGTGAGCGCAAAGGAGGATATGATTATCCTTCACCCCCTGCCCCGCGTGAACGAGATTACCAAGGAGGTCGATGCCGACCCGAGAGCTGCCTACTTCCGTCAGGTGGAGAATGGTAAGTTTGTGCGTATGGCCCTCATCTGCAAGCTTTTGGAGTGGGCTAACGATGAGAGCAAGACCAACCAGCTTGTTCCCGACGATGTGATTGTCAATCAGCACCGCTGCGCCAATAAGCGTTGTATCTCGGTGATGGAGAATGTTGATTCGCTCTTCCGCAAGGCAGAGGGCGAGGATGGTGTTTACCGTTGTGTATATTGCGAGAGCAAAGCGAAATAGGACGATTTCCTCCCTGTTATACGGAGGGTGCTAACGAGAGTGCGAAGGATGTTGCGGAGTGTGTAATCGCAACGATTAGGCATAAAGCAAAAAAGTTGTTAGCAAAGAGTTGATAAAAGTATTTTAAAAATTTTAAAATACTGCGAATAAATACTATTTTCGCGGTGTGATTGAGTGACTACAAACCCACTTCTTTTATGACTTATCTGATACTGTCCCAAATATCGGCTCGCTCGGGCGACATAGGTCGCGCGGGTAGAGGTGGTGGATGCCTCCCTGTGGGGTCTCTGCAAGCGGATTGTACTCAGTTGGCAGTGTGCAGTGGGGGAATAGTATAACAACAAATAACGGCCGCAGTAACAAAATGGGAGTTACGGCGGCTGTTTGTTTATGATTTTTAAGTATTTAAGTAAATTATAAAGAATTATGAAAGTTGGTATTGTGATGGGCTCCAAGAGTGACTTGGATGTTATGATGCCCGCCGCCGATACTCTTGAAAGTTTTGGCGTTGAGGTTGAGGTGCGAGTTATCAGTGCGCACCGCACTCCCGATTTGGCTGCCGAGTGGGCAGGTACAGCACGCGAGCGTGGCCTGGAGGTGATTATTGCGGGCGCGGGTGGCGCGGCGCACCTTGCAGGTGTGATGGCGGCTATGACCCCTCTGCCTGTGATTGGTATTCCCGTAAAGTCGCGTAGCCTCGAAGGTCTGGACTCGCTTCTGTCGATGGTGCAGATGCCTTCGGGTATTCCTGTGGCTTGTGTGGCTATCAATGGTGCTAAGAATGCTGCTTTGCTGGCAGTGCAGATGTTGGCCCTCAAATACCCCGAGCTGGCTGAGAAGTTTGACGCCTTCCGCGCAAAGCAGACAGCCGATGTAGAAGCAATAACCGTGATAAAGTAAGATAAAAATGAGCCAAAATCATAAACCCAGAAGGGTATTTGTAGAGAAACGAGAGATGTTCCGCGTGGAGGCTGAGAGCCTGCGTGCGGAGTTCAATGCTAATCTGTCGCTCGACATCAAGTCGTTGCGTCTGCTCTGCGTCTATGATCTCTTCGGCTTCTCCGACGAGTTGTTGGAGCGTTGCCGTTACCGTGTGTTCGGTGAGGTTGTGACCGACCGTGTGACCGATGAGATGCCCGAGGCAGAGGGTGCTGTGCTGGCTGTGGAGTACCTCCCCGGTCAGTCCGACCAGCGTGCCGCTTCGGCTGTGGATTGTGTTCACCTGATTGAGCCTGCGGCAGAGATTGCCATCAAGAGCAGCCGTCTGCTGATGTTCGACTCGAGCGTGTCGGCCGAGGATATGGAACGCATCCGCCACTACTACATCAACGCCGTGGAGTCGCGTGAGAAGGATCTCTCGCGCCTGGACAATAACGAGAGTGCCGAGAAGAAGCCCGTTCCCGTGCTGGAGGGCTTTACCGCAATGGAGAGTGACGAGGAGCTTGCTGCCTTCTGCTCGGAGTGGGGCTTGGCAATGAACACCGACGATCTGCGTACCGTTGTGGAGTATTTCCGCAATGAGGGTCGCCAGCCTAACCAGACCGAGTTGCGCATTCTCGACACCTATTGGAGCGACCACTGCCGTCACACCACCTTCACCACCCACATCACCGATATCGAGATTGAGCCCTCTGCAATGAGTGACTCGCTGGCTGAGGCTGTGGCACTGTGGAAGGAGTTGCGCGCAAAACTCGGTCGCACCGAGAAGCCTTTCTGCCTGATGGATTTGGCAACTATCGGCGCGCGTTACCTCTCTTCGATTGGTGCGCTCGACGACCAGGAGCAGAGCGAGGAGAACAACGCTTGCAGCATCTTCATCGATGTTGATGTAGATGGCGAGACAGAGCGTTACCTCTTGCAGTTCAAGAATGAGACACACAACCACCCCACCGAGATCGAGCCCTTTGGCGGTGCTTCGACCTGTTTGGGTGGTGCAATCCGTGACCCGCTGTCGGGACGTAGCTACGTCTATCAGGCGATGCGTGTGACGGGTGCAGGTAATATATATGCCACCGTTGCCGAGACCTTGGAGGGTAAGTTGCCCCAGAGGGTTATCTCGCTCAAGGCGGCGGCAGGCTACTCTTCGTATGGTAACCAGATGGGTCTGGCAACTACCTGCGTGAGAGAGATTTTCCATCCCGGCTACACCGCCAAGCGTATGGAGGTAGGTGCAGTTGTGGGTGCTGTTAAGGCGGACAGTGTTCGTCGTGAGTCCCCCGCGGCTGGCGATGTTGTGCTGATGCTCGGTGGCCGTACAGGTCGCGACGGTATCGGTGGTGCAACAGGCTCGTCGAAGGAGCACAACACCAAGTCGCTCGAGGAGTGCGGCAGTGAGGTGCAGAAGGGTAACGCTCCCGAGGAGCGTAAGTTGCAGCGTCTGTTCCGCAGAGCAGAGGTTACCCGCCTGATTAAGAAGTCGAATGACTTTGGTGCAGGTGGTGTGAGCGTTGCGATTGGTGAGTTGGCAGATGGTCTGGATATCTTCCTCGACCGTGTGCCTACCAAGTATAGCGGTCTGAACTCCACCGAGCTTGCTATTAGCGAGTCGCAGGAGCGTATGTCGGTGGTTATCGAGCCTAAGGACGAGGCTGAGTTCCGTCGCTACTGTGCCGAGGAGAACATCGAGGTAACCCACGTTGCCAATGTTACCGACACAGCCCGTATGAGAATGTTCTATGGCGAGGAGAAGGTTGTTGACCTCTCTCGCGAGTTTATCGATTCGGCAGGTGCCATCCACCGTGCGGCAATCACCATTGCTGCCGAGGATGTGGTTGGTATGCCCGCCCGTGAGGTCGATGGCGAGGACGCTAAGGAGCGTTTCTTGGTCAACCTGACCGATGATAATGTTGTGTGCCAGAAGGGTCTGGTGGAGATGTTCGACTCGACCGTGGGTCGCTCGACCGTCTTGATGCCCTACGGTGGTGCTACCCAGCAGACCGAGGCTCAGGTGTCGATGCAGAAGATTCCCGTGGGCGACGCTGTGACCAACACCGCAAGTGTGATGACCTTCGGCTACAACCCCGATGTGGCAGAGTCGAGCCCCTACCATAGCGCAGCCTATGCTGTTGTCGAGGCTGTGGCTAAGGCTGTGGCTGCGGGTGCTCCCTGGCGCGGTATGCGCTTCTCGTATCAGGAGTATTTCGAGAAGATGTCGAGCCGTAAGGCTTGGGGTAAGCCCCTCTCGGCACTGCTCGGCGCATTGCGTATGCAGGTAGAGCTGAATCTGCCCTCGATTGGTGGTAAGGACTCGATGAGTGGTACCTTCGGTGATATGAGCGTACCTCCCACCCTTATCGCATTTGGTGTAACTACCGTAGATGCCCGCAAGGCACTCAGCCCCGAGTTTAAGGGCGCGGGTCACCCCGTATATTTGATTCGCCACACACCCAAGATGGATGGTATGCCCGACACCGAGCAGCTGGCTCGTATCTGGGATGCTGTCGGTGCAGAGGTTGAGCGTGGCTCGCTCTTGGCAGGCTGGGCTGTTACCTTTGGTGGCGTGGCCGAGGGTCTGGCTAAGATGACCTTCGGTAACCGTGTAGGTGTTGAGGTGTCGCTCCCCGAGGCTGAACTCTACGACTATGCCTACGGCTCGATTTTGGTCGAGACCGATGGCCGCGAGCTGGAGTTCGAGGGTGCAGAGCTTATCGGTAAGACTATCAGCGAGCCTGTAATCAAGATTAACGACACCGAGATTTCGATTGCGGAGGCTGTGGAGGCCAACTGCGAGCGTTTCACCTCGGTATATCCCTCGGAGGCCGAGCCTTATATGAAGGATGTGGATTGCACCGAGGCACCCTTCCGCTCGGAGTATCGTCCATATAGCGGCGAGGCAAAGGAGAGCCCCGTTGTCTATCTCCCCGTATTCCCCGGCACCAACTGCGACTACGATACCGCAAAGGCATTTGTTCAGGCAGGTGCGCAGACCACCACTTCGGTACTCTGCAACCTGACTGCTGACGATGTCAACAACTCGATTGCGCTGATGTGTCAGAAGATTGACGAGGCCGATATCGTGGTGTTCAGCGGTGGTTTCTCGGCAGGTGACGAGCCCGATGGTAGCGGTAAGTTCATTGCTGCCGTGCTCTGCAATGCCGATGTGAAGGCTGCTATGGAGCGTCTGTTGGAGCGTGACGGTCTGGTGCTCGGTATCTGCAATGGTTTCCAGGCACTCATCAAGTCGGGTCTGCTGCCCTTCGGTAAGATTGGCGAGCTGACCACCGAGTCGCCCACCTTGTTCCGCAACGATATCAACCGCCACATCTCGCAGATTGTGACTACCCGTGTTGCCTCGGCTGCTTCGCCTTGGCTGGCTGGCTTCACCGAGGGTGAACTTCACTCGATTGCTGTGAGCCACGGCGAGGGTAAGTTTGTGGTAGGCAAGGAGCTTGCTGAGCAGTTGTTCCGCGATGGTCAGGTGGCGTTCCGTTATGCCGATGCAGAGGGTCAGCCCACTATGGCGTCGCCTATGAACCCCAATGGTTCGTACTACGCTATTGAGGGTATCTGCTCGCCCGATGGTCGAATCCTCGGCAAGATGGGTCACACCGAGCGTTGGGAGGAGAACCTCTTCAAGAATATCAGTGGTAATAAGAGCCAGCGACTCTTCGAGAATGCTGTCAACTATTTCCGCAAAAAATAAACAGGGTTATTAGGTTAGCACATACTGATATATGTTTGATGATAAAATGAATAAAGGAATCCATGAGGAGTGTGGTGTCTTTGGTGTCTTTGGTGTAAAGAACGCCTCGAACCTCACCTATTATGGTCTGCACAATCTCCAACACCGTGGTCAGGAGGGTTGCGGTATTGTAAGTGCTGTTGATGGCAAACTCTCGCGTGTGCGCGGAGGCGGTTTGGTGACCGAGGTATTCAACCAGTCGAAACTCGATAAGCTGTCGGGTACGATGGCTATCGGTCACGTGCGCTATTCGAGTGCGGGCAATGGTGGCGAGGAGAATATCCAGCCCCTGCTCTTCCACCACTCCACAGGCGACTTCGCTATGGCACACAATGGCAACATTGTGAATGCCACAACTTTGCGCCTGGCCTTGGAGGCACGAGGCAGCCTCTTCCAGACCTCGTCGGATACCGAGGTGTTGGCTCACCTTATCAAGAAGGATGGCGCCGCTGAGCACCGTATCTTCCCTCTGCTGAGTGCTCTGGATAAGCTCGACGGTGCATTTGCGATTCTGATTATGACTCCCAAGCGTATCTACGCCTGCCGTGATAAGTACGGTATGCGTCCCTTGTCGCTCGGTCGTATGAAGAACAACCCCGATGCATACGTTGTGGCAAGTGAGACCTGCGCATTTGACGCTGTGGGTGCCGAGTATCTGCGCGATGTGGAGCCGGGCGAGGTTGTGACTATCGACCACCACGGCTTGCGCAGCAACTTCTATACCGACAAGTGTCAGAGGAAGATGTGTGCTATGGAGTTTATCTACTTCGCTCGTCCCGACAGCGATATCGAGGGCTGCAATGTGCACGCCTACCGCAAGGAGTCGGGTCGTCTGCTCTGGAAGGAGTCGCCCGCCGATGCAGATTTGGTAGTCGGTGTTCCCGACTCGAGCCTCAGTGCCGCTATCGGTTACAGTGAGGCGAGCGGTCTGCCCTATGAGATGGGTATGATTAAGAGCAAGTATGTGGCTCGTACCTTTATTCAGCCCTCGCAGGAGATGCGCGAGAAGGGTGTGAAGATGAAACTTTCGGTCGTTCACTCGATTGTTAAGGATAAGCGAGTGGTGCTGGTCGATGACTCGATTGTGCGCGGTACCACCTCCCGCAACCTTGTGCAGATGTTGCGCGATGCGGGTGCCAAGGAGGTGCATATGCGTATTGCGAGTCCTCCCTACTGCCACCCCTGCTACTATGGTGTCGATACCGGTACCTACGAGGAGTTGGTGGCTGCCAGCAAGTCGGTGGAGGAGATTCGCGAGATGATTGGTGCCGACTCGTTGGCATACCTCTCGGCAGAGTCGCTCCTGACGGCGGGTCGTCGTTCTGATTTGTGTGCTGCCTGCTTCACAGGTAAGTATCCCACCGACCTCTACAAGGATGTAAAGGCAGAGTGCCCCGAAGATGATGAGTAAAAAATGAATAAAAATATAAAATAGTTATGGCAAAGTCTTATGAAGCGGCAGGAGTAAACCTCGAAGCCGGTTATGAAGTAGTTAAACGAATCAAGAAACACGTTGCCTCTACTGCTCGTGCAGGCGTTATGGGTAACATTGGCGCATTTGGTGGTATGTTCGACCTCGCCTCGCTGGGCTACAAGGAGCCTATCCTGGTGAGTGGTACCGACGGCGTGGGTACTAAACTTAAAATTGCCTTCGAGATGGACAAGCACGACACCGTGGGTGTTGATGCTGTTGCAATGTGTGTGAACGATGTATTGGCACAGGGTGCTGAGCCTCTCTTCTTCCTCGACTATGTGGCTGTGGGTCACAACGAGCCCTACAAGGTGGAGGCTATCGTTAGCGGTGTTGCCGAGGGTTGCCGTCAGGCAGGTTGTGCGCTGATTGGTGGCGAGACTGCCGAGATGCCCGGTATGTATGAGGGTGGCGAGTACGATATCGCTGGTTTCACCTGCGGTGTTGTTGAGCGCAGCAAACTCATCGATGGCACTAAGGTAGCGGTTGGCGATGTGTTGGTTGGTGTTGCTTCGAGCGGTGTTCACTCCAACGGTTTCAGCCTTGTGCGCAAGGTGGTTGCCGATGGCGGTCTGGATCTGCATCAGGCATATCCCGAGACCGGAGAGAAGCCTCTGGGCGAGGTGTTGCTCACCCCTACCCGCATCTATGTTCGTCAGGTGTTGCAGGTGATTGCCGAGTGCGATGTTCACGGCATCAGCCACATCACTGGCGGTGGTTTTGACGAGAATATCCCCCGCATCCTCCTTGATGGTCAGGGTGTTGAGGTTACCGAGGGCAGTTGGGAGATTCTTCCCGTCTTCCGCCTCTTGGAGCGCGTAGGTGGTCTGCCTCACCGCGAGATGTTCAACATCTTCAATATGGGTATCGGTATGGTGATTGCCCTTCCCGAGAGCGACGCTCAGAAGGCTATCGACCTGCTCACCGCAGCTGGCGAGAAGGCATCGGTAATCGGTAAGGTTGTTGAGGGCGAAGGCGTAACCATTAAGTAGGCTATACCTATTATATATAATAGATGCAACGACGAATTGCAATATTTGCCAGCGGCGAGGGCAGTAACTTCGAGGCTATCGTGCGTGCCTGCCAGCAGGGGCGTATTGGTGCCGAGTGTGTGCTGTTGGTCTGCGACAAACCCGGAGCGCAAGCCGTAGAGCGTGCCAAGCGATTGGGTGTGGAGAGTTTTGTCTTCTCTGCGCGCGATTTTGAGAGCAAGGCGGCTTACGAGGCGGAGATTGTCCGCCGACTCGACGAGGCTCAGGTGGAGCTTGTCTGCCTGGCTGGCTATATGCGCATCGTGGGCGAGGTGTTGCTCGGCTCGTACGAGGGTCGCATCATCAATATACACCCCTCACTGCTCCCCTCGTTTAGAGGTGCGCGCGCACTCGAGCAGGCGTTCGAGGCGGGCGTAAAGGTCTTTGGTGTGACTATCCACTATGTGGATAATTCGCTCGATGGCGGTACCATCATCGACCAGAGGGCGTTCCATAGCGATAGCGAGAGTATTGAGAGAGTGGAGGAGCGAATCCACGAGATTGAGCACGCACTCTACCCCGAGGTCGTTGAGAGATTACTAAACAGCAAACAATAATAAAACAGAGATATAGTGATGAACAGAAGAGCATTGGTCAGCGTAAGCGACAAGCGTGGCGTGGTAGATTTCTGCCATAGCCTCAAAGAGTTAGGTTGGGATATCATCGCAACGGGCGGTACTATGAAGCTGCTCGAGGCGGAGGGTATCGAGTGTATCAACATCAGCGATGTGACGGGCTTCCCCGAGATTTGCGATGGTCGAGTTAAGACCCTCCACCCCAAGGTGCACGGTGGTCTGTTGGCTCGCCGCGACGATGAGAGCCACCTGGAGGCTCTGCGCGAGAACCAGATTGAGTTTATCGATATGGTGTGCGTAAATCTCTACCCCTTCCGCCAGACTATCGAGAAGGAGGGTGTAACCCTTGCAGAGGCGATTGAGAATATCGATATCGGCGGCCCCTCGATGTTGCGTAGCGCGGCTAAGAACTTTGCCGATGTGACCGTTGTGTGCGATCCCGAGGACTATGCTACCGTGCTTGCCGAGCTTAAAGCAGATGGCAACACCACTCGCGAGACCCGTATGCGTCTGGCTGCTAAGGTTTATACCCACACCGCACTCTACGACACCTGCATTGCAAGCTATCTGCGTCCTCAGGCTGGTCTGGAGGAAAAACTCTTCCTCAACTACGACCTTGCTCAGTCGCTCCGCTATGGTGAGAACCCCCACCAGCAGGCTACCTTCTATCGCTCGACCGAGGAGGTTCCCTACTCGCTCGCTTTCGCAAAGCAGTTGGGCGGTAAGGAACTCTCGTACAACAATATTCAGGACGCTAACGCAACTCTCGCAATCGTTGCAGAGTTTGACGAGTGCTTCTGCGTGGGTGTTAAGCATATGAACCCCTGCGGCGCTGCTATCGCCGACTCGCCCGCTGAGGCGTGGGCTAAGGTTTACGAGGCCGACAATGTAAGTATCTACGGTGGTATCGTTGCCTTCAACCGCGAGGTGGATGCTGCAACCGCTGAGGCTATGCGCCCCGTCTTCCTTGAGATTGTGATGGCTCCCTCGTTTACTGAGGAGGCATTGGAGATTTTCGGCAAGAAGAAGAACCTCCGCGTGTTGCAGGTGCCTATGTATAAGCGCACCAAGCCCGAGATGCAATATACCAGCGTGCGTGGCGGTCTGCTCGCACAGGAGTTCGACGACAAGATGGTGACCATCACCGACGAGATGACCGTTACCAAGCGTCACCCCTCGGCAGAGGAGTTGGTAGATATGAACTTCGGCTGGCGCATTGTGAAGTATGTTAAGTCGAATGCGATTGTTGTTGTGAAGAACGGCTGCACCGTAGGTGTAGGCCCCGGCCAGACCAACCGCGTAGGCTCGGCAGAGATTGCTCTCAAGAGCGCTGCCGAGAAGGGCTTCACCGAGGGTCTTGTACTCGCTTCGGATGGCTTCCTCCCCTTCGACGACACTGTGAAGGCTGTTGCTGCTGCGGGTGTTACCGCTATCGTTCAGCCCGGTGGCTCGATTCGCGACGAGGATTCGATTGTCGCGGCTGATGAGCTGGGTGTAAGTATGCTCTTTACCGGTATCCGCCACTTCAAGCATTAGAATTTTAGCCTCTTTTGGGTGATTTTTTTCCATTTCTCTTGTTACATAGTCCCGCTATGCGCCGCGCGAAATGGGAAAAAATCACTTCAAAATAGCACTAAAATCGTGTAGAACCACGCAATAGTTTAATTAGAATTACTAAGGAAAATTGTAAAAAAATATGGGAAAAAAGGTATTGGTAGTAGGTGGTGGTGGACGTTGCCACGCCATTGTCGATGCGCTGAGTCGCTCGCCTCAGGTGGAGAAGATTTTCTGCGCACCCGGTAATGCAGGTATTGCCGAGCAGGCGGAGTGCGTTGCCATCAAGGATACCGATGTTGAGGCTCTGCTCGCCTTCGCTCAGAAGGAGGAGGTGGACCTCACCGTAGTAGGCCCCGAGGCGGCTTTGGCTGTGGGTGTTGTCGATGAGTTCCGCAAGGCGGGCTTGCTCATCTTCGGTCCTACAAAGGCGGCTGCACGCGTGGAGTCGAGCAAGGAGTTTGCCAAGAGCATTATGCAGAAGTACTCGATTCCTACTGCCGACTATCGTGTCTTTGAGGATTACGAGGAGGCTGCGGCATACGTCTCGGCTCACTCGTTGCCCATCGTGCTTAAGTACGACGGCCTGGCTGCAGGCAAGGGCGTAGTGGTTGCCGAGAGTGCCGAGGAGGCCGATGCTGCACTGCGCGATATGTTGCTCGACGCTCGCTTTGGCAAGGGCAGGGTGGTGGTTGAGGATTTCCTCACCGGCCCTGAGTTCTCGCTGATGTGCTTCACCTCGGGTGAGCAAATATGGCCTATGCCTCTGGCTCAGGACCACAAGCGCGCCTACGATGCCGACAAGGGCCCCAACACAGGCGGGATGGGTGCATACACCCCTCTGCCCTTCGTTACCGAGGAGGACTTGGAGTATGCTGTTGAGAAGATTATGCGCCCGATGGCTGCCGCTATGGTGGCAGAGGGTGTCCCCTTCCACGGTGTGCTCTATGGTGGCCTGATGAAGACCCCCGAGGGTGTCAAGGTTATCGAGTTCAACGCTCGCTTTGGCGACCCCGAGACCGAGGTTATCCTCCCCCGCATCAGCAGCGATATCTACAACATCTTCGCTACCGTAGCGGCAGGTGCTAAGGAGTGCGATGTGGAGTGGAACGACAAGGCAGTGGTTGGTGTGGTGCTCGCAAGCAAGGGCTACCCCGGCGACTACGCTAAGGGCTTCGAGATTGGTGGTCTGGACAAGTTGGAGGGCGTTAAGGTCTATCATATGGGTACCGCTTGCAAGGATGGCAAGTTGCTCACTGCGGGTGGTCGTGTGATGATTGTTGTGGCCGAGGGCGATAATGCAACCGCAGCGCGCGCAAATGTCTACAAGAACATCGAGCGTATCGAGTGCGATAACCTCTTCTATCGTAAGGATATAGGTAAAAATTATATATAAGAAAATGATTGTCAGCGGAAAAGATTTGGCAGCACGCCTCAAAGCGGAGATGGCTGCCGAGGTTGCGACCTTCCCCGAGAAGTATGGTCGTGTGCCCCACCTGGTAGTAATCCTTGTGGGCGAGAACCCTGCCAGCGTCAGCTATGTGACCGGCAAGGCTAAGGATTCGGCAGAGGTGGGTATCAAGAATACCACCCTGCGTATGCCCGAAACCACAACTGAGCAGGAGTTGCTCGATGTGATTGCTAAACTCAATGCCGATTCGGATGTAGATGGTCTTATCGTGCAGTTGCCCCTGCCTAAGCACATCTCCGAGGATAGGGTTATCGAGGCTATCGCCGTGGAGAAGGATGTCGATGGTTTCCACCCCCTGAATGTGGCTGCTCTGTGGCAGAAACGCCCCTGTGTCCTGCCCTGCACCCCTAAGGGTATTATCCGTATGCTCGACGATGCGGGCGTGGAGATTGCAGGCAAGAAGGCTGTGGTTATGGGTCGTAGCAACATTGTGGGTCTGCCAGCCGCCAAACTTCTGCTCGACAGAAATGCTACTGTGACCATTGTGCACAGCCGTACCCCCAACCTCGCCGAGGTAACTGCCGAGGCCGATATCCTGGTGGTGGCTATCGGTCGTCCTAAGTTGGTGACTGCCGATATGGTTAAGCCCGGCGCGGTGGTTATCGATGTGGGCGTTAACCGCGACCCCGAGACAGGCAAGCTCTGTGGCGATGTCGATTTCGCAGCTTGTGTGGATAAGGCGTCGGTTATCACTCCCGTTCCCGGTGGCGTAGGCCCTATGACCCGCTGCTGCCTGATGGAGAATACCATCGAGTGTTTCTTGAAAAATCAAAACAAATAATAGCGTAAAGAATTATGATTGAGAGATATAGTCGTCCCGCGATGCGCGCCGTGTGGACCGAAGAGAATAAGTTTAGAGCATACCTGGAGGTGGAGATTCTCGCCAGCGAGGCTTGGTGCGAGCTGGGCGTTGTTCCCGCCGAGGATGTGAAGAAGTTGCGCGCAAACGCATCGTTTGATATCGCTCGCATCAGCGAGATTGAGTTGCAGACCCGCCACGATATCGTGGCCTTCACCCGTGCTGTCAGCGAGACTCTGGGCGAGGAGCGCAAGTGGGTACACTATGGTCTGACAAGTACCGACGTTGTTGACACCGCAAACGGTTACTTGTTGCGTCAGGCAAACGAGATTCTGCTCAAGGATATCGAGGAGTTCCTCGAGGTGCTGCGCAGTCAGGCTCTCCGTTTCCGCGACCTCCCCTGCATCGGTCGTACTCACGGCATCCACGCAGATATCACCTGCTTCGGCTTGAAGTGGGCACTCTGGTACGAGGAGATGAAGCGCAACCTGGAGCGTTTCCGCACTGCTTCGCGTGGTGTTGAGGTGGGTAAGATTAGCGGTGCTGTGGGCAACTTCGCTAATATTCCACCTTCGATTCAGGACTACGTTTGCGAGCACCTCGGTATCGAGAGTGCTAACATCTCGACTCAGGTTATCCAGCGCGACCGTCACGCATACTATATGGCTACGCTGGCTGTTATCGCTTCGTCGCTGGAGCAGATGGCAATGGAGATTCGTAACCTGCAACGTACTGAGGTACACGAGGTTGAGGAGTCGTTCGGTAAGGGTCAGAAGGGCTCGAGCGCGATGCCTCACAAGCGTAACCCCATCAGCAGCGAGAATATCTGCGGTTGTGCTCGTGTGATGCGTGGCTATATGGCGACCTTCTATGAGAACGTGGCTCTGTGGCACGAGAGAGATATCTCGCACTCGGCAACCGAGCGTATCATCCTCCCCGATGCAACAATGTTGCTCGACTATATGTTGGTGCGTTTCCGCGGTATCTTGGAGAACCTTGTGGTATTCCCCGAGGTGATGCACGCAAATATCTACCGCACTCGCGGTGTGATTTTTGCTCAGCGCGTGATGAACGCCCTCATCGACAAGGGCTTCTCGCGTGAGGAGGCATACGACACCGTACAGCCTGTGGCTATGCAGGCGATGAGTGAGAGCAAGGATTATCACGACCTCCTCTCGCAGAACGAGAAGGTGATGGCGGCTCTCTCGCAGGAGGAGCTCGATGGTTGCTTCACTCTGGAGTACTATCTGAAAAATGTTGATTATATTTACAACCGTGTAGGTATCAAATAGATTATGAATATGAAAGCCGATTCGGGAAAAAGAGTAGTTATCGTCGGTACCCAGTGGGGCGACGAGGGTAAAGGTAAGGTTACCGACTACTTTGCCGCGCGTGCCGATGTTGTGGTGCGCTATCAGGGTGGCAACAATGCTGGCCATACCATCGTTTTCGGTGGCAACAAGTATGCCTTGCAGACCACCCCTTCGGGAATTTTTAACCCCCAGATTATCAATGTGATTGCCAATGGTGTTGTTGTCAACCCCGTAGCCCTTCAGGGCGAGTTGGAGCGATTGGAGAGTCAGGGTATCACCGACTACAACCTCCGCATCTCCAACCGTGCCGCAGTGGTTATGCCTTGGCACTCGGTGCTCGATGGAGCATACGAGGAGATGAAGGGTGGCAAACTGATTGGCACAACCAAGAAGGGTATCGGTCCCGCATACGCCGATAAGTACAATCGTATCGGTATCCGTATGGGCGACCTGCTCGACCCCGAATACTTTGCTGAGCGTCTGCACAATGTGTTGCAGGTCAAGAATATGGAGCTGCAGATGTTGGGTCTGCCCACCTTCGAGTTCGACGCTGTCTTTGAGCAGTATCGCGCACTCGGCGAGCGTTTCCGTCCCTGCATTTGCGACACCTCGGTACTGCTGAACAAGGCTATCGAGGAGGGCAAGAAGATTCTCTTCGAGGGTGCTCAGGGTGTGATGCTCTGCATCGACCACGGTACCTTCCCCTATGTTACCTCGTCGAGCCCCACAGCAGCCAGCGTACCCGTAAATACCGGTATCGCTCCCCGCTATGTGGACAATGTGCTGGGCGTGTGCAAGGCATACTGCACCCGCGTAGGTGAGGGCCCCTTCCCCACCGAGCTGCACGACGAGTTGGCACACTACATCCGCGAGCGTGGCCACGAGTACGGCACCGTGACCGGTCGTCCCCGCCGTGTGGGTTGGCTCGATGTTGTGGCACTGCGCCACGCAGCACGTGTGAGCGGTGTGAACTACCTCTCGCTGATGCTCTTCGATGTCCTTTCGGGCTTGGAGAAGGTGTGCATCTGTACCGCATACGAGCTTGATGGTCAGGTGATTGACTATGTGCCTGCAACCATCGCCGAACTGGAGCGTTGCAAGCCTGTACTCGAGGAACTCCCCGGCTGGGAGGAGGATACCACCACCTGCCGCAGTGTGGAGGAGATGCCCGAGGCAGCGCAGCGATACATCGCCCGTATCGAGGAGCTGACAGGTGCTGAGGTGGCTGTTGTCTCGGTAGGCCCCGACCGTGAGCAGACAATACTGCGCAAGGATTTCTTCTAACAGAATAAATTGACTTAGGCTGTGGCACGTCAAAAGGTAAAGTATCGCCCTGCGCAGAGTGGGCAGGAGAAGATTCCCGAGCGATTGCCCGTTGATGCTGGCAAGCGCTTGGTGACCGTGATGGTCGAGGGCTACGAGGATGTGGCCTTCTGGCGCGGTATCTTCGACCACTACGAGAGCGACAAGGTGACCTTTGAGATTACTGTGCCTCTGCGCAAGGACTTGGCAAAGGGTAAGAAGACACTGCTCGGGCAGGCAGACAAGTGCGGCCCGAACACCATACTCTGTATGGATTGCGACTTCGACTACCTCTTCGCCGACCAGACAGAGCAGGCGGCAGAGATTAACTCCTCGCCCTTTATGTTCCACACCTATGTTTATTCGACGGAGAACTACATCTGCTACGCTCCGTCGCTACACAATATCTGCGTAAAGGCGACCAAGAACGATGCGAAGATTTTCGACTTCGAGGAGTTCTTGGCCGACTACTCGCGCACCATCTACCCCGCCTTTCTGTGGTATGCCTACTCGGCACAGAGTGGTATGCAGAGGGCCTTCACCCTGCTCGACTTCAAGAGCACGGTGCGCATCGGCTACCTCGACACTGAGCGCAACGGCGCAGACACCATTGCCTGGCTTGGACGACAGGTGGCACGCCGCGTGGTGAGCCTCTCGGAGCAATACCCCCAGATGGCGGAGCGTATGCCCGCCTTTGAGCGTGCACTGCTCAGCCGCGGTGTGACACCCGACAATGCCTACCTCTTTATGCACGGCCATACGCTGATGGATAATGTGGTGATGGTGGCCCTCAATGCGGTGTGTGACAAGTTGCGCCTGATGGCCGGCAACCGAATCAACACCTCCGCCCGCGAAGGCCTTTCGCTTACCAACGAGTTGAGCAACTACAACAATTCACTCTGCAACGTGAGAGATGCACTGCTATTCAACGAGAACTACAAACAGTGTTTTCTATACAAAAAATTGCAGTCTGATATAGAGCAATTCCTCGAAATTACCGGGTAAAAAAGCCGTATAATTGGTGAATTTGGTGTTGCGGGTGCTTGGGAAACCGCTCACATACGAAAAGTATGCTCGCAGCTTCCCAAACACCCGCGCCTAAAATTCCCTCAATTCTACGACTTTTTTGGGTCGCAGACCCGTTTCTATTGAGGGAGGTTTTTTGGTGTTGTTTTGTGGTTGCCTCCGTACTACTCTTTGTGGGGCTAAATAGTAAAGCGTCTGTGACGCCTGCGGGCGGCCTCGCTTCACGAAGCCATCTGGTTTGTAAATTTTGCACTTCCTTTGTGAGTCAAATGCTCATTTACTTTAAGTAAACTCCGCTTTGCCTCCCATCGCGAAGCCCAAAATTTCCTAAGCCATAGTAACTTCTTGAAGTGAGTGGGTTTATATTAAAAAGTGAGAGCAATATCGAATTGCTCTCAGTTTTGTTTTTGTTAGGGTTGAGAGGGCGGATAGGAGTAATGGGAATTATGGGAGTTTAGTGAGTTTAGTGAGTTTAAGGAGTTTAAGGAGTTTAAGGATTGTCCCTATGCTCCTTAAATTCTCTAAACTCCCTAAACTCCCTACAAAATAATGAGAGCAATTCGACATTGCTCTCATTATTATCTAATTTTGAATTCCCCCTCTCAGGGCAAGGTGATTTACTTTTACTTCCTCTGTCTGAACTCCTTGGGTGTTTTGCCGGTGGCGCGTTTGAAATATTGGGCGAAGAAGGAGGGGTTCGGGAAGTTGAGAGCGTTGGATACTTGTTGTACCGTATGGCGGTTGTCGGCGAGCAGCGATACAGCGTTGCGAATCACCATATCGGTTATCCAATCTGCCGCACTCTTACCCGAGACGCTCTTCACAATCGAGGAGAAATATTTAGGCGATATGCACAGAGCATCGGCGTAGAACTTAACTTGTCGTTCGGTGGTGTAGTGCGTCGAGAGTAGCTCCATAAACTCATAGAAGATATACTCCTGGCGGGTGCGCTCCTCCTTATGTATGGTGGAGCCTCGGTGATAGATTGCCGCCACCTCATAGGAGAAGGCTATTATCAATCGTTCGGCAATCTCCTCGCGATAGAGGTGGTCGGGGCGCTGGTGGAGCATATAGAGGCAATGCATATAGCCTCGGAGTGCCTCCTTCTCCTCGGGGTTGAGCGACGTGCAGGGGTGCTCGTGGATGTAGAGGAAGATTTTCATTGCGGCCGAGACACCTATTGCCCTGCGTATCGAAGCATCGACAACCAACACTCTGCACTCGAAGTCGCTGCTGCGCTCAAAGGTCTGCATCAGGGTATTGGGGAAGATGGCGCACATATCGCCCTCCGTGATGTGGAACCTGCGGCCGTCAATGGCGATGTCTGCCGACCCGCGCATGCAAAAGGCAATGCCACAAATGTCGGGTACACGTTGCGGTGCAGCGTTTGTGGCAAATACAGAGTCCTGATTATCAACTGAAAACCACCCGATTATAGGTCGTCGCTCCTCATTTTTCAACTGCTTGGTCAGCTCGGAAATATCCTCAATCGGCCAACCACTTTTACTATGTTCGCTCATCTTTATCAATTCAAGGTATCTTCTTTTTTGTGTTGCGGGGCACCAACTGCCCTCTTAACAACTAACGCATCCTTAGCCCTTTTATTGTGTGAAAATGTTTGAATTTACCTCTCTATTGGTTGTAAAAGTGGTCGATATGCCCCAATTTCTGTTCGATATTTCCTGTACCTTGCGCTAAAATATTTTCAGCCATACTTTCCACATATTTAAATAAGGCAGAAAATGGGGTTTGGGTTGTGGATTATCGACAAATTTTCCTATTTTTGTAGATTGACTATTTTGTGCAGAGTGGTAAACAGGAAAAGTTGTAATAACAGACCTCTGCCAAAACAGAGATTGACAAATTACTATTGCTACATAAAAACGAAGAAAAATGTGTAAGAATTTAATGGAGATTGATGCTGTGAAGAAGCGCATCAAGTTCTATCCCGATTGGCCTACCGAGGGTATCAACTTTATTGATATTATGCCCTTGTTGGCTGATGCTGAGGCATTTCGTGCTGTTGTCGGAGCAATCGACGAGTGCGTGACTGCTCCCAATGTGGCAGCTCCTGAGGCTCGCGGTTTCCTCTTCGCCTCGCCTCTGATGATGACCGATGGCGGTGTGGAGTGTGTGATTCCTTTCCGCAAGAAGGGTAAGTTGCCCCACGCTGGCGACGATTTGCAGGGCGTGTCGATTGTGAAGGAGTATGGCGAGGACAACCTCTTCTTCCGCAAGAGCGACCTCAGCGAGGCGCGCGTTACCGATGGTGTGATTGAGGTGACCCTCTTCGACGATATCCTTGCTACGGGTGGTACGGCTGTCGGTATGGCAGAGCGTCTGTCGGCACTCACCGTGGAGCGCGATGGCGTGGCCTATCCTGTCAAGGTGAAGGAGTTTGTATTTATGGGCGAGATTGAGGTGTTGGAGGGTCGCGCACGACTCGAAGCTATTGCGCCCGTTAAGTCCTTGATTAAATTTTAATACCATATAAAATCAAAGGCCGCCCTGCTTGTGGGCGACCTTTGATGTGTGGTTTGGCAATAAACCTTTCAGCCTAAGCGTTAGTTACGGTAAGGCCTAAGAGGTAGGTGTTACTCAGCAACAGCGATTTTGTCCACTCTGCGCTGGTGGCGACCACCCTCGAACTCTGCGCCAAGGAAGGCATCAACGATAGCGACAGCCTCATCATTGTCGATGAAGCGTGCGGGGAGCGAGCAGATGTTAGCGTCGTTGTGCTGACGGGCAAGCGATGCAATCTCGGGCAGCCAGCAGAGTGCAGCGCGCACCTTCTGGTGTTTGTTGAGAGTCATCGAGATACCGTTTGCCGAGCCACAGAGAGCGATACCCAGAGGTACCTCGCCGCTTTCGAGGGCTGTGCCCAGAGCATGTGCAAAGTCGGGGTAGTCGCAACTATCCTCGCTCGAAGTGCCATAGTCGTAAACGTCGTAGCCACGGGCCGAGAGAAGGCCAACGAGGAACTCCTTCATCTGGAATCCTGCGTGGTCGGAGGCAATGCCGATTTTTTTAGTCGTTGTTTCCATAGTTTAGTGTCGTTTTACGAGTGTAAAAGTAGAAAATTTTTTGGGGGCGTGCAACTTTATTGCCCCTTATTGTATCTTATTTAACGAAGGAGTATATTGTGACCACAAACCAAATGCTTGAAGGGTGCCGAAATGGTGACCCCGAGGCTCGCAGAGAACTCTACGAGAGGCTTGCCGCTCGTATGTTTGGCGTGGTCCGCAGATACGTCAACGACAGGGCCACGGCCGAAGATTTGTTGCACGACGGATTTGTCACTCTCTTCACCCGCATAGGCGACTATCGCGGTGAGGGCTCCTTCGAGGGGTGGTGTCGCAGGATTTTCGTGAACACCGCGCTGGGGTGGCTTCGCAAGAGTTCGCCCGTGTGGAGCGAGGATTACTCCGAGGTGCCCGCCCTGTCACGTCAGGTGGAGGCCGATGCAGTAGCGAAGATATCTGCCGAGGATCTGGTCAAGTGTATCGACCAGCTGCCTGTTGGTTATCGCACAATCCTGAACCTCTACGCTGTCGAGGGTTACTCACACGCCGAGATAGCTGAGAAGATGGGGATTAGCGAAAACACCTCCCGTTCGCAATATTCGCGAGCGAGAGTAAAGTTATTAGAGATAGTAGAGAGAGATTTAGAATATGAAAAGGGAGAGATTTGAAGAGCTGCTGAGCGATAAGTTGCAGGAGTTCTCCGTGGCACCGCCAGAGGGGCTCTTCGACCGCATATCTGCTTCGCTGGATGAGATTCCCGCCGCCGCACCCGCCCCTGTGGTGCGACGCAGGATTCCCCTGTGGCGTTACGCTTCGGCGGCTGCGGCAGTGCTCCTCGCCATAGGTATCTCGTGGCTGGCTATTGAGCGTACAGTGGAGGAGCCTCAGGCACTCCTTGCCACCACCGAGCCCGCACAGCCCACCTTCGCTGCACCACCCGCCAAGGTGGCAGAGGTGGCTGCACCACAGCCCATCGCCTCTGAGCAGGAGAGTATCACCGATCGTCTGCGCACCCTCTTCTATGAGGAGATAGCAGAGGAGCAGCTCGCACAGATAGAGATGTCTGCCGAGGATATTGCCCCCCAAGAGTTGCTTGCCGACCTGCCTGCCGAGGCAGAGATTGCAGACAATACCAAACCACAGATTGAAGGACCACAGCTTGATGATGCACCTCGCTCCAAACGCAGGGCTGACCAGAGCGATGACTCCACAGAGGCGTGGCGTCGTGCAATGGCCGAGCAGTATGTTGCCGAGCAGCGTGGCAGCGTTGTGGCGTCGCTCTATGGCGGTAACGGTGGTGTGATTGGTAACGGCACGCTTCGTGAGCGTGGCTTGGCATCGCTCCTGAACAATAATATGATGGCAAATGAGGTGGCCGAGGGTGTGTTCTCCACACAGGTTAACCGCGCACCTCAGGAGGCGACACTCCAACATAGCATGCCGATCAGCGTGGGTGTGGGTGTCAGTCTGCCTTTAACCAACAGATTGGCGTTTGAGACAGGTTTGGTATATAACTACCTCCATTCGGCATCGAACATCGAGCAGGCGATGAGCACCTACTCCAGAGAGCGCCACCTTCACTATATCGGTATTCCCGTAGGTTTGAGCTACAACCTACTCGACAGGAACGCTTTCGACCTCTATGCGCACAGTAGTTTTATGTTGGAGCGCGGTGTGTCGGGGCGTGATTTTGTTTTGATGGATGGCAAAAAGAGTGTGGAGACCCAGATTGAGTATGAAGGCTTCCAGCCCTCAATCGATTTGTCTGTGGGCGCAATGTTCACCGTAGGTAATATCGGTCTTTATGCCCAGCCGGGCCTCTCCTACTACTTCGGCACTACATCGCAGCCCGCCAGCTACCGTACGGAGAATCCTATTAGCCTGTCGCTGAGAGTGGGTATGAAGTTCCTCTTCGGAGAGAGTAGAAAGTAACGAAACGAGATTAATTAAATAGTTAATATGAAAAAAATTCTTTTTTATTTCACTGCACTTGTGATGGGTGTTGCGCTCAACACATCGTGTATTTTAGGACGCGACGATAATGGAGATACACAGGATTATGTGGTAAGCTATGGATGTCTGATTGACGATGGCGGTGTAGGCTACCGCAACTGTATCGTTACCGACTCGGGCCTCCATATGATTATCTACGAGAGTAATGTTGCACAAGATGCTATCAACAATCAGAACGAGCGTGTGTTGGCTAACTACACTATTCTTAGCGGACCGGATGAGTATGGTGACTACTATATCCGCCTGAACGCCTTCTACAACTTGTTGACAGACGAGATTGTCCCCTCCAGCTATCTTACCGAGGAGCAGAAGAAGAATCTCGGTGACGACCCCATCAATGTCACTTCGGCAACCATCTCGGCCGGCTATCTTAATATGCCTATGATTGCCCTCTATGGCGAGAACAACAAGGAGACTGCTCACAAACTCCAACTTGTCTATAATATGGAGGAGAGCACTGAGTATAAATATGTCTTCGAGCTTTACCACAACGCCTATACAGACAAGAACGGCAATATTGCAGTTGGTATGTATAGTTCTTTCCCTATCAAGCATATCATTCCGCAGGGTGACCTCAACAAATCCTTTGATGTTGAGGTGCGTTGGAAATGGTATCAGGGCGCAAGTGTCGGCAACTGCGGTGTGACAGGTGTATATAGCCCCGGCAATAAAGCCACAGTACAGCTTACAGGTACATACGGTAGCCAGATGTAGTCAGGCAAGCGGCCCAAAACCGTACCGTATCATTTATAGTTTTTCACGTGGACGGGAGGATTGTTTAGCGGAACAACCCTCCCGTTTTTTTGGAGTGTGAAACGAGGTTAGGAACTGTGAACTTTTGTTGCTCTTTCGGGCTCTTTCCGAGTGTTGTCCTCAGGTCATAGCCCCACTATGCCCTTGCGGTAACCCTCGAGAATGGCCTCGAAATATCCCCAAAATTTCTGTGTTCCCAACCTCGTTTCCCACTCCTTGGAGTGCGTATGCAAAAGCGCAGATGATTCTTTGGACTTTTTAGTTTTTTTTGTGTTCTCTCTTAGTGTTGTCTTTTTTTATGTGAACAGCATAATTCTCAGTTAACAAAAAGAGCAGTGGAAAAACCACCGCTCTTTTTATTAGTTGAATAGTCCTTGTGTGATAGCCATACGCATATCGATAAGGTATTTTGCCTTGGGCTTTTGGCCTTTGAGTAGAAAACCGAAGGCGATGACAAGTGTCCCCCACCACTTCACCTGCTCGGCACACACTCTCTTGAAATAGGCCCATTTGCCACGACGCTGGGTGCGCAACTTTTCGCTACGGCCTGTCATATAGCAGAGGTTGAGGAAATAGCCTCTTGTCAGTTTATAGGCGGGGATGATGTGATAAATCTTCGCCTCAGGCAGAAACCAGATCTCCTCGCCCGCCCTCTGCATACGGAAGAAGAACTCCTTCTCCTCGCCCGCAAGTGGCGACGAGCCTGTGCGCCCAAGCTCGCTGTGCAGCAGGCCATACTTCTCGAATACCTCGCGGCGCATAGCCATATTGCCACCCATAAAGAAACGACCCTTGCGGAAGGGACGACGCTTATCGCCCATACGCACCAGGGCGGCAATCGGGGTCTCGGTGTAGGTACTCATCCACTCGGGGCGTGGACACTCCTCGTAGAGCGGCACATTGTCGCCACCCGCCGCGTTGATATGGGGGTGGCTCTCGAAGAACTCCAAATAGACCTCCAAGAAATTGGGAAAGGCCTCCTCGTCGTCGTCGATGCTTACAATGATGGGAGCTACACTCTCGGTGAAGGCGCGGTTACGGGCGTGCGACACGCCCTGTCGTTTCTCCACAAATCGGCGCAGGCGCACCTCGGGGTGTTCGGCACCAAAGGTGCTGATGATTGCGGGGGTGCTGTCGCCCGAGTTATTGTCAACAACCACCAGTTCCCACAGGCTCTTGTCGAGGGTCTGAGCCGCCAGCGAGCGCAAGGTGCGACGAAGTGGCTCAGCGCGGTTGTAGGTGGCGATGATTACTGAGAGTTTCGGGGTGTTACTACTTGTGGCCATAACAATCTATAAATTAGCCTATTGCGTAAAACGATTTATTCGACAAACAATCCTTCGATATCCTCCCATACGCAGTCGTTGGGTGCGGGCTCCAAGCCGAGGATATGGCAGACGATAAGGTAGTCGTTGAGGTTTTGGAAGAGGCGGTCGTGGGTGTAGCCCTTCTTAAATGCGGGGCCTGCACCATAGAAAATCATCTGCATATCGCGCTCGAAGGGGTCGTAGCCGTGGGTAGCACTGCGAGCTGTGGGCGGATAGTCCTGCTCGGAGTAGCCGATGCGCCAGCCAAGCTCCGGCAATACGATGAGTGGTGTGATGCGCGAGGTGGTGGTGCCATAGTGGTACTCCTCGGGCATTGCCTCGCGACGATATACCTCCATATGGGGCTGTGCAGAGAGGATCTCGTATGCCTCGTCAATATAATCCTCCTCGGGGGCGATGTAGAAGGGTACGCCATCCACTACTCTCTCGATGCGCTCGTTGTCGAGCAGGGAGTAGAGGTTAACATACTTCTCGGGATAGTTCTCGGTCATACCGTGGTCGGAGGTGACGATGATGTTGAGTTTATCGAAGATGGGCGAGGTGCGGAGCGACGAGAAGAGGTAGCCAAGCACCGAGTCCAGCTCCTCGACCATAGCGATTGTCTGTGGCGAATCGGGTGCGTAGGAGTGCTCCACAGCATCGGGCTCCTCGAAGTATGCCATCACCAGTCGGGGAATCTCGGCCTCGGGGCGATGGAGAGCCTCAATAATCCAATCGGCGCGCTGCTTGAAGGGGACGTCTCCGTCATACTCGTACCACAACTCAGGCTCAACACCACCAACCTTGGCCTCCACGCCCACCCAGAAATAGACGTGGGCAGGCTTGCCCTGGAGGGTTGCCGTGTTCCAGATAGGCTCGCCGCTGTAGAAATCGGGGTTCTTGCGTGCCTCACTATTGCTGATGGCGTAGGGGAGGTCGAGTTCGGTATCGTGGAAGGTGTTGTTGATAAGTTTGTGGTGGTCGGGGTGGAGTCCCGTTGCCATCGAGTAGTGGTGGGGGAAGGTGTTTGGGGGGAAGCAGGGGGCAATATCTGCATACACACCCACAGCCCTCAGCGAGTCGAGGGTGGGGGTGTTAGCCATCGAGGCAAGGTCGTGACGGAAGCCGTCAAGCGAAATCATCAAAACATAAGCATCATTCTCCTTCTTGGCAGTGGTGCAACCTGTAAACAGTGTTGTCAGTGCAACTGCAATCCATAAAATTCTCTTCATCTACTTATTATTTATTTGTTTTTTCTTTTCTCTATGGCACTTTTTGTAAAAAGCGCCACTAAAAACTTCTGTGTAAAACTCCGTTTTGCTAATTATAGTTTAGGTGTTAGTTCGATAAAAAATCCAAAATTTCTGCCCGGCATAGGGTGTGCCAATACTGACTCATACTCTATATCGAATAGGTTTTTCACCTCAAATCGCAAGGTGACATCTGCCCACGAGAGCCTCACCTCGCGTGACAGCGATAGGTCGTTCATCGTGTAGGGTGGCACACTGCCTCCCGCCTCGGTGGTGGCTCCGTCTGTCGTGTAGCGACGGCTGTAATAGGCGAGTTTGTGGGCGATGGTCCAATTGCGCCACATCACTCTTGCCGATAGCGAAGATGAAAATATGGGCACGTAGGGGAGTTGATTCACCTCACCGGTCGGTGCATCGAGATTTACCGAGCGGGTGTAGGCAGCCATACCATCTACCGCTACGCGGATATCGCCGAGTCGTGCGGTGGCCGAGAGTTTGCTCTCCGCACCGTAGCTGTGTACACGGGTGTTGAGGGGTGTCCAGAAGCCCTGATGGGTGGGACGCCAGAAGATCCAGTTGTCGATATGCGAGTCAAACCAGGTGGCCTCGCCACTCACTTCCACCGCACCCAACTGCTTGGGCATCAGCTGCAAGCCTGCATCCCAGGTAAATCCCTCCTCGGGCAGCAGGTCGGGGTTGCCGCCCGGCACAAAGTAGAGGTCGTTGAGGGTGGGCTGGCGGTAGTTGCGTGTGGCCGAGGCTTTGAGCAACAGACCCGTGCGAGGCAGGAGCGTGTACTCCACAAAGAGTGCGGGGATGGGCTCTGTTGCCTTGCCGTCATAACTCTCCAAGCGCAAGTTTACTGCCGCACCAAACCTCTCGGTAGGTTTCCAGCGAGCAGCCATAAAGAGCGAACTCTCGGCCCTCTGAGCCTCGAACTCCTTGCCGGAGGAGAGTGCCGCCACATCGCGACTCACCACCGAGGGGAACGAAAAGGTGAGGTTGCCCGAGAGGTGCCACACACTGCCAATGCCCACCTCTGCCTCCACCTGCGAGTGGAGCATATTGAGATAGGTGTGCGACTCCACGGCACGATTTACCGAGCCGTTGCCGTTGTCGACATCGTAGGTGTAGCGAAGGTCGGTGTAGTTGTAGCCGAGTGCCGCTCCCAACTTCCACCCGCCGACGATGTGCGACCACTGCGCCACGCTACGCAGTGAGCGGTCGTGTTGGTTGGCGCGGGTGAGGTTGTCGCAACGATAGTCAACCCCGAGACGAGGCACTCCGCGGTCGGTGTCGGCATACCACACTGACGAGCTAAGCTGTCCCACGCGGCGCGTCTTGTAAAAAAGTTCGCCGAGCAGGTGTTTGTCGCGGTAGTCGCCGTGGCGGTTTACATCTGTCGGGTGTGTGTAGCCTGTCAGGTTGCCCGAGGCGTCATATATGGGGTCGCCAACCTTGTTGCGGTTGATATATGTGTAGTCATTCTTGGAGGTGGTGTAGAGTCCGCGCAGTGATAGTTGCAACTGCTCTGTGGCATAGGATGTGCGCAGGAAGGTGTCGTATGTTGAGTAGGAGCTAACTCCTTGTATTGCTTTTAGCGAAAAACCCTCCTCGGCGGGCTTTGTGGTGGTGAGTGCCACCGCACCGCCAAGTCCGCCACTGCTCTCCGCCAGCGAGCCTGCTCCACTCAGCACCGAGGCGTCGTCAATAAAGTAGGCAGGAATCTGCGAGAAGTCAACCATACCGAGCATAGGGGAGTTGAGCCTCAGCCCGTTCCACGTTACCGAGGTGTGTGAGGGGGCTGTGCCTCGCACCGAGGCTGTGGCGAGGGTGGCTCGGCCGTAGGACTTGATAAAGACATTGCTCCCCACCGCCAGCGCATCGGCCAGCGAGAGGGTGACATTTTCGCGTAGCACGGTGCTGTCCAAGCGCATACGCTGCACACCAATCTGGCTCAGCGGGCGCGACACGACAACCACCACCGAGTCAATCTCGGTAGCGACCATCAGATTCTGCGCCCCAACCCTGCCACACAGCGCAACGAGGAGCAGAAGTGTCAATATGTGACTACGCAATTTCATTTGCATACAAAAGTAGAAAAAAACAAGAAAAAATCGTACATTTGTAGCCTAAGAACCAATCTAATCAAGAGAAATGGCAAAAATTAACTGCATAGGCGTACTCACCTCGGGAGGAGATGCTCCTGGTATGAACGCTGCTATTCGTGCCGTGACACGCGCGGCTATTTTCAACGGTTTTCAGGTAAAGGGCATTATGCGTGGTTACCGTGGCTTGGTATATAACGAGATTGTTCCTTTCCAGACCCAAAATGTGAGTAATATCATCCAGCAGGGTGGAACTATCTTAAAGACAGCACGCTGTAAGGAGTTCGCCACCCCCGAGGGCCGTAAGCAGGCGTATGACAATATGCGCGCTGCCGGCATCGATGCGCTGGTTGTCATCGGTGGTGATGGTACGCTCACCGGTGCTCGCATCTTTGCTGAGGAGTTCGATGTGCCTGTTGTGGGTCTGCCCGGCACCATCGACAACGACCTCTACGGCACCGACACCACCATCGGCTACGACACCGCGCTGAATACCATTATGGATGCTGTCGATAAGATTCGCGACACCGCATCGTCGCACGAGCGTCTGTTCTTCATCGAGGTTATGGGTCGCAGCAACGGTTTCCTGGCTCTCAACGGCGCACTCGCTTCGGGTGCTGAGGCGGCTATCATCCCCGAGATGGTGACCACAATGGAGCAGCTCGACGAGCTTATCGACCACGGCTTCCGCAAGAGTAAGAATAGTAGTATCGTGCTCGTTGCCGAGAGCGAACTCACAGGCGGTGCTATGGGTGTTGCCCAGCACGTCAAGGAGAAGAATCCCCACTACGACACCCGCGTAACCATCCTCGGCCACCTGCAGCGTGGCGGCTCGCCCACCGCAGCCGACCGTATCTACGCAAGCCGTATGGGTCGCGCCTCGATTGACGCACTGATGGAGGGACAGCGCAATGTGATGATCGGCATCAAGAACGACCAGATTGTCTATGTGCCTTTCACCAAGGCTATTCGTGATGATAAGCCGATTAATCCGGCGTTGTTGGATACGATAAAGATTCTATCTATTTAAGAGGTAAAACAAACAGAGAGTGGTATCATACCACTCTCTGTTTGTTTTACCTCTCTCTAAACCCTCAGTAAGGTAAATACCCTAATACCTCTACTCACCACCTCGACACCTGCCTGCTCCGCAGGCAATTGCAAGCCTGACCCACCCCCAAGCCCCCGCCTCGGCGGGGGATGT
>JAZUCV010000042.1:0-5569 GCA_045639285.1 Tidjanibacter sp.
TGATAGGGGAGGCTTAGGGGGTCGCTCGTTCGGCTGCAACCTATATAACAAAAAAGCCCGAAGATCTCTCTTCGGACTTTCTGCGGTATGGACGAGACTCGAACTCGCGACCCCCTGCGTGACAGGCAGGTATTCTAACCAGCTGAACTACCACACCGTGCTTGTTTTTTTCAGCGTGACAAAGGTAAGAACATTTTTTAATTCTGCAAAACTTTTACCAAAAAAAACACACTTTTTTTCAAAAAAATAATCACTCCTGCTCCTCCGAATCTGCCTCACGAGGCTCTGCGGTGAAGAACGAAAAGTTTACGCTACCGTAACTTCTTGTTTGCCAAAAGTTTGGGTGTTCCTCGAACTTTTTCCTGTCCGAATGCTCAAAAATCAGCAGTCCGCCCTCTCTGAGCAACTTTTTTTCAAAAACCAGCTCCACCACCTGCTCCGCGCCCGCCAAGTCGTAGGGTGCATCCGAGAAGATAATGTCAAACTGTTTGGCACAACTCTTCAAATAGAGGAATACATTTGCCTTCAAGGCGTGCAGTTGTTCAAATCCCAACTGCTCTGCCGTTTTGCGGATAAAGGCGTGATGCACCGCGTTAATCTCCACCGAGGTCACATTTCGTGCTCCACGCGAGCAAAACTCATAACTAATCGACCCCGTACCTGAGAACAGGTCGAGCACATCGACATCCTCCCAATCGACCAGGTTGCCCAATACATTAAATAGGTTCTCCTTGGCAAAATCGGTCGTAGGTCGTGCTCTCAGATTGCGTGGTGGGACAATGGTGCGTCCTCTATATCTTCCGCTGATAATTCGCATGCTATATATATAATAATAGGTATAGTCTGCCGTTACTCCAAAACAACTCTCTTAAAGTATCGCTTCACTTCTGTTCGCATCTCTGCTGCTCGCTTGCCACTCATCCACACCTTGCCATCTGTCGGATGGTCCTCACTCACAGCCCCAAGTGCATAGAGCAGGTCGGCAGTGGTGGGGCAGAGGAGAGATGCTGCATAGAGCAGCTCTTGTTTGCGAGTGGCTATAATATATAGGTATCTCTTTGTGAGGCGCAGAGTATATCCGGTGCGCTCTTCGCTCAGTGCGCGCTGTGTCGTTTCGATAAGTGGGGATGTGATGGTCAACGCCAATCCAGGATGACGTTTAGATATCTTCTCGACAGCCTCCACAGGGAGCAGTGCCACCAAACGCCAAGGGTCGATTACGCTCTCAACAATAGTTCGGCCACCTACCTCAACTCCACACATAGCCAGAGCCTCCTCCCCGCTTGGGCCTTCCTCGGTGGGCAAGAGTATCTGGTGCGGAGTGTCAATGGCAATCTCCACAATCTGCTCACCACCTTCGGTGAGTGTTGCCTCTGTCAGAGAAAAAGATTGTCCATCCGACTCTGGCCGAATGGACAATCCGTATCTGATATTGGCGATTCGGTTACTCCCAGTTACCTGCATCGTTAGTAGCCTGATACATATCACCAACCTTTACACCGGGGTAGCGGTTGAGGTTCTTCTCAGAATCGATGAGGTTAACCAACTCCTGGTGCGAGAGGTCAGCCATAAAGGTCTTGTAAGGAGCCTTGCACTCGAATACGGGAACGACAACCTTCGACTCAGTGGTGAGCTCGCCAGCGTCCATAATGAACTCTGCGCCATTACCGTAGGGAATCAACTTGAAGTCCTTAACATCTGCGGGGGTTACCTTCTTGGTACCGAAGATGGTATCGATTACGTTCATGGTGATAATCTCCACGTTCTTCAAACCCTTCTTCTTCAGCTCTGCCATTGCAGCCGAGTCATCCTCCGAAACAAGACGCTTCTCGTAGTCGATAGTACCGTTGAGTACGAAATCAATCAGAGTGTCCATGCTGGGAGTGTAGCGCTGGTGAACCTGCTTGTAAGCACGCTGAGCGGTACGGATGTCTTTGATACGATCAACAACAGCCTCCTTGCGGATCTCAAGCTCCTTGTTGAAAGTGGTAGTCGAGGTAATCTGATTGTAAACTACATAGGCCAAGGCAATAATAACGAGGCCCAAAACAATTTGTAAAACCTTTTTCATTTTTTATTATTAATTTATTAAGTTTGTATTCAAATCAAGTGCGCCAATCAAAATTACTCGGATAATGATTAACGACCATATCAAGTCCCAAATTTACAGCAAATTTTCTTTTACTCCAACAAAAGGGCAAAATAAAATCATAGAAAATTTAGCAAATTGGATTTCCGAGCCCGAATATGACTCAGTTTTCATACTAAATGGCTATGCGGGTACCGGAAAAACCACCTTGATATCGGCTTTTGCCACCACTCTTGCCGAGTTACGCATCAAACCGATTCTCCTTGCACCGACCGGCAGGGCGGCAAAGGTTGTCGCCCAGATGACGGGTATGCCCGCTCATACGATACACAAAAAGATCTATCGCCAGAAATCTCTTGCCGATGTCGAAGCGCGTTTTATGCTCAACTTCAATAAGGAGAAGGATGCGGTCTTTATTGTTGACGAGGCCTCTATGATTGCCGACTACTCGATGGATGGCTCGGTCTTCGGTAGCGGCTCGCTGCTCGACGACCTGTTTGAGTTTGTGCGCAGTGGTGAGCGTTGTCGTGTGATGTTTGTGGGCGACGCTGCCCAGTTGCCGCCTGTCGGCCACGACCTCAGCCCTGCGCTCAACCCCGAGCGTATGAAGGTATATGGGCCGGTGATTTATGAGACACTTGATGAGGTGGTGCGACAGCAGATGGATTCGGGCATTCTCTTCAATGCAACTATGGTGCGCTGTATGCTCGATGCGGGTATCTATGAGATACCTCTCTTCGATACCTCTTTCCCCGATTTTGAGGCTATCAGTGGTGCCGAGGTGTTGGAGAGGGTGGAGGAGTGCTACTCGCGCTATGGTCGTGATGATGTGATAGTTATCACTCGTTCAAACAAACGCGCTAACCGCTTCAATGAAGGTATTCGTCGCCTGACACTATGTGCTGAGGAGGCTATCGAGTCGGGCGATATGCTGATGGTGGTCAAGAATAACTATCACTTTACCGAGCGTGAGGAGGATTGCAAAATCGACTTTGTGGCAAATGGCGACACTGCCCGCCTGATGCGTATCCGTCGCTATCACGACCTCTATGGTTTCCGCTTTGCTGACGCTGTGTTGCGCTTTGCCGACTACGACGACTATGAACTCGACTGTAAAATTTTGCTCGATACACTCTCTTCGGAGGCGCCTGCCCTTACTGCCGAACAGAATAAATCGCTCTTTACTGCCATTGAGGAGGACTATCTGGATGTGACTAGCAAGCGCGAACGCTATAAGAAGATTCGCGAGGATGCCTATTATAATGCTATGCAGGTCAAGTTTGCCTACGCTGTAACTTGTCACAAAGCACAGGGCGGTCAGTGGAGTGCCGTCTTTGTGGATAAGATGCTTTTTGGTGACGAGGAGATTTCGCGCGATATGTTGCGTTGGCTCTATACCGCCATTACCCGCGCAACCGAACGACTCTACCTGGTCAACTTCGACGAACGCTTCTTTGCCGACAATCCCATAGAGGAAGATTAAATATATAATAGTAAAGGCTGCCCCGAGTGGGACAGCCTTTATCTATTGGCGTAATTGCTTAATTACAAGAATTACTCAACCTTACCTGCGCTACCGAGTACGTTCTCGCACTTGTGCATATAGAGCTTCTTCAACTCGTCACGAGCGGGACCGAGGTACTTGCGGGGGTCGAACTCAGCAGGATTCTCAACGAAAATCTTGCGAACAGCAGCAGTCATAGCCAGACGACCATCGGAGTCGATGTTGATCTTGCAAACTGCGCTCGAAGCTGCCTTGCGCAACTGCTCCTCAGGAATACCTACTGCATCCTTCAAAGCACCACCGTGGGTGTTGATGATCTTAACATACTCCTGGGGTACGCTCGACGAGCCGTGGAGTACGATGGGGAAACCGGGGAGCTGCTTCTCAATCTCCTCGAGGATGTCGAAACGCAACTCGGGGGGAACGAGGATACCCTCAGCATTGCGGGTGCACTGCTCGGGTTTGAACTTGTTAGCACCGTGCGAAGTACCAATCGAGATAGCCAACGAGTCGCAACCGGCCTTGGTTACGAAGTCAACAACCTCCTCGGGGCGAGTGTAGTGAGCAACCTCCGACGAAACCTCATCCTCAACGCCTGCCAATACACCGAGCTCACCCTCAACGGTTACATCGTGCTGGTGTGCATACTCAACAACCTGCTTGGTAAGAGCTACGTTCTCCTCGTAGGGGAGGTGGCTACCGTCGATCATAACCGACGAGAAACCCATATCGATACAGCTCTTGCACAACTCGAACGAGTTACCGTGGTCGAGGTGAAGAACGATAGGAATGTTCTTGCCGAGCTCCTTAGCATACTCAACAGCACCCTGAGCCATATAGCGGAGGAGGGTCTGGTTAGCATACTTACGAGCACCGCTCGATACCTGCAAGATAACGGGCGACGAGCACTCAACGCAAGCCGAGATGATAGCCTGCATCTGCTCCATGTTGTTGAAGTTGAATGCGGGGATAGCATAGCCACCCTCAATTGCTTTTGCGAACATCTCACGGGTGTTCACAAGACCTAATTCTTTGTACGATACCATAATTTTTGGTTGTGTTTATGTGTGTTAAACTTTAAGTGTTTCGTGCGTTTGTTTCGCCACCAATATTAGTTGGTACGAAAAATCCCACAAAAATAGTCATTTCTTCCGATTATTTCTACTTTTCGGCACGGAAAAAAGCATCTATAAACGCATTTTTTTATGCTTTATATCGATAGCACTTTCAGAGAAAATGTGTACCTTTGTTGTTTGTAATAGGATGCGAAAGCAAGAATAGACAAATTAATATATATAACAACACAAATTTAGAGAAACAATGGCTGAATTTATCTATCAGGAGCCCTTCCCACTGGGCGAAGATACCACCGAGTATCGCCTTCTGACCAAAGATTATGTTAAGGAGATTGAGTGCGATGGTCGCAAAATCCTCAAAGTAGAGCGCGAGGGTCTGGAAATCCTTGCCCGCGAGGCATTTACCGATGTGTCGTTCTATCTGCGTGCTTCGCACTTGCAGAAGCTCGCCGACATCCTTGCCGATCCCGAGGCGAGCGATAACGATAAGTTTGTTGCATACACTATGTTGCGCAATCAGGTAACCGCTGCTGAGGGTCAGCTCCCCACCTGTCAGGATACCGGTACTGCAATTGCTATCGGTAAGAAGGGTGAGGATGTATATACCGGCATTGACGACGCAGAGGCTATCACCCGTGGTGTCTATGAGACCTACCGCGACCGTAACCTCCGTTACTCGCAGGTTGTTCCCTTTACTATGACCGACGAGAAGAACAGCGGTACCAACCTCCCTGCACAGATTGACCTCTATGCAACTCAGGGCAATGAGTATAAGTTCCTCTTCATCACCAAGGGTGGTGGCTCGGCAAACAAGACCTTCCTCTACCAGCAGACCAAGGCTCTGCTCAACGAGGAGTCGCTGACCAAGTTCATCAAGGAGAAGATTAAGGATCTGGGTAC
>JAZUCV010000043.1:0-6219 GCA_045639285.1 Tidjanibacter sp.
GAGAGATGGAGTTGTCAAGTTTACTTGAACAAACTCCATCTCTCTTTTTTGTCGTAATAACTGCAAAGTTATCCCTAAATCTGCAAACTAAATGTTTAAAAGTTTTTGCGGAGCTTTTTACAAAAAGCGACAAATCAAAAAAATGCTTTTTACAAAAAGCGGAGAAATCAAACTAAATATACTCTTTTGCCTCCAAGCGGCCCTTCATCACGCGCAGGGCGTTGGCTGCGAGTGCTTCCATCTCGTTTTCTCCGGGGCTGATTATTACGGGTGCTATGAAGCCCACCATATCTGTTATCTTGCCGCATATCATCTTGTTGTAGGCTATTCCTCCGGTGAGTATTATGGCATCTACTTTGCCGTGGAGTACTGCTGCCATTGCGCCCACCTCTTTGCCTATGTTGTAGCACATTGCCTCAATTGCTGCCTGTGCTTTGGGCTCACCTGCCTCGGCATCTTCGGCCGCCTTTTTCACGTCGTTTGAGCCTATCAGGGAGTTCATACCGCCCTTGCCGTTTATCTTCTTGGCAACTTCGGCGAGGGTGTACTTGCCGCTGAAACAGATCTTAGCGAGCGATAGTGCGGGGAGTGTGCCTACACGCTCGGGCGAGAATGGCCCTTCGCCATCTAGTCCGTTGTTTACATCAATCACTCGTCCCTGTTTGTGTGCTCCTACTGTTATACCACCGCCCATATGGACCACTATGAGGTTGAGCGCCTCGTATGGCTTACCTATGCTCTCGGCGTATGCGCGCGATACAGCCTTCTGGTTCAGTGCGTGGAATATGGATGTGCGCTCCACCTCTGCCCATCCTGTGAGGCGTGCTACGGGTTCTAACTCATCCACCACTACGGGGTCGGCGATGTATGCCTCTACTCCCGCTTCGGCTGCTATGTCTGCTGCGAGGAGCGCGCCGAGATTGGAGGCGTGCTGACCTAAGGGACGGTTTATGATGTCGTCAATCATCTGCTCACTCACCTTATATACGCCTGAGGGTATGTGCTTGATAAGACCGCCACGACCAATCACTGCGCCGAGCTCTGCCACCTTGACACCTGCTGCCTCCATCGCCTCTGTTATGAGTGTGCGACGGAAATCCTTCTGGTCGGGGATTGTGGCAAAGGCACCTATCTCCTCTGTGGAGTGGCGCAGTGTGGTTACGAACAACTCCTGCTCACCATCATAGACAGCAATCTTTGTGGATGTAGAGCCCGGGTTTATTACTAAGATTTTCTTGTTCATCTTGTGCTCTGTTGGTAGGTTAGAGATTTATTTGGCGTTCAGGCAGGCAAGTGCTATCGAGTAGAGTTTTGTCTGCGATGAGTCGCCACGCGAGGTGAGTACGCAGGGGGCAGTGGTACCCTTTACCATTGCCGCTACCTGACCACCCGCAAACTTGGTTACGGTCTTGAAGAATAGGTTGCCGGCGTCGAGGTTGGGGAAGAGGATGCAGTCGGCATCACCTACGACCTCGCCTTTCAGCCCCTTTATTTCGGCCGACTCCTTGTTAATCGAGACGTCAAAAGCCAGAGGTCCGCCAAAGTAACCCTCACCAAACTCACCTGCCTCGCCGAGTTCTGCCAACTCCTTAGCCTCTACCGAGGAGACTACCTTGGGCAGTAACTGCTCGCTTGGTGCGAGGAAGGAGACCTTAGGACGCTCAATGCCGAGAGAGTTTGCGGTTTCCATAAGATATTTGGTTATGTGCTTCTTCTTTGCCATATCGGGCAGGGGGATGATTGCTACATCGCCTACGGTGAGCAACTTGTGGTATGCAGGAATCTGCATCACGGTAACGTGGCTGAGTGTGGTGTTCGGGGGGAGCAATCCCCACTCCTTGTTCAGGATACCACGCATATATTTGTCTGTCGAGACAAGGCCTTTCATCAGCACATCGCCCTCGCCGTTGCGCACCATCTTTACCGCTACCTCCACGCTCTGCTCCATACCCTCGGTGGGGATGATTGTGAACAGTGCGGGGTCGATACCTGCCTCTTTGCAGGTCTTCTCTATTTGGTCGGGCTCACCAACGAGAATGGCCTCTACCAATCCGGCCTCAGTTGCCATTGTGGCTGCCTCGATTGAGTGTGCATCCTGACCGTATGCTATTACCAAGCGACGTTTGCCACGAGCAACTGCCGCCTCTACAATTTGTTGAAGTGTTGTGATCATTATGTGTGTGTATTAGATTTGTTTCGCACCACTAAGTTATATAAAAACAAAGAGTTCTGCAAAATTATTTGCAGAACTCTTTGTTTGTTGTGCTTTATCTATACTCTTACATCTTGTTTACGATGTTGAAGGTGTCGGTAGCAATTACCAACTCCTCGTTGGTGCAGATGGCAGCCACTTTGCAACGCGAGCCCTCTTTGGAGATGATGGCGTCGGTGCCACGCAGACCCTTGTTCTTCTCGTAGTCGAACTCGATACCCATAAACTCCATATTGCCGCACACATTGGCACGAGTAGCATCGTCGTTCTCGCCTACACCACCGGTGAATACTACCAGGTCAACACCACCCATAGCGGCAGCGTATGCACCCACCTCCTTGCGGATTCGGTAGTCGTATGCCTCCAAGGCCAGAGCAGCACGCTCGTTGCCATTATCGCGAGCGTCGCGCACATCACGCATATCCGACGATACGCCCGACATACCAGCAACACCCGACGACTTGTTAATCAGATCCCACCACTCGGCAGTGCTGAGGTTCTCTTTGCTTGCGATGAAGCTGATTACACCCGGATCGATATATCCGCAACGTGTACCCATAATCAGACCATCAACGGGGGTGAAACCCATCGAAGTATCGACACTCTTGCCATTGTGAATAGCAGTGACCGAACCGCCATTACCAATGTGGCAGGTGATAATCTTCGAGTTGTTGATATCCAGACCTGCCAGCTTAGCACCCTGCTGTGCTACGAAACGATGGCTGGTGCCGTGGAAACCATACTTACGCACGCGGTACTCCTCATAGTACTTGTAGGGCAGACCATAGATAAATGCCTTTGCGGGCATTGTCTGGTGGAATGCGGTGTCGAAGTTTGCTACCTGAGGTACGGTGGGCAATAGCTTCTTGATGGCGTTGATACCCTTCAGGTTTGCGGGGATGTGAAGAGGTGCAAACTCGCTGTATTGCTCAACGGTTGAGATTACTCGCTCGTCGATGAGTGCGCTCTCCTTAAATGCCTCGCCACCGTGAACTACGCGGTGACCTACGGCTGCCAGCTCGTCGAGCGAGGCGATAACACCGCTCTCGGGGTTGGTGATGGCCTTGATGATAAGGTCGATACCAACGGTATGGTCGGGAATGTCGGTGGTGATTTTTACCTGCTCTTTGCCTGTGGGGCGGTGGGTGAGGATGCCGTTGTCGATACCGATGCGCTCAACCAGACCCTTAGCCAACAACTTATAATCTTCGGGTGAAGTCATATCGATAACCTGATACTTTATCGACGAACTTCCACAGTTTAATACCAATATGTTCATTGTTCTCTATTTTAGTTTAGGTTAATTTTCTACTTTGCCTGTGCCTGACAAACGGTGATAGCCACAAGGTTTACGATGTCCTCCACCGAGCAACCACGCGAGAGGTCGTTGATGGGTGCTGCCATACCCTGCAATACAGGACCGATAGCCTCTGCGTGAGCGATGCGCTGCACGAGCTTGTAGGCGATGTTGCCAACCTCCAGGGTGGGGAATACTAGGGTGTTTGCCTTGCCTGCTACGGGGCTGCCGGGAGCCTTCTTCTGACCTACACTCTCCACCAGAGCAGCATCTGCCTGCAACTCACCATCAATCATCACATCGGGAGCCATCTCCTGTGCCATACGGGTAGCCTCGACCACCTTATCTACCATCTCGTGCTTAGCCGACCCCTTGGTCGAGAAGCTGAGCATAGCGATACGGGGCTCAAAGCCGGCAATCGAACGTGCGGTACCTGCGGTGGCTACAGCAATCTGAGCGAGCTCGGCTGCTGTGGGATTGGGCATAACTGCGCAGTCGGCAAAGACCATCATACCATCCTCGCCGAAACTCTTGTCGGGCGATATCATTACGAAAGCACCCGAAACTACACTGATGCCGGGCAGTGTCTTTACATACTGCAAAGCGGGACGAAGTACATCGCCTGTTGCGTTGTCGGCACCTGCCACCTCGCCATCTGCATCACCAGCCTTAACCATCACTGCACCCAGATAGAGGGGGTCGAGCAACAACTTCGCGGCAGCCTCAGGGGTAAGACCCTTCTTGCCACGCAGAGCCACCATCAACTCAACGTAAGCATCCTGACGGGGGTTGTTTGCGGGGTCGATAATGGTTGCACGCGAAATGTTCTGCAAGCCCATCTCCTCTGCCATTGCCAGCAGGGTGTCGGGATTGCCAATAAGGATAACCTCTGCAAGTGCCTCGGCGATAATGATATCTGCGGCCTGCAAGGTGCGTTTCTCGGTAGCCTCGGGCAGTACGATACGCTTGGGTGCCGCAGCTGCTTTGGCTCTAACTTTCTCGATAAAACTCATAACGTAAAATGTATTGTTTGTTTAAAAATCTTCATACTTATAACCTACACCCTTGATGGTTACGATGTGGCCTTCGCCAATCTTCTCTCTCAATTTGCGGATGTGAACATCAATTGTGCGGTCGCCAACCACCACGTCGCTACCCCACACACGGTTGAAAATCTCCTCGCGCGAAAAGACCTTCTGAGGCTTGGAGTAGAGGAGTTTGAGCAGGTTGAACTCCTTGCGTGGGAGGACAATCTCCTGTCCATCCTTAATAACCATAAATCTCTCACTGTCGATAGTGAGCGCCGAGGAAGCAAGAGGTGTTGCTGCCACCACTTCGCTCTCGTCCACTCGTTTGAGCAGAGCCTTGACGCGACTTACCAGAATCTGTACCCTGATGGGTTTGGCGAGATAGTCGTCTGCTCCCACCTCGAATCCTGCAAGTTGCGATTCATCCTCACTGCGGGCAGAGAGAAAACAGATTATTGTCTTGTCGAGTTCGGGGTGTTGGCGCAAAGCCTTACAGGTGGCGATACCATCCATCTCGGGCATCATAACATCGAGCAGTATGAGGTGGGGGAGCCAAGTGGTTGCCTCCTCCAATGCCTCGCGACCATTAGGTGCAGTACGGACCTCGTAACCCTCTTTGCGAAGGTTGTAGCCGACAAACTCCAATATGTCTGGCTCGTCATCAACAAGCAGTATTCTGTAACTCATAGTGACCGATGATTTATGGTTTTGTGGTGTTGTAGCCACACTCTTTGCTGCAAATTCTACGCAAAGTAACGTTTTTTGCCGAAAAAACACAACAATATCTGACTTATTTAATATGTAGGGATAAATTTAGGGATAAATCCTTTGGATTTTGTCAAAGTTAGAGTACTTTTGTAGATTGGTGTAGGAGTGGTTTTTTGCGTGAAAATGCCCTCCGAAGCCAACTGCACAAACGAACTACTAAATACTCTATTTATTATGGCTACTGAAAAGAAATCTGTTCCCGAGGAACAAGTCAGCGTTGCTGAGGATGTGAAAGTGAATGCTACCCAAGAGTGTGCGCCTGAGGCTGCACCTGAATCTGAGAGCGTGAGCCCTGCTGAGGAGACTGCGCCTGAAATTATCGAGACCGAGGAGAGTGTTTCCGAGGTTAGTTTTGCCGAGGAGGAGGCTGCGCTTGATGCTGCCGCTGCCGGCTTGGAGATTGGTGAGGAGGAGCTCACCGCTGAGGAGCAGAACCACGAGGCTGCCTCGGAGGATTTGTCCTCGATGAGCAAGGCCGAGATTGTTGACTATTTCGCTGCTCTGCTCGACAAGAAACCCGTACAACAGTTGCGTGCTGATGTGGAGAACATCAAAATCGCTTTCTATAAATTACATCGCTCGGAGGTGGATGCTGCCCGCAAGAAGTTTATTGAGGAGGGTGGCTCGGAGGAGGCCTTTGTTCCCCAGCCCGATGAGCAGGAGCAGCGATTGAAAGAGTACTTTGCTCGCTATCGCTCTTCGCGCGAGGAGTACATCTCGTCGCTCGAAACCGTAAAGGAGGAGAACCTGAAAATTAAGTTGCAGATTATTGAGGAGTTGAAGGAACTTGTTAACAGCAGTGAGACAATCAACCAGACCTTCTCGACCTTCCGTTCGTTGCAGCAGCGCTGGAAAGAGACCGGCGTGGTACCCCAGGCACACAATAAGGAGATTTGGGAGACCTACAACCTGCA
>JAZUCV010000044.1:0-24538 GCA_045639285.1 Tidjanibacter sp.
GGAGTGTAGGGAGTGTAGGGAGTGTAGGGAGGTTAGAGAGATTAGAGAGATTAGAGAGATTAGAGAGATTAGAGAGATTAGGACCAATAGGAGTAATAGGAGTAATAGGAGTAATAGGAAATGAAAGAGTAGGGACAATTCTTAAACTCATTAAATTCCCATAACTCCTATTTCTCCTATCCGCCCTATTAGCCCTATCAAAAAAAAACCTGAGAGTAGTTCGATACTACTCTCAGGTTTTATTTAGACCCTCTCAGGTTAAAAAGTCATATGATTGAGGGATTTTTAGGCGGAGCCGTCTTGCCAGGCCGCAGCATACTTATCGTATGTGAGGATTTGGCAAGGCGGCTCCAAAGTTGCGATTTAGCTGAGAGCAGAGACTGCTCACAGGCTCTGCCGAAGCGGAGCAACTAAAAGGAACTTAACACCAAAATCACCAATCAGATGGCTTTTTTAAGCGAATACGGAAATATTCTTCTCATTCATCGGATTCTTACCCTCGGTGGTGTACATATACTCGATGCGGTCGGCGAATTTCTTCTCAACCTTATTGCGCACAACCTTCATAGTACTATTCACCAAGCCGTTCTTCTCGGTGAACTCCTCGTCGAGCAGAGCAAATGCCGAAGGCAACCAACGCTCGGGGAACTGACCTGCGAAGTCGCCACCCTTGCGGTACTTATTAATCTCACTCTGGAAGAGCTCGACAGCTGCCTTACCTCTATCCTCGGGAGCCACCTTGTTCTGATCCAGGTAGCGATTAACAGCATCCTTAGCGGGAACAACGAGCATAACGGTATAGGGGTTCTGGTTGTTGTAGAGAATCACATTGTCAATATAGGGCGACTGGCCAACAAAGTTCTCCTCCATACCCTCGGGGCTATACTTCTCGCCATCGCTCGAGATAAGCAGACTCTTGAAGCGACCCAAGACATAGAGCAGGCCATCCTTACCCATATAACCCATATCACCGGTATAGAGCCAGCCATCACGCACGGTATCGGCAGTTGCGGTGGGGTTCTTCCAGTAGCCGGCCATCACGTTCTCGCCCTTGATGACAATCTCGCCCTGTACGCCGAGGGGCTGATCAACGCCATCCGAGTCCTTGATGCGCAACTCCATAGGCGACACAAGTACGCCCGACGAGCCGAAGCGGTGCTTCTTGGGAGTGTTGGTCGAGATAACGGGAGTAGCCTCCGACAAACCGTAGCCCTGGAACATAGGGATACCGATAGCATAGAAGAAACGCTGCAACTCGCTGTCGAGGAGCGCACCACCACCGATAAAGAATTTCAGGCGGCTGCCGAAGTTCTCGCGAATCTTCTTATAGAGAATCTTATCGAAGAGCCATACCAGAGGTTTGAGCATAAACGAGAAGCCCGAGCCCTTGGAGTAGCCATCCTTATTGTAGGCATACGACACCTTCAAGGCAAACTTGAAGAGCTTCTCGGTGGTTGCACCCTTAGCACGGATACCATTCTCGATGCTCTTGCGGAAGTTCTTAGCAAGTGCGGGAACCGAGAGGAGGAAGTCAGGCTCCAGCTCTTTAATATTAATAGGTATATTCTTCAAGGTCTCCATAGGGGTACGACCTACCTGAGTACAGCCGAACGATGCACCACGCTCAATCATAATATAGAAGCCCACAACGTGTGCAAAGCAGTGGTCGAGCGGGAGGATAATCAGGGTACGGTAGGTGCTGGGAATCTCAACACAGGTGAGCGACTGCTCCACATTGGCTGTGTAGTTGCGGTGTGTGAGGATAACGCCCTTGGGGTCGGCAGTAGTACCCGAGGTGTAGGTGATGGTTGCGTAGTCGGCGTTCTGGATGCTCTTACCGATTTCGAGGAACGACTCCAGGTTCTCCTTAAGATACTCCTCACCAAGTGCGGTCAGAGCATTAAAGGTCATCTCACCCTCCTCGAGAGCAACATCGTCGAGTACGATAACCTGCTTGAGGGCGGGCAACTGCTCGCGAATCTTGCGAATCTTGGGCAACTGCTGCTGCGAAACGAAAACAAACTCTACCTCTGCGTGCTGCAAACGGAAGAGAAGGTCATTGCTCTCTTCGAGCTTAATCGAAAGAGGTACACTAATAGCACCTGCATAGAGCAGACCAAGCTCCGAATATATCCAATGGTTGCGACCCTCAGAGAGAATCGATACAGTCGATTTGGGCTTAACACCAAGCGATACCAAACCGCCACCGACTTTAAGAACTGTCTCCTTTACCTCCTTATAGATAGTAGGCTCAAACTTACCTTTGCGGTCGGTCTTCTCCCACATACAAACATTGTCACCATACTTAGCAACACTGTTTTCAAACAAGTCAATAATGGTTTTCTTCATTTTTAATTAAGTTTAGGTTTATAAATTTCTATCCTATGCTTATTTGTGTAATATCTCATTAATCTTTGCAGCCTGCTCGGCAGTTATGGGGGCAGCACTCACCGCACCGAGGTTATCGACAACCTGCTCGGGACGACTCGCACCAATAATCACCGAATCGACATCCCCGCTCTGCAACTGCCAGGCGAGCGCCAATTGAGCGAGGCTCTCGCCACGCTCCGCTGCCACCTCGGCCAAAGCCTTCACCTTCGGGAGGTTACTCTCCACCACCCCAGCCTTAAGCGACTCGCCACGCGAAGCACGTGAGCCGGCAGGAATACCCTCTGCATAGCGGTTGGTCAACTGTCCCTGCGCCAAAGGCGAGAATGTAACACAGCCGACACCCAGCTCCTTATGCATCGAAAAGAGAGGCTCGTTCTGACGAGTGAGCATCGAATATTGCACCTGATGAGCCACACAAGGAGTGCCCAACGAGCGGAGAATCTCCACAGCGCGAGGAAGCACATCGGCAGGATACTTCGACAGAGCCACATATAGCGCCCTACCCGAGCGCACGATATAGTCCAGGGCAGACATCGTCTCCTCCAACGGGGTGTTAGGGTCGTAGCGGTGTGAGTAGAAGATATCGACATAGTCGAGCCCCATAGCCCTCAGGCTACGGTCGCAACTCGCCACCAGATACTTCCTCGAGCCACCATCACCATAGGGGCCGCTCCACGCGGGATAGCCCGCCTTGGTAGCCACCACAATCTCATCCCTGAGCGGGCGGAGCAACGAGCGATAGAGGTAGCCGAACATCTCCTCAGCCGCACCAGCAGGTGGGCCGTAGTTGTTGGCCAAGTCAAAAGAGGTGATACCGCCATCGAGCGCCGTGCAGACAATCTGGCGTGCGACATCCCTGTCGGCATCCTCGCCGAAGTTTTGCCACATACCAAGGCTGAGTGCCGACAAACGCAGACCACTCGCCCCAAGGCGATGGTACTCCATCTGTTCGGTATAGCCCTCTTTTATCTTGTAATATGCCATAGTTCAGTATATTAGTCCATCTTAAGCACTGCGAGGAATGCCGATTGGGGCACCTCAACATTACCAATCTGACGCATACGTTTCTTACCCTTCTTCTGTTTCTCAAGCAGCTTACGCTTACGGCTGATATCGCCACCATAACACTTGGCGGTCACATCCTTACGCACAGGCTTGATAGTCTCGCGGGCGATAATCTTCGCTCCGATACCCGCCTGGATAGCAATCTCGAACTGCTGGCGGGGGATAAGCTCTTTCAGCTTCTCGCACATCTTGCGACCAAACGAGTAGGCGTGCTCGTGATAAATCAACGACGAGAGCGCATCGACCTGCTCGCCATTGAGCAGAATATCGAGTTTAGCGAGCTTACTCTCACGGTAGCCCGTAGTGTGGTAGTCGAACGAGGCATAACCTCGCGAGATACTCTTCAACTTATCGTAGAAGTCGAAGACAATCTCCGACAGAGGCATATCGAAAGTGACCTCAACACGCTCAGGAGCAATAAAGACCTGATTAACAAGCGTTCCTCGCTTGTCGATACAGAGCTTAATGACATTGCCGAGGTAGTCACTCTTGGTAATCACCTGAGCGCGGATATAGGGTTCCTCAATCTGCTCAATCATTGTAGGCTCCGGCAGACCTGAGGGGTTGTGGACATCGACAACATCGCCTTTCTTGGTCGTAATCTTGTACGACACGTTGGGGACAGTGGTGATAACATCCATATCGAACTCACGATACAGACGCTCCTGGATAATCTCCATATGCAACAGACCGAGGAATCCGCAACGGAAACCGAAGCCGAGCGCCAACGAACTCTCAGGCTCGAAGGTAAGCGAAGCATCGTTGAGCTGCAACTTCTCAAGCGAAGCGCGCAGGTCCTCATACTCATCCGCATCCACGGGATAGACACCCGCAAAGACCATAGGTTTCACCTCCTCAAAGCCCGCAATAGCCTCCGAGCAGGGGTTGCTGACGTGGGTAATAGTGTCGCCCACCTTAACCTCTCGCGATACCTTGATACCTGAGATGATATATCCTACGTCGCCCGCCTTAATCTCCTGTTTGGGCGAGAGCTTCAGTTTCAGAACGCCAATCTCGTCGGCATCGTAGTCGCTACCCGTATTGAAGAACTTAACGTGGTCACCGGTGCGAATAGTACCGTTGAAGACACGGAAGTAGGCAATAATACCACGGAAGGGATTAAAGACCGAGTCGAAAATCAGAGCCTGCAAGGGGGCATTCTCATCACCCTTAGGAGCAGGGATACGCTCCACAATGGCGCGGAGAATCTCCTCCACACCCTGGCCCGTACGACCCGAGGCACATAAGATATCGTCGTGGTCACAGCCGATAAGCTCTACAATCTGGTCCTTAACATCATCGACCATCGCGGCATCCATATCGATTTTGTTCACCACGGGGATAATCTCCAAGTCGTTACCAAGGGCGAGGTAGAGGTTGGAGATGGTCTGCGCCTGAATGCCCTGAGTAGCATCCACAACAAGCAAAGCGCCCTCGCACGAGGCGATAGCGCGCGAAACCTCATAAGAGAAGTCAACGTGTCCCGGGGTGTCGATAAGGTTAAGACGATAGACCTCGCCATCCATCTCATAATCCATCTGGATAGCGTGGCTCTTGATGGTGATACCTTTTTCGCGTTCAAGTTCCATATCGTCGAGCACCTGTGCCTGCAAGTCGCGACCTGCTACGGTGTTGGTATGTTCCAAAAGACGGTCTGCAAGAGTGCTCTTACCGTGATCGATATGGGCGATAATGCAAAAATTCCTTATATTTTTCATCTAATTTCTATTCAAAACATTGCAAAGATAATTAATTTTGCGGGACAAAGAAGAGTTTTTTACATTTTATACCTCTTTTTTAAATAAGAAACAAGAGATATCCCACCCAAATCGAACATTATGAGCCAGGTAAAAACATACGCATCGATGGTAAAATTTTCGCACACCATCTTCGCACTGCCCTTCGCACTGACCGCTTATGTCTATGCACTCACAAGCACCAACACACCATTTAACCTACTGTTACTCATCAAGATATTGGTTTGTATGGTGACTGCCCGCAATACCGCAATGGGCTTCAATCGATGGGCCGACAGAGATATCGATGCACTTAATCCCCGTACCGCATTGCGTGAGATTCCGGCAGGAAAAATATCGCCACGCGCTGCGCTGATTTTTGTCATTATAAATGCTCTGATTTTTGCCCTTTGCGCCCTTTGGATCAACCCGCTCTGCGGTGCGCTCTCGCCCGTGGCATTGCTGGTGGTTATGGGGTATAGTCGCACCAAGCGTTTCACCTCGCTGGCGCACGTTGTCTTGGGACTCTCGCTCGGTATTGCACCCGTCGGCGCCTTCCTGGCTGTTACGGGCTACTTCGCCTTCGCGCCGATGATTCTCTCGGCAGCCGTAATCACCTGGACAGCAGGGTTTGACATACTCTACGCCTTGCAGGACAGAGATTTCGACCGCGCACACGGACTCCACTCCATCCCTTCGCGCTTCTCCCCCATCGCCTCAGCCATCATCAGCATCGCTCTCCACTGCATAACACTCTATGCCTTAGTTGCTTTCGGTATGGCTATTGAAGCTACGGTGTTCTATTGGATTGGTTACGGAATTTTCACACTCTGGATTATCGCACAGCATGTGTTGTATACGCCGAAGAAGATTGACAGGATCGGGAAATCGTTCGGCCTGATGAATGGCGCAGCAAGTATTAGTTTTGCGGTGTGCTGTATTTTAGACCTACTGATTTTTTAACTAAAAGAGAGTTTAAGGAATTTAAAGAGTTTAGAGAACTTAGGGAGAGTAAGGAGTATCCCTAAACTCCCTAAACTCCCTAAAAAAACATCCGAATTGATTCTTGTTTCAATTCGGATGTTAACTCATTTCGCATTACTCCAACTCTCCATCCCAATAGTGAGCATCGGGGAGTGCGTGCAGGTTATAGCAGGAGGCCATCGAAGCACCATAGGCACCCGCCGAGAGTAGCGACAGCATATCGCCACGACCGCTAACAGGCAGTTCAGTCTGATAGGCAAAAGTATCTGACGACTCACACACATCACCCACCACAGCATATACCTCACTGCCAACGCCCTCGCCCAATCTACGCACCTCGTGGTGAGCACCATAGAGTGCAGGGCGAATCAGCTGACTCATACCCGAATCAACAATCAGAAAGCGACGACCCGACTCATTGGTCTTGGTAAACATCACCCTGGTCACCAACTCGCCACACTGAGCCACCACACTACGCCCCAATTCGAAGCGCATTGTCATCCCCTCCGGCAAGTGAAACTCACGCTCGAAAGTAGCAAAATAGCCCTCAAAATCGGGGATAGGATTCTGCTCGGGATTGTGATAGTCTATGCCCAATCCGCCACCCATATTCACAAACTCCAAATCGAGTCCTTTATCGTTGCGTAGGTCATCCACAATCTCCTGAGCCTTATGGCATTGAGCCTCAAAGACGGTCATATCCAGAATCTGCGACCCGATATGGAAATGGACACCTCGGACGTGGATGTTTTTCAGCTCTGGCAATAGACGGAGTAGTGCCTTCAACTCCCTGCGCGATATGCCGAACTTACAGTCGGCACGTCCTGTTGTCAGATGCTCGTTGGTATGAGAGTCGATGTTGGGATTGAGGCGAAGTCCAATCTCTGCAATCCTACCCACCGATGCGGCGAGAGAGTTAATCACAACCACCTCCTCAAGCGACTCACAATTTATAGCATAGATACCTTGATTTATTGCGAAAAGAATATCCTCATCACGCTTTGCCACACCCTCGAATACAATCTTCTCGGGAGCAAACCCGCACTCCACTGCCCGACGCACCTCTCCGCCACTGACACAATCTGCACCCAATCCGACCGATGCGATAACTCCCAGCAGACGGCTATCGGGATTGGCTTTAAGTGCATAATGGATAAGGTATTCTCTCTTATCGGCAGCCTCTTTTGCTGCCTCGGCCGTCTTTCTCAACAGGGCTAAATCATAAAGATAAAATGGAGTTTCAAGTGATTGCAAGTCGGGGAAAATGGTACTACTAAGCATTGGTATTTTGGATATACTTTAATGTTATATTTTTCTGATGTTTGTTAATTTTTCGCAAAAATATATGAAAAAATTTGAATAATCGGTAGAATTATACTATTTTTGCAAAGTAAAGTCAATGTGTAAAATTCTTGACAGATTTTTACTCATTTTCGCCTCGGAGGTGCCTCAGAAGGCATATTTGACACAAAGGCGAGAGATACTTATTGGATAATTTTGTTAAAAAGTTAGGTTATGTTGTCGATTCCTGTAGCAGTCGAAACTGTAATTAAGCGCAAGCCATTTTTGGAAGGTGCCCTTGTTGAGGGCCTCATAAACCTCTCTGCGCTTGCCCGTCAGCTCAAACCCGAAGTGGAGAAGATGGTGGGCAAAGAGGTGAACGACAGTGCTGTGATTATGGCACTCAATCGTCTTGTACCTCGTCTGGAGCTGATATCTACTATGAAGGTTAAGCGAGTGGTTGAAAATATGGGCGATATCATCGTTCGCAGCGACCTGTCGGACTACACCTTCGTAAACTCCCCCTCACTCTACCCCCGTCAGGCAGAGCTGCTTAACCGTATTCGCGAGCAGAAGAACGTATTCTGCACCTTCTCGCAGGGTATCTACGAAACCACGCTTATTGTGAGCGAACAGCTCAACGACCTGGTGAAGAATATTTTTGCCGAGGAGACCAAGATTGCCGAGAATCACGACCTCTCGCTCATCACCGTCAAACTCCCCTCCGACAACACCATCTGCCCCGGTGTTTACTACTATCTCTTCAAGGAGCTTGCCTGGGACAGCATCAACGTTGTCGAGGTGATTAGTACCACCAACGAGTTTACTATCGTGGTGGGTGACGATGACATCCACAGAGCATTCTCGATTCTGATGGAGGCTAAGAAAAACGTATCGTTCTAAGCCCAATTCTACCGATCAAATAGTAGCCTGAGGTTTATTTTTACCTCGGGCTATTACTTTTTTAAAGTAAACTTTATATCTTTGTAGATTCTTAGACGCTTTATAGCGAAAAACTTAATAGAGAAACAAATATAAACACAAGAATACATTATGAACATTTCGTTTAAATGGCTTAAAGATTACTTGAAGTCCGACCTCACCGCAGAGGAGGCAACAACAATCCTCACCGATATAGGTTTGGAGATTGAGGGCTTCGAGAGAGTTGAGAGCATCAAAGGTGGCCTTGCGGGCGTAGTTGTTGGCGAGGTACTCACCTGCACCAATCATCCCGATAGCGACCATCTGCACCTCACAACCGTTGATGTAGGCAGCGGTGAGCCTTTGCAGATTGTCTGCGGAGCAAGCAACTGCCGCCAGGGCCTGAAGGTGATGGTGGCAACAATCGGCACCACACTCCACCCCATCGACTCGGAGGAGGAGTTCAAAATCAAGAAGTCGAAGATTCGCGGCGTTGAGTCGTTCGGTATGCTCTGCGCTGAGGATGAGCTCGGCATTGGCCGCGACCACGCAGGCATTATGGAGCTCGACCCCGAGGCCGTTGTGGGCACTCCCGCCAAGGAGTATCTTGGTCTGGAGGAGGACTATCTTCTGGAGATTGGCCTTACCCCCAACCGTGTAGATGCGGCATCGCACTATGGCGTAGCACGCGACTTGGCAGCCTACCTGCGTGCAGCAGGTCGCCCTGTAAGCCTCTCGCTCCCCAGCGTTGAGGACTGGAAGGTGGACAACACCTCTTTCGCCACCGAGGTAGTGGTCGAGGATAAGGAGGGTGCTCCCCGCTATGCCGGCGTAAACATTTCGGGAGTTACCGTTGCTCCCTCGCCCGAGTGGTTGCAGAACTATCTGCGTGTTATCGGCATCAATCCCAAGAACAATGTGGTCGATGTGACCAACTTCGTACTCCACGAGCTCTGCCAGCCCTTGCACTCGTTTGATGCAGACAAGATTGAGGGCAACAAGATTGTAGTGCGCACCTGCGCTGAGGGCACCAAGTTCACCACTCTCGACGGCACCGAGCGCACACTCTCCGAGGCAGACCTTATGATTTGTGATGCAAGCAAGCCTATGTGCATTGCAGGCGTATTCGGCGGTGCCGACAGTGGCGTTACCGACTCGACCCGCAACGTATTCTTGGAGAGCGCATATTTCAACCCCGTGCGTGTGCGCAAGAGCGCAAAGCGTCACGGCCTGAACACCGACTCGTCGTTCCGCTTCGAGCGCGGTATCGACCCCTGCAATACTATCTACGCACTCAAACGTGCAGCACTTCTTATCAAGGAGTTGGCAGGTGGCGAGATCACCTCGGAGATTACCGATATCTGCTCCGACACCTTTGAGCCTTTCCGCTTCGATATCACCTTCAAGCAAATCAACTCGCTCATTGGCAAGGAGATTCCCGAGGCTACCGTACGCGAGATATTGGCCGCATTGGAGGTAAAGGTGGAGGCCGAGAATGATGGTACTCTCTCCGTTGCTGTTCCCCGCTACCGCGTGGATGTTCAGCGTCCCGCCGACCTGATTGAGGATATCCTCCGCATCTACGGCTACAACAACGTGGAGATTCCCGAGCGTATGTCGTCGTCGCTCTCTTATGTTCAGAAGCCCGACAAGGAGCGCCTGACAAACCTTGTTGCCGATATGCTCTCGTCGATGGGCTTTACTGAGACCATGAGCAACTCGCTCACCAAGGCGGCCTACTACGAGGAGTTGAAGGCATACCCCGCAGAGAACTGCGTGAAGATTATGAACCCGCTGAGTGCAGACCTGGGCGTTATGCGCCAGACTCTGCTCTTCAATATGATGGAGGCTGTTCAGCTCAACACCAATCACCGTCAGGCAGACCTGAAACTCTACGAGTTTGGCAACTGCTACTACTTCAACCCCTCGCGCAAGGAGGAGGGTGGTCTGGCTCCCTACTCGGAGCGTGGCCGATTGGCAATCCTTGTGACAGGTCAGCAGCAGGCGCAGTCGTGGAACGTAAAGGGCGCACAGAGCGACTACTTCTTCCTAAAATCGGTGGCCGAGAAGTTACTGCGCCGATTTGGTGTAGATATCTACTCGTTGCAGTGCCGTGGCACCGAGAGCGACCTCTACGACGAGGCGGTAAGCTTCGGCCAGGGCAAGGAGCTCTTCACCATCGGCTCCGTGTCGAGCAAGATTCGCAAGATGTTCGACATCAAGGCAGAGATCTACTTCCTCGAATTGGAGTGGGATACCCTGCTGAGGAACACCAAGAAACACAAGGTTTCGGCTTCGGAGCTGCCCAAGTTCCCCGAGGTGAAACGCGACCTGGCACTCTTGGTTGACGCTGGCGTCACCTTCGAGGAGTTGCGCCGTATGGCCTTTGGCGTAGAGAAGAAGTTGCTCAAGAGTGTTTCGCTCTTTGATGTATATCAGGGCGACAAACTCCCCGCGGGCAAGAAGTCCTACGCACTGACCTTCATCCTCCGCGACAACGAGCGCACCCTCGATGACAAGACCATCGAGCGAATTATGAATAACCTTATCAAGCAATATACCGATAAGGCAGGAGCACAGATTCGATAGTTATTCATTTTTCTTCGCTTTTTGTAAAAAACGGAACCAAAAACTTTGTCGCTTTTTGTAAAAAGCTCCGCAAAAACTTTTGTACTATTAGTTTGCGGGTTTAGCGATATCCTTGCGGATATTACAAACAAAATAGAGAATAGGGCTTTGTTCAAGTAAACTTGACAAGCCCTATTCTCTATTTCATTTGTACTCTCTTCGAGAGTGTCCCCTAAACCCGAAAACCAAATATTGCTAAACAGTCTAATTGATTTTCAAAAATTTCCCTTCAACTCTCTTCATTTCCCTAAACTCCCTATTCTCCCTAAATTCCTTAAACTCCCTAAAACAACAACCGAGAGATATTCGATATATCTCTCGGTTGTATAATCTTGAATTTTGATTTTTGAATTAAAAAGTCATATTGGCTTTTTTTACTTTGCTGTCAAGCGCAGAGCCTGTAAATAGGTGGTATTCATACCTGTATCGCCCTGTTGGTTGGTGACCTTGATAGCTTTCACCTTGCCCGAGGGGGTAAATTTGAGGCGGCCATTGAGCAGGTCACCGGCCTTGGTGAAGTTGACGCCATCGGCACTCACCTCAACAATGCCCTTTGTAAAGATATTGTCGGGGAAGTAGGTGTAGCCGGTAATCACCTCAACCGTACCAAACTCCTGCACCTTGTCGAAGGTAAACAGGAACCAATCGCCCACCTTAGGGGCCTTTGTGGTATGAGCATTGGTGCCAAGCTTATACTTGGTAATCACCTCTTCGCCACGACCCGAGAGGGTCATCGACGAGGAGAATTTAACAGCAGGGGTAATATACTTTACCTCCTCAACCTCAGGTGCAGCTGCTCGGTAGATGATACCCATATTATCCATACGCTTATAGTGCACACCCGTCAGACGGCTCTCGAAGTCGGTCCACTCGCGTTTCTCGGGCTGAGTCCAGGCAACCTCCGACAGACCACACACACGGGGGAAGGTCTGATAATCGAGGTAGTTCTCATAGTAGGGCTTATTCGAGATATAGACCTCGCTCCAGAAAGCACCCTGCACACCAAACACATTCTTCATCTGCTCAGGAGTAAAGCCAAGTTTGTCAAACTCAAACGAATAGGTAGTCTCAACATCAAAGGTGTTTGCCCAGGTAAAGCCAGGCTCGGCAGCACTCTGCTTCATATCGAAGTAGAAGTAGTAGGCAGGCATAACGATAGTCTTGTACCCCTTGGCTGTTGCATCGAGGCAGGCATCCACATCCTCCCAGCCCGAGACAAGCACATCCTTGGTCAGGTTGTCGCCATTGATAGCCTCGTTCCACACGACAGCGGTCTTGCCCAGACCCTCGAGCACCTTAACCAGGCGCGACAGGAAGTAGCCCTCCAGCTCGTGTCCACTCTTCAGCCCCTCTTTGCGCATCAACTCACGGCACTCGGGGCAAGCCATCCACTGCGACATATTAACCTCGTCACCACCCAGATGGAAATACTTTGATGGGAAAAGAGCGGCAAGCTCGGTCAGCACATCGCCAAGAAGCTCGTAGTTCTCCTCACGCGAAGCGCACCACACATTGCCATTGTGCGAGGTGGAGCAGAGAATCTCGGGGTGCACATTGGCAGCTGCAAGGCTGTGGCCGGGAAGGACAATCTGGGGGATAATCTCAATATTGCGCACAGCAGCATACTCAATAACCTCGCGGATATCATCCTGAGTAAAATAGCCGCCATATTTTTCATCCCAAGCACCAAGGGTAGCCTTCACGGGCGAGTCGCCACCACGGAAGCCACCAATCTCTGCAAGCTCGGGGTGCGACTTAATCTCCACACGCCAACCCTGGTCGTCCGAAAGGTGCCAGTGAAGAACATTGATTTTGTGATATGCGATATTGTCAATGAAGCGCATCACCTCCTCCTTGGGCATAAAGGTACGGGCGATATCGAGGTGCTGACCACGGAACGAGAAGCGAGGATAGTCCTCAACCATCATAGCGGGGAGTGCTGTGGGGGTATCGTATCCCTTGGCATAGACCTCGGCGGGGAATACCTGCAGAAGGGTCTGCACACCATTAAATACGCCACCATAGTCCTTACCCTCGACAATTACTCCATCCTTCTCAATAGTGAGGCGGTAGCCCTCGGCGGGAAGAGCCATATTTTCGTTTACCGACAGGCTGATAGCACCCTTGCGTGCCTTACCTGCCTTTACAATCCTGCCTTTCTGCACAGCACTGCCGAGATACTCATCGAGGTAGTCGGCGACAGCCTCAACATCGGCAGAGTAGTCGATAGCACTCTTGGGCGAGAAGACAAACTCTCCCTCGACAGCAGTCACCTCAACGGGTAGAGGCAGAAACTGGGGCTGGTCGGCATAGACCTCCGGCTCTACCGAACAACTTGCAAGTGATACGGCACACAGAAGAGCCGCAACAGATAGAACTTTCTTCATAATAATTACGTAATATTTAGGTGTGGTAAAATGTTTTAAAAAAGTATAAGACAAAAATAACCATTTTTCAGCAACTAACAATTATCTTTGCAATGTAAACACTGAAAAACGATTATATATATAATAATATGTACGACAAACAACTGACTGCTCTGGAGAGAGTATTGGAAATTATGGACCGCCTGCGCAAGGATTGTCCCTGGGATAGAGAGCAAACCTTCACCTCGTTGCGCAACAACACCATCGAGGAGACCTACGAACTCACCGAGGCTATCACCACAGGCGATATGGATGGTATCAAAGAGGAGCTTGGCGACCTTCTGCTGCACATTGTATTCTACTCGAAGATGGGTAGCGAGGAGGGCGCATTTGATATTGGTGATGTCTGCAACGCTCTGTGTGACAAACTCATCTACCGCCACCCACACGTCTTTGGCGATGTCGAGGCGGAGGGTGCAGAGCAGGTAATCCACAATTGGGAACTGCTAAAAATCAAGGAGAAAGCCAAGAAGGCTCGCAAGGCTGAGCAGGGCGTTCTCTCGGGCGTACCCCGTAGCCTGCCCGCAATGGTAAAGGCTTTCCGTGTAGGTGAGAAGGCGGCTTCGGCAGGCTTCGACTGGGAGCAGAAGGAGGATGTATGGGCTAAGGTCAAAGAGGAGGTTGGCGAGGTTGAAGAGGCTATCCGCAGCGGCCAGCAGAAGGATATTGAGGGGGAGATTGGCGACCTCTTCTTCGCACTTATCAATATGTCGCGCCTCTATGGCATAGACCCCGAGAATGCGCTGGAGCGCACCAACCTAAAATTCATCGACCGCTTCCACCACATCGAGAAGCAGAGTGCACTGATTGGTCGCAGAATGGCCGATATGTCGCTTGCCGAGATGGATGCTCTGTGGGACGAAGCAAAAAGAAAAGAGTTAAATAGATAAAAAAGATAGGATATGGCATTGATTAAAAGTGTAAGGGGCTACACCCCCGAGATTGGCGAGAATACTTTTGTGGCAGACAACGCCACTATTGTTGGTAATGTAAAGATTGGTCGCGACTGCGGCATCTGGTTTGGCTCGGTTATTCGTGGCGACGTAAATGCAATCACCATCGGCGATCGTACAAACATTCAGGACGGTGCAGTGATTCACACCCTCTATGACGGCTCGCCCTCGCCCTCGCAGACCCACATCGGCAACGATGTATCGGTGGGCCACAATGCAATTATCCACGGCGCAACAATCGAGGATAGTTGCCTTATCGGTATGGGTGCCACCGTATTGGACAATGCGGTGGTAGGCAAGGGTTGTATAATTGCTGCAAATGCTTTAATTTTGTCTCGCAGTATTTTGGAACCCTACGGTGTATATGCGGGAGTGCCGGCCAAACGTGTGAAAGATATTACTCCCGAGCAACAGAAGAACATTGTCGAGCGTACGGCAAGAGATTATATGCTCTACGCCTCGTGGTTCAAGGAAGAGTAAAAGTTCAGGGGAGTGCCGGACAAACGGCAAGAGCCTCTCTATTTCTTTGAAGTTGTAAAGTAAGCGGGATTTTAACGTAAACATCACCTTGTTTGTCAACTTCATACATACTTAGTCTGTTAAACAATGAAGAAAGGGTCCAAAAAGTACAGAGACATCATTGTCAACCTGCTTATCTCGCTGGTTGTCTGCTTGATTATCAACTTCTCATATTTGGTAACACTGTTACTTGAGAATCGAACACAGGAGCAGACGCCTCCTCCACACGTGCAACAAGTGGAGAATAACAATCACGACCGTGGGCGTCGCGACAATCGCGATATGGAGGAGTATCTGCGCCGCACTCAGCGCCAGGCCGAGCGTATGGTGGAGGACTTTATCAACAATATGAGCGACACCTCCCGTATGCACCTCGACTCCCTCTATCAGAGCATCGAGGCGATAAGAGAGCACTGGAATGTACTTGACACAGAGGCTCGTATTCAGGACTCTTTGCGCGTGGCCATAGCAGATACTCTTGGCAGCAAGAGTACTATGAGCAACTATGTCCGAGAGGACCAGTGGCGAGAGCAGTTTGGCGGTATGCACCCCGCGGAGTACTTCCGCAGACAGAACAACCTGATGATGGCTGTAGATGTCTTTTTCTATTTTGCCATTTGTTTCCTGATGCTCACCATCGCCACAATTGATGTCAACCGCAAACGCTTCAGCTTCATAAAGCGTGTGTTGTGTTGTTTGGCTATTGGAGTGATTGCATATTTCACCGCTCCACAGATGACCTGGGGTGGCCGAATAATCATCCAGCTGCAGTCGTTCAGACTGATGAACGCAATGCTGCTCCTGAAGCTCTCTATCGTGCTTGCCATTGCAATCTTCTACTGCAAGGTATATGACCTTATCAATCAGAAGCAGAAGATGGAGATGGAGAACGAGATGCTGAAAAGCGAGAACCTGCTCTCGCAGTACAATGTCCTGCTCACCCAGGTTAACCCCCACGTATTCTTCAACTCGCTCAACTCGCTCTCAATGTTGATTCGTGAGGAGAAGAACAGCTCCGCACTCACCTATATAGACCGTATGTCGGATACCTTCCGCTACATCTTGCAGAACGGGCAGACGGGTATGACCACTCTGGGCGATGAGCTGGACTACATTGAGGCATACAAATACCTCTTTGAGATACGCTACGCAGGTAAATTCTTTGTGGATATCAATATCGACGAGAGCCACCGCACTCGCCGCCTCCCCACCCTATCGCTCCAGCCGCTGATTGAGAATGCTGTTAAGCACAACACCATAACCAGCAGTCGCCCGCTCCATGTAAAGATTACTGTTGAGGGCAATAGTGTTGTGGTATCCAACAAGATAGCGCCCAAAGTGGAGCAGGATGGCACAGGTATCGGACTGAGCAACCTCGATAGCCGCCACCGCCTGCTCACCGGCAAGGGCATAACAATTGTGAACGATGGAGAGACCTTTACCGTAAAGTTGCCTCTCTCGAAATAACCCGAACAAGATATGAAAGTTCTAATCATTGAAGACGAGACCGCTGCCGCTCTCAACCTACGCTCACTGCTCGGACACGAGTTCCCTGATGTGGAGATTGTGGCGATGACCGAGAGTATTGTTGAGACTGCCGAGTGGTTCGCTGCCGGAGGCTCTCCCGATCTCGTTTTTATGGATATACACTTGGCAGATGGCAATGCCTTCAAGATTTTTGAGCGCACAGAGATCTCTTGCCCGATAGTCTTCACAACAGCCTACGACCAATATGCACTCCAAGCATTCCGAGTAAATAGTATCGACTATCTGCTCAAACCCATCAAGGCAGAAGATTTGAGTCGTGCAATCACCAAATTTGAGCGACTGAGCGGTGCCGAGCGCTCGGACTACACCGAGAAGGTAAACCGTATGGCGCAGTCACACGCCGAGCAGAGTGGCACTCAACACAACTTCCTGATTCACGTCAGGGATAAGATTGTGCCGCTGTCGAAGGACGATATCGCATTTTTCTACACCTCGCAGGAGCGTGTGTCGGTCTATACAATGAGTGGTGACAACTATCCAATGATGGGCTCACTCGAAACTATTATGAGCAGACTCTCCGAGAGCGAGTTCTTCCGTGCCAACCGTCAGTATATCATCTCCCGCAAAGCGATAAATGATATCTCTGTCTGGTTTGGCAGCAGATTGAGCGTAAATCTCTCGGTCGCAATCCCCGAAAAGATTATCATCAGCAAGGCTCGTGTTCCCGAATTCAAGGCTTGGCTTGCTGGCAACAAGGAATAATTGGAGGTACACCGTGGCTTAAATCGGCCCGAAACCTTCCCGAAAACAGCCGTAAAAGTTAAGTTATCCGCCAAACCAAATAGACAAAAAAGTCGGTTCGCCGATAGCGAAGGTCACTTCGCCCCGCCATTTGGTCGTTTCACCCCCAAAGGTATGTATTTAATACTTTTGGGGGTTATCTTTGTAACGTCTTAAAGTAGGTTCAATGCTCCTACTTTAGGATTAAAAGTAAATTTTGGGGTTAAATTTACAATGGTGGGAGCGGAAGTGTTCCGCTCCCCAACTTTGAGAATAATTTTTAAACACTAATAAACACACACAAAGTCTTTATGAAAAAGTTTTTCTGTCTGACAGCAGCATTTGCGCTCTTCACCATCTTTGGTGCCATAGCACAGAGTGGTGGTATCAAGGCTGTGATTATTGACGCCGAGACCAAAGAGGTTGTAAATGGTGCCGAAGTAGAGTACTTCAATGCCAACACACCTAACAATAAGAAGTATGAGGTGTCCTCCGGCAATGGTAATGTAAACATCAAATCGTTGTCTTCGGGTACTTATCAACTCAACATCCGTTTCCTTGGCTACACAGACCTCGCAAAAGAGGTTAAGGTGGGCTCGTCGGTCGTAGATTTGGGTAAAATCGAGTTGAAGAGCGACGCACAGCAGATTGAGAGCGTAGCAGTAGAGGTGCAGGCTATGCGTACTTCGCAGAAGGGTGACACCGTAGTATATAACGCAGCTGCATTTAAGGTAACCGCTGATGCCGATGCTGCATCGCTGCTCTCGAAGATGCCCGGTATTACCGTCAATAGCGATGGTAGCGTTAACGCACAGGGCGAGCGCGTAGGTCGCGTCTTCGTCGATGGTAAGGAGTTCTTCGGCGAGGACGTAGCAACCACCTTGAACACCATCCCCGCTGAGATGGTCGGTCAGATTGAGGTATATGACAAGCTCAGCGACCGTGCAGAGTTTATGGGTATCGACGATGGTAATGGCTACAAGGCTATCAACATCGTAACCGCAGCCGACAAGAAAATCGGTGTGTTCGGTCGTATCTCGTCGATGTATGGTTTCGACGACAAGTACTACCTCGGTGGCAACGCCAATATCTTTGACGACAAACAGCGTGTTTCGGTAACCGCTAACTTCAACAATATCAACCGTCAGGACTTCTCGTTCAGCGATATTCTCGGTGCTATTGGTGGTGGCGGTGGTGGCCGTATCGGTGGTCAGTCGGGTCTGAGCACTATCCAGTCGGCAGGTGCCAACTACTCGACCGAGACCGACAAGATGGACTTGCAGCTCAGCTACTCGTTCAGCAATATCCGCAACCGCAACTACACCACTCGCGACTCGGAGAACTTCACCAACAGTGATGTTATCCAGCTGGTAGAGTCGGTGAACAGCTCGGCTTCGCGTAACCAGAGCCACTCGGTGAGCGGTCTGTTCAACTACAATTTCAACTCGCGCAACCGTTTGCGTATTCGTCCCAATTTCTCCATACAGAACAACAATTCTGACTCGTACTCGACCAGCAAGACTCAGAACAGAGTAGGCAACGAGACTCCTACCCTGGTAAATGAGCGTCTGACAAAGGGTAACAACGATGGTTTTGGTCTGAGCGGTTCGATGACTGCACTCTGGATGACCCGTATTTCGGATAAGGGTACCACTATCACCCTCGATGCTTCGATGAATATTGGTGACAACCGTTCGAACTCGCTGCCCGAGCAGTATATCTTCAACACCGAGCAGGACCTCGACAAACTGATTGATGCAAAATACGATGTAATCAGTCCTCTGGCTTCGATGATTTACAACCAGAAGAACGACAGCCGTAACAAGACTATGCGTATCGGTTCGAACCTCTCGCTCAACCACCCCATCTCGCAGAAGGTGCAGCTCAGCTTCGAGTACCGTTTCAACTACAACAACTCGGACAGCAAGCGTAACAGCTATATGTGGTTGCCCGATGTGCTCGACTTCAATCCCAACATCGACCCCGATCTGAGTAACATCTACCTCAACCGTAACTTTACCCACAACATCGGTCCGAGCCTCAGCATCCGCACCGGTATTGGTAACATCTCGGCAGGTATGACCTATCAGTTGTCGGATATGCACTCCGAGCGTAAATATCCTCAGAGCTCGCAGGGTACCATCGAGCGTACTTTCCACGACTTCTCGTACAATGTAAATGCACGTCTGAACCTCAACCGTCAGAATATGCTTAACATCTCGGCAAGTTCATCGACCAGCAACCCCTCGATTACTCAGTTGCAGGATGTTACCGACGTTTCGAGCCTCTCGAACATCACCAGCGGTAACCCCAACCTGAAACCCACCTTCTCGAACAATGCTCGTCTGAACTATACCTTCTCGAACATTGCAGCAGGTCGTACATTTATGGTTTCGGCTAACTTCTCGAACGCTATCAACTCGATTGTTGACTCGCTCGTCATCAACCAGCCTGACTTCATCATCCCCGCAACCGGCGAGAAACTTGGTGCAGGTAACCAGTTCGTTAAGCCCGTCAACCTCAATGGTCGCTGGAATGCTTCGTCGAGCATCAGCTATGGCTTCCCCGTGAACTTCATCAAGAGTAACTTCACCATCAATGGTGGTGCATCGATTTCGGAGAGCCCCAGCATTATCAACGGTGATGTGAATACTATGCAGACCGTAACATACAATGGTGGTGTGCAGATTGGTAGTAACGTGAGCGAATATGTTGACTTTACTGTTCGCTATAACGGTTCGTACAGTATCAGTACCAACAGCAGCGAGTTGCGCGCAAGAAATAACAACAAGTATTTCAACCAGTCGGCTTCGGCTCAGTTGCGTTGGATCTTCTGGAAGGGTATCACCTTTACCGGTAACGTAAGCTACTCGCAGTACAAGGGTATCACCACTGACTACAACACCGAGACCACCCTTATCAATATCTACTTTGGTAAGAAACTCTTCAAGAGCCAGCGCGGTGAGTTGAGCATTGGTGTTAACGACCTTCTCGACCAGAACAAGGCATTTAGCCGTTCGGTAAGCGCAACCTCGATTTCGAACTCGACAAGTATGGTGATGGGCCGCTATGTAGCTGTTCAGTTCATCTACAACATCCGTTCGTTCCAGGCTTCGTCGGCTAACGGTGCTCGCTTCTCGATGGGTGGCGGTGGCCGTGGTGGCTTCGACAGCCTTGGCGGTGGCCGTGGTGGCCGCGGTGGTGGTATGGGTCGCCCCGGTGGTATGGGCCGTCCTTAATAAGATAGTATTTGCCACGGCATAATATTTGCCCGGCAATCAACAATAAGTTGCCGAGACTTTTCTCGGACAACTCATAGGCAATCAAGTGTGTGTCCGAGCAAACCGTGATGGTTTGCTCGGATTTTTTGTATCAACAAAGAATAGAGGCACAGAATATCTCTGTGCCTCTATTCTTTGTTGATTAATCACTTCACTACCTGATTCCCGCCCTATTCAAGGCATTGGCATAGCGTCTTGCATTCTGGTTATGCTCGCTTAATGTTCGCGCAAAATTATGATACCCCGAGAAATCCTCCTTGGCACAGAAGTATAGGTAGTTGCTCTCCTTGTAGTTCAGCACCGCGTCTATACCCTTGATTGAGGGCATACAGATTGGCGAGGGGGGCAGACCTGCATACTTATAAGTGTTATAGGGCGAATCGACCTCCAAATGGCGATTGAGCACACGACGAATAGCAAAGTCCCCGAGAGCAAACTTAACGGTCGGGTCTGCCTGCAAGAGCATACCGCGACGCAGACGATTGATATATACGCCCGCCATTGTGGGCATCTCATCGGTCATTCGGGTCTCCTCGCAGATAATCGAAGCGAGTGTTGTCACCTCCTTTTGGGTAAGGCGGGTACGTTCAAGCTTGGCTACACGCTCCTCGTTCCAGAAGTTGTCGTACTCCTTTTTCATACGGTCGGTAACTCCCTCGGGGGTGATATTCCACCACACCTCATAAGTGTTGGGGATAAACATACCTATCATCTCCTCGGGCTTGAAGCCATACTTCTCGGCCACCTCGGGCGATGAGAGGTGGGCAAGCAGTGTCATCGAGTCGGACTCTATCTGCTCCGCCAGACGACCTGCAAGCTGTGGCAGAGTGCGTATATTATTAAAGGTAAGGCGCACGGGGCTCTGCATACCGCCACGAAACATACCGACAACACTCTTGGCACTCATACCCTCCTTCAGAATATAGCGTCCCGGGCGCACACTCTTGCTGAGTCCCTTCAACGAGGCCACACGCTCAAATCGAGCAAGGTCTGAGATATGCTCCCCCTCCTCGCCAAGCAGAGCGAGCAGAGTGTCGTAATCGGCACCCGTAGGAACAAAAATCTCACTCTCCGCCTCAACAATCGAACGCGATGAGAGCGCGGGAGCAATATAGGCAGCAACGGAAGCAGCCAAAACAAGGCAAAGTGCACCACCAATGAACAAAAATTTCCTCATAAAGTCTCTTTCTGAAATAAGTTTTTCAATAATTTTTGCAAAAATACGAAAAAAATGTAATTTTGCACCTCGGGTAAGTCTTATACGACCAGCTCCTGCTGAATCCCCCAGGCTTGGAAGAGAGCAAGGGTAGGTGGTTGTAGCGGTGCGATATAAGTAGCTTACCCTTTTTTTGTAACTACTATTAAAGGCTATGTTGCTGAAAATCTACGAGAACAACCCCTCACCTCGTGAGGTGGAGCGCGTGGTGAAGTGCCTGCGTGATGGTGGCGTAATCATCTACCCTACCGATGGTGTTTATGCGTTAGGTTGTTCGATGCAGAGTGGCAAGGCAGTCACAAGGCTCAAACAGATTTGTGGCAAGAGCGATGACCGACTGACAGTCGTGTGCCGTAGCCTTAGCGAGATATCCGAATTGGCGCGAGTGAGCAACCCCCAATTCAAAATCCTCAAACGCAACCTCCCCGGCCCCTTTACCTTTATCCTCGAAGCGTCGAGCCGCGTACCCGACAAGATACTCGGCAAGCGCAAAACGATAGGCATACGCGTACCCGACAACTCTATCGCTATGGCGATTTTGGAGGCGTTGGAGTGTCCTATGGTGTCGGCATCCGTAAAAGACGATGACGAGGTGTTAGAGTACACCACCGACCCCGAATTGATTGAGGAGCGTTACGAGGGCACGGTTGATGTAGTGGTAGATGGTGGTTATGGGTCGCTCATCCCCACAACATTGGTTGACCTGACCGATGAGGAGCCGGAGGTGTTACGCGAGGGTGGCGGAGAACTTGTTTGGTAAAACAAAAAATGTAAAACAAAGATATGGACAGAAGACTTTTTTGGTTTGAGGCCCTGAAAGGGGGTACATTGATTGGCTTGGTGCGCTCGGCATTTGCGTTGTTGCAGCAGTCGCTCCTGGCGGCAGACCACACCAAGGCTGCTTCGTTAATTGGTATTTTAAGTTTTGTTACATTAGTAATACTTCTATATGCACTTTGCCGCAAGGTGGCCTCATACGCTGACCCCGCACAGGGATTCAGTTACGGCAAGGGTATGAGTTTTGTCTTTGCAATGATGCTCTTCACAGGCGTCATCACAGGCCTCTACTCGGCAATCGTCAACAACTTCTTTATGACCGACCAGATCTACGACCAGGTGAACGAGATGATGGTTATCTATGAGAGTATGTTGCCAGCCGAGCAGGTAGATACCTTCTATGATACTATGGTGAAGTCGATGATGAGCCCCTTCACCCTCATCTTCAGCAATACCTTCGCTAATCTGTTGGTGGGTGGATTTATCGGTATCTTCGTATGCTCGCTGACAATTCGTCGTCCCGATATCTTCGCCACACCCGCACCCGCTGAGGAGAGCAAACCCGCAGATGAAGAGAAAGATGAGTAACAAAATAGATATATCAGTTATTGTTCCTACCTACAACGAGGAGGAATCGCTGCCCGAGTTGGTGGCTTGGGTGGGTCGCGTGATGGCTGCCGGTGGCTACTCCTACGAGATGCTCTTCATAGATGATGGAAGCAGCGACTCGTCGTGGGAGGTAATCGAGCGATTGGCAGCCGAGAACACCACAATCCGCGCCATCCGCTTCCGTCGCAACTATGGCAAGAGTGCCGCACTCTACGCAGGCTTCGAGGCTGCCGATGGTGAGGTGGTGATAACTATGGATGCCGATCTGCAAGACTCGCCAGACGAGATACCCGCACTCTACCGTATGATTACCGAGGAGGGCTACGATATGGTATCGGGCTGGAAGCGCAAACGCCACGACCCGCTGGGCAAACGTCTGCCAAGCAAGTTCTTCAACGCCACCTGTCGTGTAGTGTCGGGCATAAAGCTCCACGACTTCAACTGCGGACTGAAGGCCTATCGCAAGAAGGTAATCAAGAGTATCGAGGTGTATGGCGAGATGCATCGCTACATCCCCATCCTGGCACGCAGAGCAGGCTTCAAGCGCATAGGCGAGAAGGACGTAGAGCACTACCCACGCAAATATGGCTACACGAAATATGGTCTGTCGCGTATGCTGAAAGGATATCTCGACCTTATCACCGTCAGCTTCATATCCCACTTCGGACGCAGCCCGATGTACTTCTTCGGAGGCCTCGGAACGCTTATGTTCCTCTTCGGAGGTGGCGCGACAGTGTGGATCATAGCCGACAAACTTATCAAGCAGGCACGACATCTGCCCTACCGTGCAGTGGCCGATATGCCCCTATTCTACCTCGCACTACTGGCAGTGGTATTGGGAGCAATGCTCTTCCTGGCAGGATTCCTCGGCGAACTCATAAACCGAAACTCGCCCGTGAGAAACAACTACCTCGTAGACGAGCGCATAGAACAGAAAGACAGAGAATAACCCCGTAAAAAACAAGACAAAAATATGTTACAGAGAGTACAGACACTTTACCTGTTGGCAGCCACCGTACTGATGGCACTCGCCACCATCCTACCTATGGTGACCTTCACCACAACAAGCGGCGAGGAGGCACTCAGAACACTCGACCTGATATACATAGGCGCACTGCTCGCCATCTGCACACTGCTCCCCTTCGTCACCATCTGGCTATTCAAGAACCGTTGGTTGCAGATTCGCCTCTGCTTCGCAGAGCTCGTGCTGCTGCTCGGAGCACAGATATTCTCGATAGTCTACACCGCACGCGTAACAAACGGTATGCGCGAAAGTTTCGCAGGACTCGTGGCAGATAAAAACATCACCATCATCTTCCCCGCAATAGCCTTTATCCTCGTGATACTCGCCATCCGCGGCATAATCAAAGACCAAGAACTTATCAAATCCCTCGATAGGATTAGATAGTCCTTTCCCCGCTTTTTATAAAAAGCGGGAAAGTCGGATCGTAGCCATGTCGTTCTGTGAGCCAAGGAGTTGTTC